>NZ_LZLE01000024.1 GCF_001673155.1 Mycobacterium sp. 1423905.2 | reverse complement strand
GTGGCCGCCGGAGACCAGCAGCGCCACGCACTCCGGTAGCGGACCATGCTCGTAGAGGTCGGCGGCCAGGTGTCCGCCCAGATGGTTGACGGCGTAGAACGGCACGTCCCAGGCCGCCGCGTACGCCTTGGCCGCGGCCACCCCGACCAGCAAGGCGCCGGCCAGGCCGGGGCCGATGGTGGCGGCGACGACGTCCGGGCGGGCCAACCCGGCGGTGGCCAGCGCGCGGCGCATCGCAGGCCCCAGCGCTTCCAGATGGGCGCGCGAGGCGATCTCCGGAACCACCCCGCCGAACCGGACATGCTCGTCGACGCTGGAGGCCACCTCGTCGGCCAACAGCGTCACCGCGCCGTCGGCGTCCAGCCGCGCGATGCCGACTCCTGTTTCGTCACAGGAGGTTTCGATCGCCAAGATGGTTGCCGTCATTGCGCCTCCCGCCGCATCGTGTAGGCGTCGGCGCCGCTCACCCGGTAGTAGCGCCGACGTACCCCGATCTGCTCGAAGCCGACGCTGCGGTACAGCGCGATCGCGGCGTCGTTGTCAGTACGCACTTCCAGGAAGACCACACCGCCGTCGGCGACGTTCAGCAGCTCGTCGAGGAGGAGACGGCCGATGCCGCGGCCCTGGTATTGCGGGTCGACGCCGATGGTGTGCACTTCGTATTCGAACGGCGGGGTGCGGCCCAGCTTCGAGATACCGGCGTAACCGACGAGTTTGTCTGCCACCCGGGCGCCGACGTAATGGTTGCGGCCGCTGGCCAATTCGCGGTGGAAGGCCGCCGCGGGCCACGGGTCGTCACCGTCGAAGAGTTGGGCTTCCAGCTGCGCGCAGCGCTCGGCGTCGGCGCGGGTGAGTCCGCCGACGGTGACCGGCTCGAGGTGGGCGGTCATGAGCGTGCCGCCGAGGGTTTGGCGTCGGGACGGCGCAGATACAGCGCCACCAGCGGCTCCGGTGGCTCCGACCAGTTCACCGCGCGGACCAGCCCGGCCGGCGTGGGAGTGGTGGGGCCGCAGCGCGGCAGGTCGAACAACGCCGCGTGTTCGGGCGAGCCGGCGACCGCTTGCACCGCGCCCGGATCGACGTCGGCTGGGGCGTTGACCGCCGGCCCTGCCGTGCGGACGCCGTCGCGGTAGCACGCCCAGTAGACCTCGCGCCGGCGTGCGTCGGTGACCACCAGCACCTCGCCGGTGGTCAGGCCGCCGATCGCATCCAAGCTGCACACCCCGTACACCGGGATGCCGAGCGCGTGACCGTAGGCCGCCCCAGTCGCCATCCCGGCCCGCAGACCGGTGAACGGTCCAGGCCCGCAGCCCACCACCACCGCAGCCAGGTCGGCCATGCCCAGCCCGGCATCGGCTAACGCGGCCACCACATTTGGCGTCAGCCGTTCGGCGTGCGCGCGGGCATCGACGGTGATTCGTTCGGCCAGCAAGGCCAGGTCGTCACGCCGCACGATCCCGGCGGTGACGGCCGGGGTGGCGGTGTCGAGCGCCAGGACGATCACGTGCGCACCCATTCCCAGGTCGCGATCCGCACATCGGAGTGGCTGACCCGCTCGAGTTTGACGTCGAGGTGGCGCTCCGAGAGCCGTTCGACTAGCCCCTCACCCCATTCCACGACGACGACCGCGTCGTCCAGGTCGGTGTCGAGGTCCAGGGAGTCCAGTTCTCCGAGCAGGTCGGTACCCTCGTCCAGCAACCGGTAGACGTCGACGTGGATCATCGCCGGCGCCCCTGTCCGCCGCGGCGGGTGCACCCGGGCCAACACGTAGGTCGGCGACGTGACCGGACCGTCGACCTCCATCGCCTCGGCAATCCCCTTGGCCAGCACCGTCTTTCCGGCACCTAGCGGACCCGAGAGCACCACCACGTCCCCCGCCCGCAATTGCGCGCCCAGCCGGCAGCCCAGCGCGACGGTGTCCTCGACGCGTTCGAGCGTGGCAGTCCCCCCGCTATCCACGACGCCGGAACCTTTCCCGGAAACGCTGATACCTCAATGTCATTCGACCCGGCAGAGCACGGTTCACCAGGCGGACCAACCCGTCGTTGATGGCGTCGGGCTTGTCCAGCAGCGCCAGGTGACTGGCGCCGGGAACGATGACGAGTTCGGAACGGGGCAGCGACGCCGCCATTTTGCGCGAGTACTCGTCCGGGGTGAGCAGGTCGTGGTCGCCGCAGGCGATCAGGGTGGGGATCCTGAGCAGCGTCCACAGGCCGGCGGTCTCGTCGTGCACTTCCAGCGCACGCAGAAAGCCCACCAGCGTGGCGATCGGGGTGTCGTTCATCATGCGCTGGCTGAACGCGTCCAGACTCCGGCTGACCTCCAGGTCGCTGTAGGAGGCGGCGCGCAGGACGGGTCCCATTACCGATCGCGAGACGTTACGGCCGCGGTGCATGAGGTTGGGCGCCGACCGCGCGGCGAACCGAAGCGCTTCCAGCGCAGGGTGTTTGAGTA
Source organism: Mycobacterium sp. 1423905.2 (assembly GCF_001673155.1). Lineage (GTDB taxonomy): Bacteria > Actinomycetota > Actinomycetes > Mycobacteriales > Mycobacteriaceae > Mycobacterium. Next base: position 2,602 of record NZ_LZLE01000024.1, on the reverse strand, counting down.
GTTCGCCGAGCGGGGATCGGGTCACTCCCTCGGCCGCCGAGGAGATCAGCGCCGCAGCGATGATTTGCCGGCCGTATCGCTCGGGGAACTGGCGGGCATGCGAGAGCACCGTCATGCCCCCCATCGAGTGACCGACCAGCACGATCAGTCCACGCGGCGCGGTGACCTGCAGGACGGCCTCCAAGTCCTGCCCCAACTGGGTCAACGTGTAGCTGTCTGGGTCGGCCTCGCCGGACTGGCCGTGTCCGCGTTGGTCGTAGAAGACCATGCGCACCTGGTCTCCCCACAGTTGCGCGAGGCGCTTGCGCTGAAAGTAGAAGGCGCCCATACGAAGGCAGAATCCGTGCGCGAACATGACGGTGACCGGGGCGTCAACCGGACCCGCTTCGCGCACGGCCAGCGGCACACCGTCGGTGGCGGTCACCACCTGGCTGCGGTCGCTGTCCGGCCACTCGAAGCTCTCGTCGGCGTAGGGGTCTTCGGCGCTGAGGCCCCGGTCGGCCAGCGACCGGCGGGCCGAAGCTCCGACCATGGTGGCGACCGCGGTCAAGCCCGCGCCACCTGCAAGCCACGCCTTGTGCCGCTTGCCGGAATCTTGCCCGCTCAACGGCTTCCGGCCTCCCGATAGGTTCGGGTGATGCGCCCGCGGGGACTGGTGACCACCTCGTAATGGATGGTGTCGAGCAGGTCGGCCCAGTCCTGGGCGGTAGGCTCGCCGCTGGTGCCGGGCCCGAACAGGATCGCTTCGTCACCTTCGGCCACGTCCACGGCGCCGGGGCCCAGGTCGACGACGAACTGGTCCATGCAGATTCGCCCGACACCGCGCCGCCGCCGGCCGTTGATCAAGACCTCCAGACGCCCGCCCAGCGCCCGGAACACACCGTCGGCGTAACCGACGGGCAGCAGCGCCAGGTTGGTGTCGCGCGGTGCGGTCCAGGTGTGTCCATACGACACGCCCTCACCCGCGCTGATCGACTTGACCAGCGCGACAGAGCATTTCACCGTCATCGCCGGAATCAGTCCCATGTCGCCCAAGCTGGGGACGGGACTGAGGCCGTAGACCGCGATGCCGGGGCGCACCAGGTCGAAGGTGAGGTCGGGACGGGCCATGGTGGCCGAGGAGTTCGACAGGTGCGCCACCTCGAACCGCACGCCGTGCTCGCGGGCCTGAGCCAGGAAGCCGGTGAAGCGTTGCGCCTGCAGATCGTTGATGGATTTGTCGGGCGCGTCGGCGTACACCATGTGCGACATCAGCCCGCGCGGGCGTACGGCGTCGTCGGCGACGGCCTGACGCAGCGCGGACAGCAGCGCCGGATACTGCGCCGGGGGCACGCCGTTGCGGTTGAGGCCGGTGTCCACCTTGACGGTCACCGTGGCGGTGCGTCCGGTTCGGCGCACCGCGTCGAGCAGTTCGTCGAGCTGGCGCACCGAGGACACCGCGATCTCGATGTCACCCAGCAGCGCTGGGCCGAAGTCCGTGCCGGGTGAGTGCAACCACGCCAGCAGCGGCGCGGTGACGCCGTCGGCGCGCAACGCGAGTGCCTCGTCGACGGTGGCGACACCCAGTTCGGCGGCGCCCGCGGCCAGGGCGGTCTGCGCCACCCGGGTGGCGCCGTGCCCGTAGCCGTCGGCCTTGACGACGGCCATCACCTGCGCGCTGCCGGCGTGCTCGCGCAGCACCCGCACGTTGTGCGCGATGGCGCCCAGGTCCACCACGGCCTCGGCGAGGACGCCCGGGCTCAGCGATATGGGGGTAACAGCCACGGCCCCCATTGTCCCAGAAGCGTCCGCGAACCAACGCCCCGTCGTCTCAGCTGTCACAGCAGTACCGACCCGGACACACCTTCCTTTGTGCCCGCCTCCGAGCGACAACCCGAATTGTCGCTGTGAGGCGGGCACATCAGCACATGCTCCCGACGGAGACGGGTGTGACCGATGTGACTACTAGTGCGCGAAGTGCTGGGCGTCGTAGTGTCCGCCCGGCTTGACCTTGTCCAGGTTCGCCAGCGCCGTGCGGGCATCGTCGTGCAGGGCGCGCGCCAGGTCAGCGGACAAGCCCTCCCGCACGACGATGCGCAGCACCGACACGTCGGTGGCGTTGTCAGGCATGGTGTAGGCGGGAACCTGCCAGCCGAAGGTCCGCAGCTCGTGCGACACGTCGAACTCGGTGTAGCCGCACTCGCGGGCCAACCGGAAGCTGACCACCGGGATCGCCGAACCGTCCGAAATCAGCTCGCAATGGTCGCCGGTGCGTAACTGCTCACCCAGCCACCGCGCGGTTTCGGACAGAGTCTGCATCACCTTGGTGTAGCCGTCGCGGCCCAACCGCAGGAAGTTGTAGTACTGGCCCACCACCTGGTTGCCCGGGCGGGAGAAGTTCAGGGTGAACGTCGGCATGTCGCCGCCCAGATAGTTGACGTGGAACACCAGGTCCTCGGGCAGATGCTCCTTGTTGCGCCAGACCACGAAGCCGACGCCGGGATAGGTCAACCCGTACTTGTGGCCGCTGACGTTGATCGACACCACGCGGGGCAACCGGAAGTCCCACTTCAGCTCGGGGTGCAAGAACGGCACCACGAAACCGCCGCTGGCCGCGTCGACG
>NZ_LZLE01000023.1 GCF_001673155.1 Mycobacterium sp. 1423905.2 | reverse complement strand
CAACCGCATCACCGTCGCTCAGGAACACGCCGCCACCGCGATCAACGATCGGGTGATCGCCGCGCTCGCCCACCACCCCTCCAGTCGGACCCCCGTTCACACCGGTCGAGTGACGGTGGCTTGCGTGGACGGTGAGTGGCACGCGCTGCCCGCCCGGCTGCTCGCCGAAGTGCTGCACCTGCGCGGCTGGCGGGTCGACTTCCTGGGCGCACAGGTCCCGACTCCACACCTGGTCGCCCACTTACATCACCACGCGCCCGACGTCGTCGCCCTGTCCTGTTCCATCCCCACCCGCCTGCCCACCGCGCACGCCGCAATCACCGCCTGCCAAGCCGCCGGGGTGCCGGTGCTGGCCGGTGGCGCCGCCTTCGGCCGCGATGGCCGCCATGCCCGCCAGTTGGGCGCCGACGCCTGGGCACCGGACGCACGCGCCGCCGGTGCGCGACTGGCGCAGGAGTTTCCGCGCATGCACCTCGGTGCCAGCCGCCAACCCATTGACGACCTGCCCCACCTGGCCGACCAGGAATACAGCCTGGTCAGCCGGAGCGCCCCGGGACTGGTCCAGTCGACAGTCAGCGAATTGGCGGACCGCATTCCGGCGATGCGCGCCTATACCGACCAACAGCGTCAGCACACCATCGAGGACATCGCCCACATCGTCGACTTCCTCGGCACCGGTCTGTACACCGACGACGACGACCTGTTCACCGGCTTCATCGTGTGGACCGCCGAGATCCTGACCGCCCGTGGCGTGCCGGCCGGAAGCCTGCTTCCCGCGCTGGACCTGCTGGCTATGCAGCTCAAGGACTTTCCCCGCAGTCAGCGCCTGCTGCGGGCAGCCAAAGATGCCCTATCGGCCACCTTCGGCCCGGACCGCACCGGAGTGACCCAGTGAGTCTCAGCCTGACCATCACCACCGCTGGCGGATCGGCCTGCCTGCGCGTGGCCGGTGAACTCGACTACCAGAACACCACCGAGCTGGTGACGGCGGTCTCCCAGCTGATCACCCAACAGCCCGCCCCGACCCAGATCCACCTCGACTTCTCCGAGCTGGTGTTCTGTGACTCCGCCGGCCTGTCCGGCCTGCTGCTCGTGCACCGCCAGACCGATCAGGCGGGCATCGAGTTGCACCTCGACCAGCGACCTCTGGTCCTGGACCGGCTGCTGCACACCACCGGCACCTACGAACACCTCGTCACCTCGGTCGGTCGCGAAACGGCGACGGCAGATCCGCAGGGCCGCAACGACACTCGGCCCGGCGAAACAAGGGTGCGCTGAGCGCGTCAGCCGACCGGCGTAATGCCCGCGGTCGAGATGGTGAAGCCGCGACCCGAGGTAACCGTGCAGGTGACCCCGCTGGTCTCCGACTGGCAAGTGAACGGACCTATTCCGGCAGTTTGGCCGTAGCCGAGGGTCGGGGTGCCTTGGCCGGCATTGCCCAGACAACCCACTCCGGTACACGGCTTGATCGCCCCGTCGGCGGTCATTTGCACCGACTGGGGCGGAGAGTCGGTCTGGCAATACGCCCCGTCGGTGATGCCGCTGCCCCGTCGATAGTCGACCTCGCAGCTCAGGTTGCCCGACGGCGCTAGGAAGGCGCACGTCGTCGAGGTGCAGACGGGGTTGTCGGCGGCGGCCTGCGGCACCGCGATACATCCGCCGATGACCGCGATTCCCAAAGCGGTGGTGACTGTGCGAAACAAGGCGCCTCCCCGACATCGATGCGACGAGCGGAAAGTATCAGACCGATGCGGGCCGCGCTGGTGGATTAGGGTGACCTGTCGTTGACAGTCTCTGTCAGACAGTCATACGGTGCCAACTGGCCCGTCACTTCGCCCCGGAGGTCTTCGATGAGCAGCCCAGCTAATCTTCGTGTCATCCAATGGGCGACCGGGGGTGTCGGTAAAGCCGCCATCGAATGCGTGGTCAATCACCCGCAACTCGAGCTGGCCGGTTGCTGGGTGCACAGCGCGGATAAGGATGGGCTCGACGTCGGCGAAATCATCGGCATCGGCCGGCTCGGCGTCACGGCCACTACGAACGTCGACCAGCTCTTGGCGCTGGATGCCGACTGCGTCATGTACAGCCCGTTGATACCCAATGACAAAGAGGTGCAGGCGATCCTGCGGTCCGGCAAGAATGTGGTCACCCCGGTGGGCTGGGTGTATCCCGACCTGACCAACGCCCGCAACAAGGCCATCCACGACGCCGCCGTCGAAGGCGGGGTGACGCTGCACGGTTCGGGTATTCATCCCGGCGGTATCACCGAACGCTTCCCGCTCATGGTGTCGTCACTGTCCTCGGCCGTCACCCATATCCGGGCCGAAGAGTTCTCCGATATCCGCACCTACAACGCGCCGGACGTGGTGCGCCACATCATGGGCTTCGGCGGATCGCCGCAGGAGGCCATGCAAGGGCCGATGGCCGGCCTGCTGGAAGCCGGATTCAAGATGTCGGTGCGAATGATTGCTGACTACATGGGCTTTCGCATCGACCCCGACATCAGGACGACGCAGGACATCGCCGTCGCGACGTCCGACATCGATTACGACCCGTTCCCGATCACGGCCGGAACAGTGGCCGCCCGCCGATTCCGTTGGCAAGCGCTCGTCGACGGCGAACCGGTCATCACCGCGGCGGTCAACTGGTTGATGGGCGAGGAGAACCTCGACCCGGGTTGGAACTTCGGCGGCATCGGAGAACGCTTCGAGGTGGAGATCACCGGTGACCCCACGGTGAGCCTCACGTTCAAAGGCCTGCAGCCACCCTCCGTCGCCGAAGGACTGATACGAAATCCGGGGGTCGTCGCCACGGCGAACCACTGCATAAACGCCATTCCCGACGTGTGCGCAGCCGAGCCAGGCATCAAGACCTATCTCGACCTGCCGCTGATCGCGGGCCGCCCCGCCCCGAAACTTGCTCAGTGACAGTGACTTATTCCCATGCCGATTCGATGCGCGGGCAGGTCGCGATCGTCACCGGCGCCGCGCAGGGCGTAGGCAAGGGGATCTGCGCCGCCTTGGTGGAACGCGGCGCGGCGGTCCTGCTGACCGACATCCAGGACGAGGCCTTGGCTGCGGCGGCTGAGGAACTCGGTGCACTGGGCCGGGTCGAGACGGTGGTGGCGGACCTGCGGGACCCGCACAGCGCGCCGCGCATTGTCCGCGCTGCGGTGCAGGCCTTCGGTGCCGTACACGGCTTGGTCAACAACGCCATCGCCACCAACGAGCCGAAGCGGTTCGTCGACGTCAGCCTCGAGGACTTCGCCCTCGGACACGAAGTTGGCCCGCGCGCAAGTTTTTTGCTGATGCAGGCCGTGCACCCGGTGATGGTGGCTGCCGGTGGCGGGTCGATCGTCAACCTCGGCTCGGGGACGGGAACCGGCGGCGAGCCCAAGTGGGGCGGGTATGCCGCCGCCAAAGAGGCCATCCGCGGCTTGTCCAAAGTCGCCGCGCTGGAATGGGGACGTGACAACATTCGTGTCAACGTGATCTGCCCGTTCGCCGAATCCGACGGCGTGAAATTCTGGAAACAGTTCGCACCCGACGACTACGCGAAGGCGGTGCGGCGGGTACCGATGAAACGCATCGGGGATGTTCGCACCGACGTCGGGGCGCTGGTGGCATTTCTGCTGAGCAGCGACGCGACTTTCATCACCGGACAGACCATCCACGTCGACGGCGGAATCGGCTGCTTCCGATGACAGCGGAGTCACTGCGTGATCGGCAACGCGCGCAGGTCCTGACCGACATCAGGCGCGCGGCCTTCCGCCTGTTCGTCCAGCGCGGCTACGACGCGGTGACGACTGAGGAAATCGCCACTGCCGCCGGGATTTCCCCACGCACTCTGTTTCGGTATGTGCCCACCAAGGAAGATCTGCTGCTCGGCCCGGTGCGCCATGGCGGGACGGCGATCGTCAATCTCCTCGACGCCCGGCCTGCCAACGAATCACCCGACCACGCGTTGATCAACGCGATCGTCGCCCGAACCCGCTCGTTCGACGAATCCGACTGTACGCAATGGCGTTCCGCACTGTTGGTCGCACCGCATCTGCTCGACACGGTGAGCATCCACACGCAAGCCGAGAAAGATCGTGCAATCAAGTTGGTCGCCGCGCGGATGGGCACCGACCCCACCACCGATATGCGTCCCGGCCTGCTGGTCCACTTGTGTTTCGCAGCAGCAGATTTCGCGTTTCAGCAGTGGGTGCGCCAAAAGAATGCCGGGCGCCCGTTGGACCAGTACGTGACCGAAGCCTTGGATACGGTGAAGAACCGGTACTGGGTAGCGGCACCGGTCGACCGGCGCCGACGTCTGTCTGGGTCGCGCGCCCGCCACAGCTGACCAGTCGCTAGAGCGCTTTGAGCAACTCCTGCGCCAGCGGTCCGGCCGAGGCCGGGTTCTGCCCGGTGTAGAGATTGCGATCGACGACGGTGAACGGCTGCCAGACTTCACCGCGCACGAAGTCGACCCCCAACTTGACCAGTTCGTCCTCGGCGGTCCATTTCGCTTTCTCGCGCAGTCCGACGCCGTCCTCTTCGTCGTTGGTGAACGCGCTGACCCGATAACCCGCGAACGGGGAGACACCGTTGCGCCGAGTGGCCAGCATGGCTACCGGGGCATGACAGACGATCGCCAACGGTTTGCCGGAGGCGAGTGCCGCGCTGAGCAGTCGACCCGAATCGGCGTCCTGCCACAGGTCTTCCATCGGGCCGTGGCCACCGGGGTAATAGACGGCGTCGTAGTCGTCCAGGCGGGCATTCGCCAATTGGATTGGCCGGCGCAGTTCGTCGGCCGATCGCAGCGTTTCCTCGAGCTCCAGCGCGGCCTCTTCACCGCCGGCCATGGCCGGGCGCAAGCTCATCACGTCGACGTAGGGCACCACACCGCCGGGTGTCGCGACCACAATGTCATGGCCGGCGTCGGTGAATGCGCGATAGGGAGCGGCGAATTCCTCCGCCCAATAACCAGTGGGGTGTCTGGTGCCGTCGTTGAGCGTCCAGAAACTCGTCCCGCTAACCACGAAGAGAACCTTGGCCATCGGCGGTCACTCCCTTCGATCGCGAGAAGCCTACGTCCGGGGCGCGCACCACAGCAACGCGAGCCTCGCCGAGATGGCCGGCACGGTCGTCATCGGTGCGTCGACCACCACCATGGCGGCAATCTCAGCGTAAAAATATTGGGTGCCCGAGATCCCCGCGCAGTACCTGCTGTCGGCTGCCGCACCGGACCCGCGCACGCTCATCGACATCATTTACGACACCGCCGCGCGCTACCCCGACGCCGCGGCGCTCGACGACGGCACGGTGCAACTGACCTACAGCGAATTGGTCGCCGACATGGAAGACAGCGTGGCCTGGTTGGCTGCGCGCGGCGTGGGCCGCGGCGACCGAATCGGGATCCGCATGCCCTCGGGCAGTTATTCGTTGTACGTGGCGATCCTGGCGGCACTGGCCGCAGGCGCGGCCTACGTTCCGGTGGACGCCGACGATCCCGACGAGCGCGCCGACCTGGTTTTCGGTGCCGCCAACGTGGTGGTGGTGATCACCGAAACGGGCCTTGTCCGCGGTCCCGGTTCGTCGCGCGGGTGGCGCGCCGGAGCACCGATGGTTCGCGACGACGCGTGGATCATCTTCACGTCGGGATCGACCGGCACCCCCAAGGGGGTGGCGGTCACGCACCGCAGCGCAGCGGCGTTCGTCGACGCCGAGGCGCGACTCTTTCTGCAGGACAGCCCGATCGGGCCCGGTGACCGAGTACTGGCCGGGTTGTCGGTGGCGTTCGACGCCTCGTGCGAGGAGATGTGGCTGGCGTGGCGGCACGGTGCATGCCTGGTTCCGGCGCCGCGGTCGCTGGTGCGCAGCGGCATGGACCTGGGCCCGTGGTTGGTCACCCGCGACGTGACCGTGGTCTCGACGGTTCCGTCGCTGGCCGCCCTGTGGCCGGCCGAGGCGCTGGAGGCGGTGCGGCTGCTGATCTTCGGTGGTGAGGCGTGCCCGGCCGAGCTCGCCGAGCGACTTGCGGTGGACGGACGGGAGGTGTGGAACACCTACGGCCCGACCGAGGCGACGGTAGTCGCCTGTGCCGCCCGACTGCACGGCACCGGACAGGTCAGCATCGGCCTGCCTCTGGCGGGTTGGGATCTCGCGGTCGTGGACGGCAGCGGCGAGCCGGTCGGTTACGGGGACATCGGTGAGCTGGTGATCGGCGGGGTAGGACTGGCCCGCTACCTCGACGCGGACAAAGACGCCGAAAAATACGCGGCGATGCCGACCCTAGGCTGGCGGCGGGCCTACCGCAGCGGCGATCTGGTCCGGCTCGAGCCGGACGGCCTCTTGTTCTGTGGCCGCAGCGACGACCAGGTGAAGGTCGGCGGCCGACGCATTGAATTGGGCGAGGTCGACTCCGCGTTGGTCAACCTGCCCAAGGTCAGCGGCGGCGCGTGCGCGGTTCGCCGCACCGCCTCCGGCACGCCGGTGCTGGTCGGCTACGTCGTCAGCGCCGATCCGTCTTTCGACATCGCCGAGGCGCGCACTCAACTCGCCGGGCACTTGCCCGCGGCTTTGATTCCGCGCCTGGTGCAGATCGCCCACCTTCCCACCCGCACCTCCGGCAAGGTCGACCGCGACGCGCTGCCCTGGCCGCCGCCGGGCGGCACCGCCACCGCGGAGACGCCCGACCTGACCGGTACTGCCCGCCGGGTGGCCGAACGGTGGCGCGATTTGCTCGGCGCCGCGGTCACCGGTCCGGAAGCCGACTTCTTCGAACTCGGCGGCGGCTCGTTGGCTGCTGCGCAACTGGTGGCCGGCTTGCGCGGGCAATATCCACAACTCACCGTCGCCGACCTGTACGACCATCCCCGGCTCGGTTCGTTGGCAGCGTTCCTCGACGAACTCGAGCCGCCCCCGCAGGTGCCGGCTCGCGACGTACGGCCCACCCCGTGGCAGGCGCAACTGACCCAGACGGTGCTGGCCCTGCCTCTGGCGACGCTGGCCGCACTGCCGTGGCTGACCTGGCTGACGCTGGGCAACAACGTCGTACATGCCCTGCGCGTGGTGCCCTGGACCGTGCCGGTGCCCTGGTGGGCGGTCGTTACGGCCTTCGTCCTGTTCGTCACACCGCTGGGCCGGATGGGCATCGCGGTGCTCGTCGCGCGGACCCTGCTGCGCACGGTGCAACCGGGCAGTTATCCCCGCGGCGGGTCGGTTCACCTGCGGGTGTGGTTCGCCGAACGGCTGGCTCAGGCCAGTGGTGCACACAACTTGGCCGGGGCGCCCTGGCTGGTCTACTACGCGCGTGCCCTGGGCGCCGACATCGGCAAGGGCGTCGACCTGCATTCGGTACCGCCGGTCACCGGGTTGCTCACCATCGGGCACCGCAGCGCGGTCGAACCCGAGGTCGAGTTGTGCGGGCACTGGATCGACGGGGACACCTTTCACCTCGGCGAGATCACCATCGGCAACGACGCGACCATCGGCAGTCGGACCACACTGCTGCCGGGGGCGGTCGTCGGAAAGAACGCCGACGTGGCACCGGGTTCGGGCGTGGTCGACAAGATCAAGAACGGCCAGTACTGGAAGGGCTCTCCGGCAGTGAAGTCCGGCAAGGCGCGCCACCCGTGGCCGGACGAGCGCCCGCCGAACAAAGCGCCCTGGGTGGCCGTATACGGACTCACCTCGCTGCTGCTCGCCGGACTGCCACTACTTGCCGCCGGCACCGGCGTCGCGGTAATCCTGGCGGCCGTGCGGGGCACCCGCACACTTACGCAGGCGGTGTCGCCGGCACTGCTGTGGACTCCGGTAGCAGCGCTGGCCGCGCTGACGGTTTATGCGCTGGTGACGGTGCTCGGTGTGCGGGTGCTCTCCCTCGGACTGTGCGAGGGGTATCACCCGGTGCACAGCAGGTCGGGTTGGCAGCTGTGGACGACCGAGCGGTTGATGGATGCCGCGCGACACTATCTGTTTCCGCTCTACGCCAGCCAGTTCACCCCGATCTGGCTGCGTATGCTCGGCGCCACCGTCGGCCGAGACACCGAAATCTCCACGGTGTTGCTCACCCCGAAATTCGCGGTAATCGAAGACGGCGCCTTCCTGGCCGACGACACCATGGTCGCGTCCTACGAGCTGGGCGGCGGGTGGATCTACGCGGCCACCACCACCGTGGGCAGGCGCGCCTTCCTCGGTAACTCCGGCATCACCCAACCAGGCCGCCGGGTCCCCGAGGAGGGATTGGTCGCCGTGCTGTCGGCCACTCCCCCGAAGGCCAAACGCGGGTCATCCTGGTTGGGCAGTCCACCCATGCGGCTGCGCAGGCGCCCGGCCGAAACCGAGGAGCAGGCCACCTACGCGCCCCCGACACGACTCAAAGTGGCGCGCGCCGCGGTCGAGATCTGTCGCGGCGTGCCGGTTGTGGTGTCGGCGCTGATCGGTGTGGCGGTGTTGGGTTCGCTGCAGGCACTGGTCATCACGCACGGCTTCGGCTGGGCCGCGATCTGCGGCGGGCTGGTCCTTCTGGCCGCCGGCGCCATCGCCGCAGCGATCACGATTGCAGCGAAATGGCTTTTGGTGCAACGCATTCGACCGAGCGAGTTTGCGCTGTGGTCGTCGTTCGTGTGGCGCAACGAGTTGGCCGACACGTTCGTGGAAACCGTTGCCGCGCCGTGGTTTGCCCGCGCGGCCAGCGGAACGGCCGTGTTGAATATGTGGCTACGCGGCCTGGGCGCGCGGATCGGTCGCCGCGCATGGTGCGAAACCTATTGGCTGCCTGAGGCGGACCTCGTCACGCTGGGCGCCGGCAGCACGGTCAACCGCGGTTGCGTGGTGCAGACCCATCTATTTCACGATCGGATCATGCGGATGGACAGCGTCGTCCTCGAAGCGGGCGCCACCCTCGGGCCACACTGCGTCGCGCTGCCCGCCTCCAGGCTAGGGGCGGGCGCGGCGGTCGGTCCGGCGTCGTTGGTGGTCCGCGGTGACGAAGTACCACCGTCGACGCGCTGGCAGGGCAACCCTATTCGACCGTGGGCGCCGCGCCGCCGCAAGAAATCAGGCGCTGCCGCCGCCGCGGATCACGCGGCGTGAAGGATGCCACGGTGAATGCGCCGGTGATCGATCCGTACTTGCCCAAGAACGGCAACTTCGGCTACCGCGTGTCGCGCTACGAGCTGGAGTTGGAGTACAAGGTCGGGGCAAACCGACTATCGGGGACGGCGACTATCACCGCCGCTACCGTCACCGAACTGCAGTCGTTCACCCTCGACCTCTCGCAAGCCCTCTCAGTCCGCAAGGTCACCGTCAACGGCAAGCCCGCCGCCCAGTTTTCGGCGCGCAGCGGGAAACTGCGCATCAAACTGGCTGCCAAGCTGGCCACCGGCGCGGCCATGTCGATCGTTATTCGCTACGGCGGTACGCCCAAACCGATCCGATCGCTGTGGGGCGCGGTCGGATTCGAGGAACTGACCGACGGCGCGCTCGTCGCGGGACAACCCAACGGCGCCGCCTCCTGGTTCCCCTGTGACGACCATCCCCGCGCCAAGGCCGCCTTTCGCCTGCAGATCAGCACCGAGAAGTCCTATCGCGTTATCGGCAACGGCAAGCTGGTATCGCGGCGGGCGGGGAGCGGTCAGACGGTATGGACATACGAACAACCCGAACCCACGTCCACCTACCTCATGACGGTGCAGATCGGCCGCTATGAGACGACGCGACTCGCCCGCGCCCCAGTGCCGATTGCCGCTGCCTTGCCCGAGCGGCTGCGCAGCAACTTCGATCACGACTTCGCCCGCCAACCACAGATGATGGAGCTGTTCGTCGATCTGTTTGGGCCATACCCGCTTTCGACTGGCTACACCGTCGTGGTCACCGACGACGCCTTGGAGATACCCGTTGAGGCACAAGGCATTTCCATCTTCGGCGCCAACCACTGCGACGGCACCGGAAACAGTGAGCGGCTGATCGCCCACGAGTTGGCACACCAGTGGTTCGGCAATTCGGTGACCGCGCGCCGCTGGCGTGATATCTGGCTACACGAGGGATTCGCCTGCTACGCGGAGTGGTTGTGGTCCGAACACAGCGACGGACCCAGCGCCGACGAGCTTGCCGACCGGTATCACCAACAGCTGCGTGACCAGCCGCAAGATCTGTTGCTGACCGATCCCGGACCCAAGGACATGTTCGACGACCGGGTGTACCAGCGCGGCGCGCTCACCCTGCACGCGCTGCGCCGGCTCGTCGGAGACGCGAATTTCTTTGCACTGCTGCAGGACTGGACGACGCGCTATCGACACGGCACCGCGGTCACCGAGGACTTCACTGCCTTGGCGGCCAATTACGCCGACGAGTCACTGCGGCCGTTGTGGCAGACCTGGCTCTACTCGACCGAGTTGCCCTGATGGGCTATCCGCCGCCGGCGCCCCCACCGCCTCCGGCGCCACCACCGGCGCCACCGCCGCCGCCTGGGTCACCAGTGCCGCCTTGATCCGGTGCGATCACCACACCCGAGGAGGGTGACGCAGGAGCCGACGGGCTGGGCACCGGTGGTGCCGGAGTGGGGTCCGCGACCGACCGCTGGGTACCTCCCAATAGCACCGCTAGCAGGAACACTATCGCCGCACCTAACAGTGCGAACGCCCGGCCAATGTCGCGTAACATCGAATCCTCCACCCTGGTAGGGGATTTCGTTCGTCCTTCGTTGTAGCGACCCATACCCCCGCCGGGGGGTTCACAAACCCACGAATTTATAAGTTGGCCAGGTCGTCGGGCACATCGACGGCGTGCTCTTGCAGCGTCTCGAGCGGCACCACCTTGAGCGTGCGCTGGTGCGTGGAGGCCAGCACGACGGGCGCCGCGCAACCGTCGCGGTGGGCGCGCAGCCAATTCACGGCGGTGACGCACCAGCGATCACCGGGCAGCAGACCGGGGAATCGGTACTCGGGCACGGGTGTGGACAGGTCATTGCCGATGGAGCGCTGATGCTCGAGAAACTCGGCGGTCACCACGGCGCAGATCGTGTGCCACCCGAGATCTTCGGGCCCAGTCGAGCAACACCCATCACGGTAGAACCCGGTAAGCGGCTCGGTGCCGCACGGTTCCAACGGGCCACCCAGCACATTGCGGTCAGGCTGGCGATCAGGCATCTGCCTAGTATCGCGCTTTCCGCTTCGAAACGGGGGTAAAGCAATCCCGGAGAATTAGGGCTGTCGCCCGGTGATCGCGGACTGGGCGACGGTTCCTTCTGTGCTAGCCACCCACCGCGGGGTAGGTTCAGCGCGTGATACTTACCGGTGCGTTCCTGGCCGATGCGGCCGCCGCGGTGGATAACAAGCTCAATGTGTCGGGCGGCGTGGTGTCCCGGTTCGGCCTGGGACCGGACCGGCTGGTGCGGTTCGTGCTGGTGGTGCTCACCCAGGCGGAGCCAGGCAACACCGATCGAAGCGTTCATCTCGAGATGCGGCCGCCGTCGGAGGACGAGCCGATACACCTCGACTTCGAGGTCCCAGAGGCGGCGGTGGCCGAGTACCCGGGATTCGCCTTCTTCGAATTGCAGCTGAGGTTGCCCGTCGACGGCCGGTGGGTGCTGGTGGTCACCGGCGGCGCCGGCGCGATATCACTACCGGTGCAGGTCACCGAGATGGCGCCGCCGCCCCCCTCGTTCGGTTTGTAGGTCGGCTACGCCAATGCCGGCAGCACGGTGTCGGTGAGCAACTGCACCGACTTCCACGCCTCCTCGACCGGCATGCCGCCGACCAACGGGTGCAGGACCAGTGGGCCGTACTGATCGGCATCGCGCACTTCGGTGATCAGCTCGTCGGGGGTCAGGAACCGGTAGCGCCCCGACTCCCTGACCTCATCAAGGGTCTGCACGCCCGGCAGATGCATCAACGAACGGCCCTCGGCCGACCAACCACCGTAGGTGACCGCCTCCCACAAGATGTGCTCACCGAGCTCCGCCCAGGCCCGATCCGGGTCTTCGTGCAGGTAGATCATTCCGCGGTTGACCGGTCCCGGCATCAAGATGAACGGCTTGACGCCGGCCTCGGCGCACAGCTGGCGATAGTAGGCGGCGATGTCAGGCAGGTGGTCGGCCAGGCTCAGCGGCAATCCGAAGCGCGCCGCCCGACGAGCGGTGGCGCGCACCCCGCCGCCGACATACAGAGGCGGATGCGGGCGCGTCCATGTCCCACTACACAGTTCGGGGTCCGCACCCGACCAGACCGACAACATCCGGGCGATCAGCGCGTCCATCAGCTCACCCCGCCTGGCGAAATCGACTCCCAGCGATTCGAATTCGATGGTGCGGTACCCCAACCCGACCGTGGTGTGCAGGCGACCGTGACTCATGTTGTCGACCAGGGCGATGTCCTCGGCCAACCGGACGGGATGCCATAACGGACCCAACGCACAGTCCACGCTGGCGATCAAATTGGTGGTGCGGGCCAAGAACATCGCCGCTGCCATGATGGGGTTGCAGCTCCACCCGTGTCCGGTGGCGTGGTGTTCGTCGACACTGACGGTGGTGATCCCCCGCGATTCGCCCCATTGCGCCATCTCCAGCGCGGCGCCGATCAGCTTGCTTTGGGTGCGCGAATCACCTTGCGGTGAGCCAAAATTGAAGCGGAGCACCGTCAGGATCATGGCGTTGGCTACCGATCGCGGGTCTGGGATTGCAGAAAAGCCGGGAAGTCTGGGAACAACGAGCGATCCACGATCTCGATGCGCGTGCCGAAATCATCGGTGTAATAGGCGAACAGTGCGGGTTCGGGATCGGCGAAGGCCGCGGTCAGTTCGAACGAGAAGCCGTTGCGCTCCAGTGCCCGTGCGGTGTCGAGGAGGTTGTCGGTGAAGTAGCCGAGGTGGTGAATGGCGCTGTCGGGCGATGTAGCCCAGGGCGTTTCGGGCACCTCCTGAATCAACTCGAGGTAGGGACTCTGCAGCGAGTAGACGAAGCTGGTGGTCAACTCGCGGGTTTGGGCCTGCCGATCCGTGCCGGTGCGAAACGGCAGCGTGTAGCTCTGCACGGTGGTCCACTGGTAACCGGCCAGCGCGCTCAAACGCGCCATCGCGGCGTCGATATCGGGCACGACGATGCCGGTGTGGTAGAGATCTTCTGGTCGGAGCACAGATGTCATCGCGGTGTCCCTTCTAGACGCAGTCCGAGGCGCCGTCGACGACGAAGACGGCACCGCTGGTGTAGCTGCTGTGCTCGGTGCACAGGAAGGCCACCGTGGGCGCGACTTCTCGCGGCGAGCCCATGCGTTGTAGCGGAATGTGCGCCAACTCGGCTTCGACGAGTTGGGGTGCGACGTGCATGGGCGCGGTCATCGGGGTGTCGATCGTCCCCGGCGCCACCGCATTCACCCGGATCCTCTTGCCGGCCCACTTGACGGCCAAGTTTCGGGTCAGGCAGACGATCCCGGCTTTCGCCGCGCCGTAGCCGGGCACCAGCGGCACCGCGCGCAGTGCCGACATCGACGCCATATTGACCACGCTGGCCCCACCGACGGCGGTCGAGGCCCGCAACGCTCGGTACAGTCCCACGGTCAATCGGTAAGGGCCCGTGAGGTTCAGCGCGACCGAAGCCTCGAAGCCGTCCGGCTTTGACTCGTCGAGCCCTCCGGGGAAGTTGGCGCCGGCGTTGTTGACCAGCACGTCGAGCCGAGTGAACCGCTGCGCCAGGGCATCTACCGAGTCGGGATCGGTGATGTGAAGTTGCTGGTAGTCCATGTCCGACAGGTCGGCCTCGTATTCGGTGGGCTGCGACTTGGTTCCGGTGATGGTGACCTGCGCCCCGGCGTCCCGGAACAGGGTAGCGATGGCGTGTCCAATGCCGCTGGTGCCGCCGGTGACCAGCGCTGCGGTGCCGGTGAAATCGAAGCCGACGCGCGCGGTCATGAATAGCTCGCGATTTGTCGCTTGAGCCAGGCGGATTCCCAGAAGTTCACGCTGCCGGCCAGCAAGTTTTCGTGGGCACGCCGGAGTAGTTCGCGTGCCCCCTGATGAGTTGTGGGGACCAGTTCGGCGAGATGGATGGCATGCACGGGCCGCCCCTCCCGCAGATGCGCCTGGGCCCGCTCGACCAGCGCGTCGGCGCCTGCGAGTTCGACGATGTCGGCGCTCACCGCGTCGAACCCGACGGGATAGAGTTCGGTGGTCGACTGATGGTGGAACCAGCCTGAGTAGTTCTCCCAGATGGCACGCACATTCCAGCTCACCTTTCCATATCCCTGTCCCACTTCGCATTCCGCGGGCAAGGAGATCTCGCGCATCAAGGTGCAGACGTCTTTGCCGGCGTTCATTCCGGCCACGGTCTGGTCATGAATGTATTGGATGGCGTCGCGTAGCCGGGTCAGCTCTACATGGATGCGGTCCGCGCCGGCGATCGGATTGAAGTGACCGGTGACCAAGAGATCGGGCTGCAGGTCGCGCACCCGCTCCACCGACGCGATTGCTGTCAGGGCATCGCGATATCGGTCCCCGCGGATGGTGACCAGGTTCGGTACGTGACCGAACAATGGACCGAACGTGTTGCCGCATAGACAGATTCGCTCGTTGGGTAGCCACACCACCAGGGAGTCGGTGGTCTCCCCGCCGGGAACGGAGATGAGTTCGAGCCGCCGGCCCCCGACCTCGAGGGTCAGGGTGTCCTCGAAGTCGACGTCTACGGCGGGAACACTTTGAGCGGGCAGACGTCTGGCGCCGAGGCGTCGTTGGATGGCTTGGATGCCGGACGCCAGTGTGTCTTGGAAGGCGAACGCGCTGCGGTTGGCCCGATACGGGATGAGCCGTTCGTTGTCGTCGCGCCACCGAGTCCAGTTCGACTGCGCCACAACGATCGTGTCCGGGTCGCGGACGCTGTCCAGGCCGCCGACGTGGTCGACGTGGCCTTGGGTGAAGATGATGTAGCGCACCGGCGAGTCGTCCACCGCGTCGAAGTTCGCGCGATGGACCGGGCCCTCGAAACCCATGCCGGTGTTGACGATGACCCGGCCGTCTTCGGTGGTCAGCAAGTAGGCGTTGGACAACCCCGGTGAGCACCAGATTCCCGGTGCGATTGGTTCGGCTTGCTCGGCGGAGGCGGGGCGCATGGCTTCGGCGCCGGGCCGGTTGCGGTAGACCGGTTCAGGCATCGCTGGGACTCCTTCACTCGGCACGGACGTCGAACCTGTCGAAATAGAAGCCGAACCGCTCGCGCAGTTTGTCGGGTGAGACGCCAAAGTGGCGCTTCAAGTCATAGCGGATGCGACCGTGCTTACCGCGCGGATTGCCGTTGAGGTACTTCTGGAAGCCGGCCCGGACCGCTGGTGTCAATTCGGCTCCGCCGCGGTGGTAAAGCTCGGTGAGAAGCGGCATTTCGTTGCCGTTGAGTTCGTGGAAGCTGATGTCGATGCTGCGTTCGGCGGGTACCAGCTCGCGGTCGCGCACGCATGCGCTGAGCAACCGGTGCACTCGGTCGCTCCAGTAGTCGACCAGCCAGTCAGGGTCGATGCTCGTGCGGCGGAGCCGATCTGAGTAGGCCATCATCGTGATTGCCGATTGGGTCACCGCAGCGGGGTCGCGGTGGGTGAAGGCCACCGTCGCGTCGGGAAAGGTGGCCATCAGTGCGCCCAGTTGCTCGCAGTGCTGCGGGCTTTTCAGCACCCAGGTCCGCGGCCCCCGCAGGAACGTCAACGCCTGAAGCACTTTCCGCAGGAAGACGTAGTGCCGTGTATGGTCCAGCCGCAGATAGTAGTCGCGCCAATCAGGTACGCGCGCATGCCATTCCAGCACGTAGCCGGCCAGGTCCAGGTCGAGCAGTTCGACCTCTTCTTCGATGGCCTCCGGGAACCGGTCGTGCATGGCCGCCACCAGGGGCGCGCTGACCATGAGCGCGTCGTGCTCGCGTTTGGTGCGCGTGTAGCGAGGATCCACCCCGAAGATGTCAGGTCCCTCGCCCGGCGCCGGTATCGGCTCCTGACTTTCCCAATACGGCAAGGCGCGCCGGCGCGGGTCGGCAGCGATGAGGTTCACCAGGTGTGTGGTGCCGGAACGCGGCATCCCGACCACGATGAAGGGTTTCTCGATCGGGATCGATTCGATCTCCGGATACCGCTTGATCAACTCGATCAACGACAACCGATTCCGCAGCAGACGAACCACTCGCTGGCGCAGCGTGGAGCGGATGAGCTGGGTGAGTCCGTGATCGGCTTCGATCGCGGCCACGTGTGTGGCCAGGCGCTCGGTGAAACCGTCGGCGTCGTCGAGGTCGTCGACGCCGGCCTGCTCGATCGCTTCGCCGAGCATCCGCTCGACGTCGAAGTCGATGTGTCTGGCCTCGGTGTACTCGAGGATCTGGCGCTGGACGTCGGTCAACCTGGGGCAGGTCAGATCATCGAGGTCGATCTCAGCGACGTCTACGTCACCGCCCGCACTGGCCACCGGATCCCCACTTCGACGTGTCGACCGAGATATAGAGACGTTAGCCGATGTCGCATCTGCCGCCGCACCCTCAGCGGTGCCGGCGATACGGCGGGGCTGCGTGAGCGCGTCGCGGTAGTCTGCAGCAGACCATTGCTCGTTCCGGCAGGAAGGCTCTGCGGTGCTCGTCGTCACGACCAATGACATTCCCGGTTGGGAGATCCAGCGCGTGTGCGGCGAAGTTTTCGGGCTGACCGTCCGATCGCGAAACGCCTTCGCTCAGTTCGGCGCTGGGTTCAAGTCGATGTTCGGCGGTGAGCTGCAGGGCATGACCAGAAACCTTGCCGAGAGCCGCAACGAGGCAATGGCACGGCTGATCAACGAAGCCCGCACCAAGGGCGGCAACGCGATCGTCGCTATGCGGTTCGACACCACCGAACTTGGCGACGTGTGGACGGAGATCTGCGCCTACGGCACCGCGGTGCAAGCCGTGCCCATGACCGACGCCGCCCGCTACACCGCATCGCAACTGGGTTACGGCGGCCCGGCTCAGGCACCACCCCAGCAACAGCCCCACGGAGGGTGATAGTCGGGGCCTTCCTGGCCGAATCGGCGTCTGCGGTGGACAACAAGCTCACCGTGTCGGGTGGCGTCTTATCGCGGTTTGCTCTCGGGCCAGACCGGTTCGCCCGGTTTCTGCTGGTGGTGCTGACCCAGACCGAGACGGGTACGTCCGACCGACGGGTGAGCGTCGTGATCCATTCGCCGTCCGGTGAGCAGGCCGAGGAGTTGGACTTCCAATTGCCCGAAGCCGCCGTCACCGCCGAGGTGGGGTTCGCCATCTTCGGCATCGAGGCCACGTTGCCGGTCGATGGCCGCTGGGTGCTGCTGGTCACCGGGGGCGCCGGAGTGATCTCGCTGCCCCTGATCGTGAGCGCCTGAGGCCGCCCTGAAAACTGTTGAGCTACGGCCAGATAACAATTCTTCACCGGCCCCGGTACGCCGGAGTGACTGGTCCGCGGAGAAAATTAGGGTCACTGCGTGGACCGTCGAACCGCGCTCAAGCTGCCGCTGGTGTTGGCGGCGGGTGCGACGCTGGCCCGAACCCCACGTGCGGCCGCCGAGGCCGGGCGGTGGCCGGCCGACCGCGCCAATACCTGGTATCAGGCTCAGGGCTGGCTGGTCGGCGCCAACTACGTCACCTCGACGGCGATCAACCAGTTGGAGATGTTTCAGGCGGGCACTTACGACGCCGCACGCATCGACAGGGAGATGAACTCGGCCCGGTTCTTCGGCTTGAACACGGTGCGAGTATTCCTGCACGACCAGTTGTGGGCCACCGACCGCGCGGGCTTCCAATCCCGGCTGGCGCAATTCGTCAGCATCACCGCGCGGCATGGGATCAAACCGCTGTTCGTGCTGTTCGACTCCTGCTGGGATCCGATTCCGCGGGCCGGGCGGCAACGAGCACCCCGGCCCGGGGTGCACAACTCCGGCTGGGTGCAAAGCCCGGGCGCCGAACGCCTGGACGACAAGCGCTACGCCGCCGTGCTGTACGACTACGTGACCGGGGTGTTGAGCCAGTTCCGCAATGACGACCGCGTGTTGGGGTGGGACCTGTGGAACGAGCCGGACAACCCGGCGAAGGTGTACCGACGGGTGGAACGCAACGACAAGCTGGAGCGGGTGGCTGACCTGCTGCCCCAGGTCTTCCGCTGGGCGCGAGCGGTCGATCCCGCGCAGCCGTTGACCAGCGGTGTCTGGCAGGGCAGCTGGGGAGATCCCAGCCAGCGCAGCGCCATCGCCGGCATTCAGCTCGACAACGCCGATGTGATCACCTTTCACTCTTACGCGAAGCCGGCCGAGTTCGAAGGCCGGATCGGCGAGTTGGCGCCGTTGGGTCGGCCGATCATCTGCACGGAGTATCTGGCGCGCTCGCAGGGCAGCACCGTGGAGGGGATCCTGCCGGTGGCCCGCCGGCACAACGTCGGCGCCTTCAACTGGGGCTTCGTCGCCGGGAAGACGCAGACGTACTTCCCGTGGGACTCGTGGGATCACCCGTACACCTCGGTGCCGAAGGCGTGGTTCAGCGACTTGGTCAACCCCGATGGTCGGCCGTTCAGCCAGAGCGAACTGCAGACGATTCGCGCGGTTGCCGGTGGGGGGCAGACTCGGGACTAGCGTCGGCGTTCGTCACCGAGATTGCCACTGGGGCTGTGGTTGACCGCTCGCGTACGACGGTGGCGGCAAATCTCGGCGCGGGCCGGGGTAACGGCCTACGCTGTCACGGCAATGTTGCTCACAATTTTGTTGACAGTTCTCAAGGTCGCGCTTCTGGCATTTGTGGTCGTTGGCGCGACCGCGATCGTCATTCGCGGCGTGAGGCGTTCGCGGGCAAACAGGTTCGATCCGCGCTGGCGGGAACATCGCGACCAGCCCGGCTACGAGGCATCGGCGTACGGTGTAATGCCCAGAACACCGCTACCCGAATGGGTGCATTGGGATGATGACGACGATCGCGGCGCTGGTGGCCGCGTCAGCTGACTGATCCGGTCACGCTGGCCAGCGATTCCTCGTTGGAAAATTTTGGCGGTGGCGGAGGGATTTGAACCCTCGGACGGTGTTAGCCGTCACACGCTTTCGAGGCGTGCTCCTTAGGCCGCTCGGACACGCCACCGTCGAGCAGCTTACCGAACCACCCGCCCCTCACCCCAATCGCTGGCGGCCGAAGAACTCTTCCACCGGCGCGGCGCACTCCGCGGCCAGCACACCGCCGCGCACCTCGGGCCGATGGTTGAGCCGACGGTCGCGCACCACGTCCCACAGCGATCCGACCGCGCCGGTCTTGGGCTCCCACGCGCCGAACACCAGCCGGGCCACCCGGGCCAAGACCAGCGCGCCCGCGCACATGGTGCACGGTTCGACGGTGACGGCCAGAGTGGCGCCCTCCAATCGCCACCCGTCGCCGAGCACACCGGCGGCCGCCCGCAACGCCAGGATCTCGGCGTGCGCGGTGGGGTCGCCGAGCAGCTCGCGGGCATTCACCGCGCGGGCCAGTTCGGTGCCGTCGGTGCCGACGACGACCGCACCGATCGGCACGTCACGCGGACCGGCCGTCGCGGCAACCGCCAAGGCCGCGCGGATCAGCTCCTCGTCAGTGCTCACCGACCCCCCTGATGCGGCGACCCGCTGCACCCGGCTCCGCCGGGCTTGCGATCACCGACCGAGGCGGTCGAGCACCGCCGACAACTCGTCAGCGAAGCCCATCTCCCGCGCAATACGGCCCAGCTGCTCGTCGGCATACAGATCTGTCTCGTCGAGGATAACGCTGAGCACCGCCTCGGGCAGGCCGATGTCCGACAGCAGGCCCAGGTCGCCTTCCTCGAAGGGGTCGGCGTCTTCCAGGTCTTCCGGGTCGATCTCGGCGTCGAGATTGTCCAGCACCTCGGCGGCGATGTCATAGTCCAGCGCCGCGGTCGCGTCGGAGAGCAACAGCCGTGTTCCCGCCGGGGCCGGCCGGATGATGACGAAGAACTCGTCGTCGACGTCCAGCAATCCGAAGACCGCTCCGGCGCTGCGCAGCTCCCGCAATTCCGTCTCGGCGGCGGCCAAACTGACCAGCGCCTTCGGGCCCATCGACGAACAGCGCCAGCGGCCCTCTTCGCGCACGACAGCAACCCCGAAGCCGTCCGGAATGTCCGCCGACGGGCCTGTTGCCGAAGCCCGTTGTGCTCCCATGGCCGCCTACGCTAGTCCGCACCACGCGCTGTGACCAGACGGGGAGCGTGCCGGCCTGCCACACCCGCTGGCCCCGTCGACCGCCGAATTGTGCCAACCTTGAATCGTGGCGACGACACCGGTCTGCGTGCTGGGCCTCGGGCTGATCGGCGGTTCAATCATGCGGGCCGCCAAGGCGGCCGGCCGGGAGGTTTTCGGCTACAACCGATCGGTCGAAGGTGCCCACGGCGCCCAGGCCGCGGGTTTCGACGCGAGCACCGAACTCGGGGAAACGCTGGCCCGCGCCGCCGACTCGCGCGCGTTGATCGTGCTGGCCGTACCCATGCCGGCATTGCCGAGCATGCTCGACCATATCCGCGAGACGGCGCCCGAGTGCCCGCTGACCGACGTCACCAGCGTCAAGGGCGCCGTGCTCGACGAGGTCACCAAAGCCGGCCTGCTGCAGCGCTTCGTTGGTGGTCACCCGATGACGGGCACCGCGCATTCGGGCTGGTCGGCCGGACATGGCGGGCTGTTCAACCGAGCGCCCTGGGTGATCAGCGTCGACGACCACGTCGACCCGCAGGTGTGGACGATGGTGATGGACCTGGCGCTGGACTGCGGTGCAGTGGTGGTTCCGGCCAAGTCCGACGAGCACGACGCGGCCGCGGCCGCCATCTCCCACCTGCCGCACCTGCTCGCCGAGGCACTGGCCCTCATCGCCGGCGAAGTCCCGCTCGCGTTCGCGCTGGCGGCCGGGTCCTTCCGGGACGCCACCCGGGTGGCCGGCACCGCCCCGGACTTGGTCCGGGCCATGTGCGAAGCCAACTCCGGCCAGCTCTTGCCGGCGGCCGACCGGGTCGTCGAACTGCTCAACCGCGCCCGCGACTCACTGGCCAGCACCCACTCGGTGGCGGAATTGGTCAACGCCGGCCACGCCGCCCGGAAACGCTACGACTGCTTCCCACGCTCGGACATCGTCACGGTGACCGTCGGGGCCGAGGACTGGCGCGAACAATTGGCGGCCGCAGGTCGAGCCGGCGGCGTGATCAGATCCGCTCTGCCAACCCTGGATAGTCCACGATGAAGCCATCGGCGTCGACGGTCACCACCGTATCGGCGACCGGCGAGCGCAGCTTGATGCCGTCCAGCCGGCCTTCACTGGTGTAGCTGACGGTGGCCGCGCTGACGGTCATCTCAGGCACATTGACATAGACGATCGGCAACGCCACCGACTCTGCGCGCTCGTGCAGTCCCAGGCGGCGAATCGGGAAGGCGTTGAAGAACGGGCTGAACACCACGTCGACGTCCAGCGCCCCGTTGTAGGCCGCGCGCCGTTCACCCTGATGATCGGTGATCAGCCACATGTTCTCTTCGTCACGTGCGATCGCCAGCTGGCGTTCCCGCTCTGCCAGCGTCACCGTCAACCCGAACCGCTTTGTGGCCCCCGTCTCATCGGTCTGCAATTCGTAAAAGGCACCGAACGCCGGGCTGGTTTCCGTGGCCGCCGAGACGATACGCCCGTTAGCCCGGATTCGCTTGCCGGACAGATGAACTCGCACCGACTCCATGCGCGAGCAGTCTTGCGCGCGCCACGTCAACATCGCTGGGTAGGTGCCGGGTGTCGGATCAGAAGGGGCTGCGTTCACACTCCTACCGTAAGACGTGTTGCTCAACCGCGACGACTTTGTCCCCAACTGCCCGGCAGGCGCAGCCGGCCGGTGCCCGGGACTGCTGCCCACACCGCCGCGGCGAGCGCGCCGTCGAGGATCAGCGCCAACGCCGCTACCAGCAGCGCCCCGACCAAAGCGATGTGAAATTGGCGCTCCTTGATGCCGTCGATGAGATAGCGGCCCAACCCGCCGAGGCTGGCGTAGGCGGCGACGGTGGCGGTGGCAACCACCTGAAGCGTCGCCGTGCGCAGCCCGCCGAGCATCAACGGAAGGGCATTGGGCAGCTCGACGCGCAGCAGCACCTGGGCCTCGGTCATGCCCATCGCGCGCGCCGCGTCGACGACCAGCGGGTCGACGGCCGCAATGCCTGCGTAGGTGCCGGCCAGCAGCGACGGGATTCCCAGCAGCATCAGCGCGGCAATCGGCGGCCCGAGACCCAGGCCGAACACCAAAACTCCCAGCAGCAGCACCCCCAGCGTCGGCAGCGCCCGCAGTCCATTCACCGCCCCTACCACTACGAGTTGCCCGCGCCCGGTATGTCCGATGAGTAGCCCGACGGGGACGGCGATCAGCGCCGAAGCCGCCACCGCCAGCGCTGTGTATGCCACGTGTTCACCGACGCGGATGGCGAGCCCGTCGGGGCCGGCCCAGTTGTTCGCGGTGGTCAGGTAGGACACCGCCTGCCCGATGAAGTTCATCGCGCGCCGCCCACGATCGGAGCCCGGACCAACCGGCGCCGGCGGACCTTGGCGCGCTGCCACGGCGTGGCCAACCAGCCGGCCAGATTGAGCAGCATGTCGATGACGACCGCGAGCAGGAATATCGTGATGATGCCGGCCAGGATTTGGTCTGTCTTGTTCGTCTGGTAACCGGCGGTGAACCAGGTCCCCAAACCGCCGATGCCGATCACCGCACCGACCGAAACCATGGCGATATTGGTCACCACCACCACTCGCAATCCGGCCACCAGCACCGGAACGGCCAGCGGCAGCTCCACTTTCACCATCCGGCCCAGCGGCGTGTACCCCACCGCGGTGGCCGCGTCGCGCACCGCGGCCGGCACCGCGTCCAACGCCTCGAGCACCGCGCGCACCAGCAAGGCGGTGGTGTAGGCGGTCAGGGCCACGATGACGTTGGTCTCGTCGAGGATGCGGGTCTTGATGATCAGCGGCAACACGACGAACAGGGCCAGCGACGGAATGGTGAACACCACACTGGCGGTCGCGGTCGTCAACCGGCGCAGGGCCGTCCTGCGCTGTACGAACACTCCCAGCGGCACCGAGATCACCAGTCCGAGCAGCACCGGGACGAGCGAGAGCCGCAGATGGATGACGGTCAGCGTCCAGGCGGCACCCAGATGCGTCAGCAGGTAGTGCATCGCCTCAGTCCCGCCGCCGAGCATCCGCAGCGGCCAGCACGTCGCCGGCCCGCACGCCACCGACCACCCGCCTCGCCGCGTCAACCGCCACCCCGATCGATGAGGGTGACGAGAGCGCGGCGTCCAACGCCTGGCTGAGATTGCCGTTCGGATGAAACAGGGATCCGACCGCGCTCATGGCGTCCGCCAGTGGAGCACCCGCGCGGTGTCGGCGCAGGCCGTCGGCGTCGATCCAGCCCAGCGGTGTGCCGGCGTCGTCGACGAGCAGCGCCCACCCTTCGGCGAGTTGCGCGCGCGCAGCTTCCTTGGCCGGGAGTCGCTGGATCTCGTGCAGCGGCAGGCCGGTCGCGTCCAGCAGCTGCAGCCAGCGGTAGCCCCGGCCGAGCCCGATGAACTTGGCGACGAAGTGGTTGGCCGGGTGTGACAGTAGCCGCGCGGGCGGATCGTACTGCTGCAGCACCCCGCCGGGGCCGAACACGGCCACCCGATCGGCGAGCCGGACCGCTTCGTCGATGTCGTGGGTGACGAACACGATGGTCTTGTGCAGATCGCTTTGCAATCTCAAGATTTCGGTCTGCAGTTCGTGCCGGACGACGGGGTCGACGGCCGAAAAGGCTTCGTCGAGCAAAAGGATGGGCGGGTCGGCCGCCAACGCGCGTGCCACTCCCACGCGTTGTTGTTCGCCGCCGGAAAGCTGCGCGGGGTAACGGGTCGCCAGCTTGGCGTCCAGCCCGACACGTTCGAGAACCTGGTAGGCCGCGGTGCGCGCGGCGCGGCGGGACTGGCCCTTGAGCACCGGCACCGTGGCGACATTGTCGATGACGCGTTGATGCGGCAGCAGCCCGGCGCTTTGGATCACGTAACCGATGCCGCGGCGCAGGGTGACCGGGTCGACGGTCGACACGTCGGCCCCGTCGACGGTGATGGTGCCCGAAGTCGGGTCGACCATCCGGTTGATCATCCGCAGCGCGGTGGTTTTGCCGCAACCGGAGGGGCCGACGAATACGGTGAGCTCTCCGGCAGGTATGTCGATGCTCAGCTGGTTGACGGCGGTGGAGCCTCCGGGGAAGACCTTGCTGACGTCGTCGAAGGTGATCATGAGACGCTTCGGTCGAAGCCGTTGTCGTGCACCCACCTTCGCGCCGCCTGGTCGGGATCGAGCCCCGAGTTACCAGAGACGGCGGCATTGAGTTCCGCTAATCCGGCGGTGGTCAACTTCGCCGAGACCGCATCCAGCACGGTCTTGAGCCGATCCGACTTCTTCTGCGAATTCACCAGCGGCACAATGTTTCCGGCCAAAAAGTTGTGCAACGGATCCTCCAGCACCACCAAGTGGTGCTCGGCGATGGACGGAGAGGTGCTGAAAACGTTTGCAGCCGTGACAGTTCCATCCACCAGTGCCCGCACAGTGACCGCGCCGCCACCGTCGTTGACGATCTTGAAATTGCCCGCAGCGATGTCCAAGCCGTATTTCTGTCGCAGCCCGGCCAAGCCGGCGGGTCGACTCTGGAAAGCCGACGGGGCGGCGAACTTGACGTCTGCGGAATGCGCCGCCAGGTCGGCGATGGTCTTGAGTTTCCACGCGGCGGCAGTGGCGCCGGTGACGGTGACGGTGTCGGTGTCCGACGCGGGAGACGGCGTCAGAATCGACAAGTCACCGGGCAGACTTTTGTAGAGCTGCAATTCGACCGCTTCGAGCACCGTTTCCTTGAAGTCGGGGTCGAAGTAGAGCAGCAGGTTGCCGATGTACTCGGGAACCAAGTCGATGGAATGGTCCTTGAGCGCCGGAATGTAGGCCTCGCGGCTGCCGATACCCATCCGTCGCCCCACGTCGAAACCGCTTGCCTGGAAGCACCGTGTGCTCGGCCAGCAGATCACCGAGTGTGGACATGCAACTACGCGGGCCCGGGG
>NZ_LZLE01000022.1 GCF_001673155.1 Mycobacterium sp. 1423905.2 | reverse complement strand
CCCGGGCCGCGCGGTCAGTGAGACGTTCTCCAGTAGGGCCTTGCCGTCGACGGCGAACGAGACGGCGTTGACTTCCAGGCCGCCGGCCGGCGTCGCCCCCGCCGTCTGGCGCACCAGATTGCCACCGGAGAAGAGCAGGTCGACGTTGCCGATGGTGACGACGTCACCCTCGCTGAGGATGGCCGATCCCACCCGGATGCCGTTGACGAACGTGCCGTTGATGCTGTGCGCGTCGCGGATCTCGGCGCCGACCGGAGTCGGCGCCAGGTAGGCGTGGTGGCGGGAGGCCAGCACGTCGGCCACGACGATGTCGTTGTCCAGGGATCGACCGATGCTCGCGCTGCGGGCGACCGGTGTGGCGAGGCTGGACTCGGCGGTCACGGTCGGCACCCGCTTGGTCGTTACCTGCGACTCGGCGGTGGTCGGGTTGACCCGGATGCGCTGCACGTCTGCGCTGGCCGCCGGGCCCGGCGGCGGGGGCAGCGGTGTCTCGCGGGTGCGCGACGGTTGGGGCGGCGGCGGTGGACCGGCCGGCGGCGATGGGGGAGGGCTCGGCGGCGGCCCGGGCGCTTCGATGCGGGGCAGTTTGTCGGTGGCCGGGATCAATCCGACGATGCCACGGTGGTGGCCGACCTCGAACGTCACGCGCGGCCCGTCGGGGCGGCCCAGGTTGACCGCCATACCGTCGAGGATCTCGATCATCGGGACGCGTCGGCCGTCGAGGAAGACGCCGTTGTTCGAGTGGTTGTCGA
>NZ_LZLE01000021.1 GCF_001673155.1 Mycobacterium sp. 1423905.2 | reverse complement strand
ACCCCGCTCAACACACGGTGCGGTGTGCCTCGGGCCTGACGTACCGGTATCGCGAGCTGATCGTCTGCGCCGGCCTGGTCCCGGATGACGACGCGCTGCCCGATCTCCAAGCCGCGGCCGACGATCCCGCGGTGGCGAGCAATTACCTCGACCGCGCCGAGAAGACGTGGCAACTTGTGCAGGCCGTGCGCAGCGGCCAGCACGCGGTATTCACCGTGCCGCGACCCCCGGTCAGCTGCACCGGCACCACGGTCAAGCCGCTGTTCCTCGCGGCCGCGCACTGGAAGCGCAATCGGTGCGACGTGAGCATGACGCTGGTCATCGACCGTGCCGACTTCTTAGGTGTCCCCGACCTCGACGAGCGACTGGGCCGCCTGCTGAGCGACCTCAACGTCCGGGTGATCGGTAACACCGCGGTGACCGCCGTGCACCCCGCGCAACGACGCATCACCGTGACCGGCGGCACTTCCACCGAGCTGGGCTACGACATGCTCCACCTGGTGCCGCCGTTCCGTGGGCCCAAGTGGATCGCTGAGTCGGGTCTCACCGGGGATCAGCCGCATGGGTTGGTCGACATCGATCCGAAAACGTTCCGGCACCGCACTCAGCCCGACGTGTGGGCGATCGGCGACGGCGCCGCCGTTGACACCGATCCGTCCGGCGGGGCGCTGCGCCGGCAGGTGGCGATCTTGGTGGACAACTTGCTGGCCGCCCGGAGCGGCAAAGAGTTCACCGACTACGACGGCTACACCGTGGCACCGATCGCGACCGATGCGCACCGGCTGATCGCCGGCGAATTCGACCGCTCCGGGGCGGTGACGTCGTCGCTGCCCTCGTTCCTCGACCCGCTGAAACCGCGGCGCAGTGCCTGGGCGTTCGACCGCTTCGCCTTGCCCGCCATGTACTGGAAGCTGATCCTCAACGGCAGGGTCTGACGAGGGTTACTGGTCGAGCCCGTGTTCGATGGCGTAGCGGGTCAGTTCCACCCGATTGGCGACTTGCAGCTTGCGAAACGTCGCCTGCACATGGTTTTCCACCGTGCGGTGGCTCAGTGAGAGTTTCTGCGCAATCTGTCTGGCGGACATGCCTTTTGCGACGTAACGCAATACTTCGGTCTCTCGCTCGGTCAGGCTCGGGGTGGCCGGGCCCGCGTTGGGAGTCTGGGCGATGCGCCGGTATTCACCCAACACCAACCCGGCCAGGCTGGGCGTGAACACCGCGCGGCCGGCCGCGGTGGCCCGCACCGCGTCGGCCAACTCCGATTTCGATGCGCTCTTGACCAGATAGCCGGTCGCCCCGGCCTTGACGGCCTCTAAGACGTCGTCGCGTTCGTCGGAAGCCGACAACACCAGCACACGCGACGCGGGTGAGACTTCGAGCACTTCCCTGGTGGCCGCCACGCCGTCGCCGTCGGCGAGTCGCATGTCCATCACCACTACGTCCGGCTTGACCACCGCCGCCCGGCGGCGCGCCGCCGCCACGCCCTCAGCGGTGGCGACCACGTCGAACCCGTCGTCGGCCAGGTCACGGGCCACCGCGTCGCGCCAGATCGGATGGTCGTCGACGACCATCACCGTAGGCGCGCCGTCTGCACTCATGTCGTCCTCCGCGGCACCCGCAACTCCCACTCGGTTCCCTCGCCGACCTCACTGTGCACCTCGGCGCTACCACCGAGCGATATCAACCGTCCCACAATCGACTGGGATACGCCGAGGCGTCCCTGGCTGGCCGCTTCCGCCAGGCGGCCGGCGGCGATGCCCACACCGTCGTCGCGGATGCTCACCGTCACCGAATCGCCAAGGTCTTCCAGTAGTACGAAGGCGCGGGCGTTCGGTCCGGCGTGCAGTCGCACGTTGTCCAGCGCATTGCCGACCGCGGCGTCCAGCTCGTCGGCCAGTTCTCGGGTCAACAGCACCGGGGTGCCGGGCAGGCTCATCGACACCCGGTCGGATTCCCGGCGGCGCAGCAACGTGCGCAGGTCGAGCGTCGTGGCGGCGTCACCGTCGACCTCCATGTCGGCGGCGGTGAGCCAGCTGCGCAGGGTGCGTTCCTGCTCACCGGCGAGCCGGGCCAGTTCTGCGGTGCTACCGCCGATCTCGTTGCCCCGTTTGGCGACCAATGCCAGGACTTGGATGACGCCGTCGTGCACCTGGCGTGACAGCCGCTCGCGTTGTTCCACCGCGGCCGACAGTTGAGCCGCTCGTTGCAGTTCGCGGTGGGCGCGCCGGGCGGTGCGGGCCGCCATTCCGACGGCCAGGCCGACGGCCAGCTCGACAATGATGGTGGCGTTGCGGCCCAGGTTAACGTTGACGTAGCCGCGGACGGCTTCGTGGGTGGCGGTGACGACGATGCCGGTCAACATGCCGCCGGCCGGGCCGAATTGCAGCGCGGCGGAAATGGTGGCGTTGCTGGCCCACAGCGTGGTGGGCCAGGTCTGGTTGTTCAGCGCCCACTGCCCGGAGGCGACCACATTCGTCGACGCCATGAGCAGCACCACGACGATCACTTCGCTGAGCACCCAGCCCGGTCGCCGCCCGAATCCCCGCAGATACGCGACCGCGCAAGCCGCGCTCCAGCCGATCAACACGGCGAACAACACCCAGCCCAGGGCGGGTCGGCGCAAATCCGAGTTGACCGCGATATGGAAGCCCAGCGCGTACATGCAGGTGAGCAGCCGGAACAACTGCGCGGCCCGCCATAGCGGTGTCGTCGGGTCCGGACCGTCGCTCGGCACACGGCCAGCTTAAAGGGCACCCACTAGCCTCGGAATCATGACGGAACTGGTTGAGCGGGTACGGGAGGTGCTGCCGTCGGTGCGGCGCGACCTCGAGGATCTGGTGCGCATCGAATCGGTATGGGCCGACCCGGGTCGGCGTGACGAGGTGCACCGCAGCGCCCAAACGGTCGCAGACCTATTGGCCGAGGCCGGTTTTGGCGACGTACGGATCGTCCGCGAAGGTGGTGCGCCGGCGGTGATCGCGCATCACCCGGCGCCGGCAGGTGCTCCCACGGTGTTGTTGTATGCCCACCACGACGTTCAGCCCGAGGGTGATCGCGGGCAGTGGCAATCGGAGCCGTTCGAGCCGACCGAACGCAACGGCCGCCTCTACGGTCGGGGGACCGCCGACGACAAGGCCGGTATCGCAACGCATCTGGCGGCGTTCCGCGCGCATGGCGGCCGGCCGCCGGTGGGTGTGACGGTGTTTGTCGAGGGTGAGGAAGAGTCGGGGTCGCCGACTCTGGGCCGGTTGCTCGCCGCGCACCGCGACGCGCTGGCCGCCGACGTGATCGTCATCGCCGACTCGGACAACTGGAGTAGCGACGTGCCGGCGTTGACGGTGTCGCTGCGGGGATTGGCGGACTGCGTCGTCGAGGTGGCCACGCTGGACCATGGACTGCACTCCGGCCTGTGGGGCGGCGTCATTCCCGACGCCCTGAGCGTGCTGGTTCGTCTGCTGGCCAGCTTGCATGACGACGCCGGCAATGTGGCCGTCCGCGGCTTGCACGAAACCGATATCACCAACCTGAACTTCCCCGAATATCCGCCGGAACGGGTCCGCGCCGATTCCGGCCTACTCGACGGTGTGTCCGAGATCGGGTCCGGGTCAGTGCCGCAACGGCTTTGGGCCAAGCCGGCGATCACCGTGATCGGCATCGACACGACTTCGGTTGCGGCGTCATCGAATACGCTGATTCCCCGCGCCCGCGCCAAGATCAGCATGCGCGTAGCTCCCGGCGGTGACGCCGCCGCGCATCTGGATGCGCTGGAAGACCACTTGCGAAGGCACGCGCCGTGGGGTGCCGAAGTGACGGTCACACGCGGTGAAATCGGTCAGCCCTATGCCGTCGAGGCGAGCGGGACTGTCTATGACGCGGCGCGGGAGGCCTTCCGCGAAGCATGGGGTGCACCGCCGATCGATATGGGGATGGGTGGATCGATTCCGTTCATCGCCGAGTTCGCCGCCGCTTTCCCGCAGGCCAAAATTCTGGTCACGGGGGTGGAGGACCCGAACACGCAGGCGCACAGCATCAACGAGAGCCTGCACCTGGGTGTGTTGGAGCGCGCGGCGATCGCCGAGGCGCTGCTGCTGGCGAGTCTGACCTGACGCACCGCGCGTCAACGGCTGTTCGGGCGCTGAAAGACGGTGTCGTTGTTACCGGTTTTGTTGATCCTCGGATAGCCCGAGTGGTACGTCACCTCGTTGTCGTCGCCGAAGATGTCGATGGTGTCAGCGCTGTCGACGGTGACGTGGTTCGCGCTGCCGAAAACCTCGAGCCTGCGGCAGTGGCCGGTGATGATGTACGCGTTGTTGTCGCCGTCCAGCTTTATGCTGCCGTCGTTGCATTCGATCGAGTCCTTGGCGCCGCTATTGATCATCACGAGGTTGCCGTGCACGGTCGTCTTGTGGTGTGAGTACGCGACGAACAACGCGATGGCGACCACGGCGGCGGCGGTGAACACCACTACCCGTCGTCTCGCGGGCGTGTTCAGATAGCCGGCGGCGCCTCGCCACCACCGCACCAGTGAGTCATCGTTCCCGCTGGGCGGCTGCGGACTGGGCCCTGGCGGCTGGCCGGCTCTCTGCTCCAGATTGCGGATGTGTTGCTCAGGGTCGTCGGGATCCATCGCTGAATCACCCGCTTTACCGGTCACGACGGTCTCGCTAGACGGACAGGTCGCGCCGGAGTTTGGCGACGTGGCCGGTGGCCTTGACGGCGTACTGCGCAGCTGCGATCTTGCCCTTCTCGTCGACGACGAACGTCGACCGGATGACGCCCTGCACAGTCTTGCCGTACATCTTCTTCTCGCCGTAGGCGCCGTAGGCGGTCAGCACCTTGCGCTCGGGGTCGGAGAGCAACGGGAAGGTCAGCCCTTCGGCGTCGCGGAACTTGGCCAGCTTCTCCGGTTTGTCCGGAGAGATGCCGACGACATCGAGGCCGGCGTCGTTGAGTTCGTGCAGGTTGTCGCGGAAGTCGCAGGCCTGTTTGGTGCAACCGGGCGTCGAAGCCGCCGGGTAGAAGTACACGATGACGCGGCGTCCCTGGTAGTCGGCCAGCGACACTTTGTTGCCATCGGCGTCGGGCAGAGTAAAGGCAGGAGCTTTGTCTCCGGGGGCAAGCCGTGCGGTCTCGGTCAAGGTGCGTCCTTTCTGTTCACCGGAGCGTTAGGCCCTGCACCGGCTGATTTAGGGTAGTGCGGGGCAGGGCAATGAGCACCCAATGTGGGCGACTTGGAGGATAGACACGTGGCGGACCGCGATCCCGAGACCATCAAGAAGGAGATCGACGTCGCCCGCGACCAGCTGGCCGCGACCGTCGACTCGCTGGCCGAGCGCGCCAACCCGCGGCGTCTGGCCGACGATGTCAAGGCTCGACTGATCGAATTCGTCAAGAAGCCCGCCGTGACGGTGTCCTTGGCTGGGGTGGGAGCTCTTGTCGTCGTGGTGGTGGTCCATCGCGTGAGGAATCGCTGAGCCGCTTGGTCGAGGGTGAATCCACGGCGTCGGCTGTGTAGCCAGGGCGGGGAATTCGGCGATATGGCGCCCTGGGCGCACGCTCAAGTCCGTCGCCGCACGCTCGACGGCCTCACACCGAGCAGTCACACCATGCCCGCGCCGGTGCTGCGTTGTACGTGCACTGGCAGATCATCGGCCCACGGCTGGCTGGTGACCATGTCGTCAACCTCGAAATAGCCGCGCTCGAACTCTCCTGTCGCGGCGTCGACGAGTCGGTACTCCTGCCTCTGGACATGGATAGGCTGCGCGTCGAGAATCACCACCCGGACCTCGCCGGGTTCGAATCCGCACCGCTCCTGTAGCGCCTCGATGAGGCACTCGTTGTGCATATGCCCGTCGCCGAAGTTCCATCCCAGGATCACCGAGCACAGGGTTTCGCCTTCGCAGACGTTGTAGTCATCTTCGTCGTAGCCGGCCATCGCCCGGTGCGCCAACGTGAACAGGGCACGCCCGTGGGTGTTCATGCCGCGGAATGCGAACCCGAGGTGCAGGGGTATCTGAGCGGCTTCCTTGCTTCGGTACAACCGCTCGAGCTGTAGGTGATACATCGGTCCGAGCGCGCGCGAGCCGGTGCGGAATTTCTCGTCGGCCGAAGGCTTGACGCACCACAACGTGGTATCCCAATTGCCGGCGTAATACCGCATGCCAGGCAGGAAAGAAACCTTGCGCGGGTACAGGTTTCCGACGACTACGGTCGCGACCATCAGCGTGAACAGCACAATGGGCCACGGGCTTCGCAGATCGGCCACACCCACGTCGGCATGAGCGACAAACAGCGCCAACACCCCGAAGATCATGAAGACATTCCACTCCAGCGGCACACCCATCGGGAACGCCAGCAAGATGTTCAAGTGGAAGACGATCATGACGAACGCCGCGATGGTCGTCGGCCAGCCGCCGCCGGAGAAGAACAAGACCAGAGGCACCAGCCCTTCGACCGCCGTGGAGAAGTGGGCGATGACGCCCGCCAATCGGCTGGGGCGCAGATCGTCCGGATACCGCTTGAACAACGACCGCTTGAAGGCACCCGAGGGGATGAACGGATTGTTGGCCAGCATTGTCGAGATCACGAACGGAAAGTGCTTGGTGAGCTTGGAGGTAGCCGCACCCAACCAGATCACCACGAAGACGAGCTTGGCGCCGACGACGATGTCCGCCCCGGAGAACAGAAACACCAGCGCCAGCGGCCCGTACACCTCGGCGCGCGCGGCCAAGAAAATCACTTTGTCGCGCAGGCTGATAGCGGCCAACACCAAGAGGATCGCCACGGTCTGCCACCGCGGCAGCACGCCGATTGCCGTGTGCAGCTCTGGAATTGGACCGGTGCCGTCAGAAACCAGCGCGTTGACCAGCGATACGAGAAGCGCGGCGTAAAGCAAGGCGTCGAACCCGGTCCTGTTTGCGCCTTTGGTCAATGGCACCCGGGCCGGCCATGGCGGTAAGCGAATGGTGCCCGGACGCAGCCAGTACAGAACCGAACCCATCGGCGGAAAGTAGCGTCCCGCAAGCGGACCGAAGCAGCAGCCGAGACCGACGACTTCGAACAACATCGTGTAGAGAACGGCCTTCTGAAACACGACGGGTTCCGACCACCAGGAACCGACGTTCGTGAAACCGTCAACGCCTTTGGTCGTCAGCGCGAACAGCCAGCAGCCGAGGATGTAAAGCCCTATCTTCACGCCATACATCACATGCATCACCAGGGGGGTGCCGAAGCCGTTCTCGGCAATGTGACGCGCCATCGGCACGATGCGCTCGGCGCGTGTTCGCGTGCTCCATTCGGCCATGTCGACAACGGGCAGGTTGGGCTGGATGAACCCCATGGAAGCTCCTTCGGCGCGACTCGGTGGAGGGCGACGAACGCCGGTCTGTGTGACAGAAAATACTCCTCACCACCTCGAATGCGACAGCAGATTGTTGGGGATGCCGGCCAGTTCGTTGCAATCAACGGGATTGAATTTCGAGAGAACAGCTATGGCCGATGCCGGCGCCAGACGAGGACACAGGACACGACCGGTACGCCAACCAAAGGCCGCTCGCCTCACAGGCCAAAGACAATGCGCTGCAGTGTTTTTGAGCGCGCAGAGAGTCCCTCGTCGGCAGTGTGGACGGTGGGACGGCCGGGCAGCGTGGACCACGCCCCGGTACCCGCATCGGCGCAGCCACGCACCGGTCCGTTAGACACAGTCGCCGCTGCAATGGCACCGTGGCCCTGGTGTCGCGCCCCCGGGCGCGGCGTTTCTCCGTACCAGTGACCCTCGAAAGGAACGCTCACGTGGGAACTGGCACCGTACAGATCGTCGGCGGGTACAAGAGTTTCGACGGCGACACCAATGCCCTCAGCGACATCAACCTGACCATCGACGACGGCGACTTCCTGGCCATCTTGGGTCGCAGCGGCAGCGGAAAATCAACCCTGCTGCGGGTCATCGCCGGCTTGGAGAAGCTGACCTCCGGAACCGTCGAATGGTCCAACGGCAGTGGCGTGACCCGGCCGCACACCGGCGTCGTCTTCCAGCAGGCGCTGCTCCTGCCGTGGCTGACCGCCGGTGAGAACGTCATGCTCGCCGGGCGCTTCGCCGCGCACAAGAATTCGTTCCAACGCTCCTACGCAGAGGAACTGCTGCGCCAATTCGACCTCGAACGCGTGGCCGACCGCTATCCCGATCAGCTGTCCGGCGGCCAGGCACAACGTGTCGCAATCATCCGCGCCGTCGCCACCCGCCCCCGGCTGCTGCTGCTGGACGAGCCGTTCAGCGCACTGGATCCTGCCATCCGCGCCGATTTGCAATCGTGGCTGGCCAAGCTGGCCGCCGAGCTGAATATCACCATCGTCCTGGTCACCCATGACGTCGACGAGGCACTGTTGTTGGCCAGCCGCGTCGTATTGCTCGGTCCCGACGGGCGGATCCGGCGGGAATGGCAGCCAGCCGTCACCGCAGCGGTGCGCAGCGGCAACGAGGAACTCAGGCAGCAGATTCTGGACCACTACCGCCTGGTCGAACAATGACCGCGGGCTTGGTCAGCCGGCGGTCATTGCTCGCCGGTACGGTCGCGGTAGCCGCCGCTGGTGGTTTGGCCGGGATCACCGATCTGGCGCGCGCGGCCAGCGTCGACCGCACCAACACCAGTGGGCAGCTGCGGGTCGGCTACCTGCCGATCACCGACGCGGCACCACTGCTCATCGCGCACGCCGACGGCCTTTACCAGCGGGGCGTGGTCAGCCCGGCCAAGCCCGTGTTGTTTCGCAGCTGGGCGTCGTTGGCCGAAGCTTTCGTCACCCGGCAGGTCGACGCCGTGCACATGCTGATGCCGACGGCCATCCAACTGAGGTTCCTGCTGAAGAGCCCGGTGCGGGTGCTGAGCTGGAATCACACCAACGGGTCAGCATTGACGGTCGCGCCCCACATCACTGATCTCGGGCAGCTGGCCGGGACGCAGGTGGCCATCCCGTTCTGGTGGTCGATCCACAACATCATCCTGCAGCAACTGTTGCGCGCCCACGATTTGGTCCCGGTGGTACGCCGCAGCGCATCGCGCAGCGCCCGCACGGTCGAGCTCATCGTCATGAGCCCGTCGGACATGGTGCCGGCGCTGGCGAACCGGTCGATCAGCGGATATGTCGTGGCCGATCCCTTCAACGCCATGGCCCAGGTGCGCAAGATCGGCCGCATTCACACCTTCCTGGGCGATGTCTGGCGCGACCACGCCTGCTGCGTGGTCTTGGCCCATGACGACCTGATCGAGCACCGACCCGAGGCCGCCGCCTCGCTGGTCAACTCGATCGTCGGCGCCCAGCAGCGCATCAGCACCGACCGCCCGGTCGCCGCCGCGACCATGTCCAAAGGTGCCTACCTGCCACAACCATTGCCGGCGATCAAGACCGCGCTGACGTACCGCGCCCAGGACTACCGATTCCAACACCCGGACTGGCAACCGCAGCGCCTCGGATTTCAACCGTTCCCGTTTCCAAGCTTCACCCGGCGACTCGTGGAGGCCATGCACGACACCGTCGTCGACGGCGACCGCAACTTCCTCGATCGGCTCGACCCCGCGGCCGTGCACTCGGAACTGGTGGTCGACAGCTTCGTGCGGACCGCTCTGAGCGCACACGGTGGCCCCCAAGCGTTTGGCATTCCCTCCGACCTCACTCGCACCGAACAGGTACAACCGCGATGACTCTCGAACAAACCAGCACCACGACGGGCCTGCCGGCACCCGGACAGCCGGGCGCACCGACAGCCGCCAGATGGTCACTGTTGCAACGCTGGTGGCCCCCGACATTGGCGATCGCACTGGCGATCGCGGTGTGGTGGTTAGGCACCGCGGTGCTGGCTCCGTCACAGTCGTTGTTGCGGGAGACCACGCCGGTGAAAGTGGTGCAAGCGCTGGCCGACCTGTTCAACCGAGGCGTGTTGCTGCCCGACACGGGAATCAGCCTGTGGCGGTTGCTGATCGGCTTGCTCGTTGGCGCCGTCATCGGCATACCCGCGGGCCTGCTCATTGGGATGAACGATATAGCCGACCGCGCCACCCGTCCGGTGGTGCAGTTCCTTCGCATGATCTCGCCGCTGTCCTGGGCGCCGATCTCGGTGGCGCTGTTCGGGATTGGCAATGAGCCGGTCGTTTTCCTGATCGCCGCAGCGTCGGTGTGGCCGATCCTGATCAACACCGCCGCCGGCGTACATGCGGTCGACCCGGGCCACTTGCAAGTGGCCAGATCATTTGGCGCCAGCCGAATCGAGCAACTGACGGTAATCGTGTTGCCGGCCATCAGAGGTCACCTGCAGACGGGATTGCGCGTCGCGCTGGGAATCGCATGGGTGGTACTGGTACCCGCCGAGATGCTCGGAGTGCGTTCGGGTTTGGGTTATCAGATCCTCAACGCCCGCGACCAACTCGCCTACGGACAGGTCGTCGCCGTGATTGTGGTCATCGGCGTGATCGGCTACATCCTGGATTTAGTCGCGCGGCGGGCGCTGCAGGGCTCAGGCGCGCATCGCTGAATCGATTGCTTAGGAATCAGGAGCCGTCTCTCCGCTCACTTCATCGTCGCGAGGTTGCGCCATAGATTCTTGAGGCTGTCTGTGCCGCCGAATAGCGTCGTGAAATTGGTGGAGTCCAGGACCACGATGTCACCGGCTCGCTGCCCGGACGGCGGCATCCACAGCAGCGCATTGAAATCGACGTTGCCCGCTTCGGTGAAGGGGTGAGGGCGGTCTGGATCGACGCGTTGCCTGCCCAGGACATGCACTGACTTGTCCGCGCCGGGAATCACTTCATAGTGCGGCAGATGTGGATGGAAGTTGAGCGTCGTCACGTCGTCCAGCAATCCGGGCGTGTCGAGATCGCGGAACCCGGTGAGCGGTGCGATCTCCTTGGTACCTGGCACGACTGCCGGGCGAAGTCCCCAGATGTTGCGGATGGGGATGTCGAGTGCCTCCATCAGCGAGCGCGTGTACGCGCTGAACCGCTGCTGGCGCGGTACCAGGGGATCTCCATGGTGCGAGTACTCGGTTTGCCGCTGCACCAAGTCGTCGGTGAATCCCACGTCGTGGTGCGGGGCAAGCAACAGGCATGTTCCTTCCCGTTTCAGCCAGTCGCGGATGGCCGCGACTTCGTCGAGTTCTGCTGCTTCTTCGCCCAACACATGATCGAGTCCGAAGACCATCAATGTATCGGTGTCGGACAATATGCGTTCGTCGATCAACTGCTTGTAGCCGGCCTGATCGACGCGTTGGAACACTGCGACGGGGTGGCCGGTAACTTCGCCTGCCACTTCTTGAAATGCCAGGGTGGAGCGGTGGAAGAGTTCCAACGTCCCGGCGATGCCCTGGAGGAAGCTGGCCTCATCCCACTCGGACGTCTCGTAGTTGGGCCATGCCGCCCTGCGAACTTCCGTCATCGTGGAGAAACGATTGTCGAGTGTCTCGATGTTGCGTTGTGACTCCCACGGGTAGCTCCAGGTCCAGTAAATGCTCATCCGCCGCCCGCGGGTGTGCGGGCGGGCGATGTGGGACTGGTTGTACGTTCTTGCGGCAGGCGATGTGCTCACGTTTTGTCCTTGATGTTCAATCAGAGATTCGCGATGTACCGCATAGCTTTGATGCCGGGTAGGAAGAAGTAAGCCCCACCCGTGAGCGTGGTGAAAGCCGGCAGTCCCTTGAGGGTCCGGCGGATCGGCCGCTTCGGAACCTTGAATTCCATTGTGCCGTCTTGTATTCCGCAAATAGGATCGCGCTCATTGCCCAATTCGTGAAACGTTTGATCGTTGATCCAGACGTTCTGAGCGAATTCGAATTGCCGGATCAGACTGGCGCAGATGATAAAGGCGGCGATCCCACGGTCCGCCCCATCGTCGGGCTCACCCTCGGGCAGCGCCGGTCCGTAGGTGGCGCCGCGCCGAATCATACGGTGACGGTTCATGTTTGGTGCGGTGTCTCGAGGGTTGAGCCGTCTGGCGTGCGCACCTAACGGGCACGCGTATCCGTGTGGGTCCATCTCTTGGTAGTTGAAGTCGTTGTTCCGCAGAGGGTCTGCGCCTAACTCAGGATCGTCCTTGTCGGGAGCCAAGACCAGCGGAGCGCCACTGCGCCAGCGGCCCATGAATTTCGCGGCCAATAACTCTTCGTCTTCTGGCGTATTGGAGTGAGCACGAAGGTAGTCGCGGAATAATCCGACATGCTCCTGTAATCGTCGATATGCCGCGTAGGTGCCGTTGCGCGATAGTTCGGCTGGTTCGGGCAGAGTGGCGACTGGTCCGAGCTCGTCCGGATACCCGAGGATGAACTCCCCGGCTTTCAGCGCCGCGCCGGAGCCCGGCGTGGGTTCTTCGCCTGATCCCTCAATCACGGGCTGTGACAGTCGATCTCGAAAGCCGAAGTGGTCGTGGGCGTAGTTGAACGGCGGTGTCGCGTTCAGGTCGAGGTACGATAACCGGCGTACGCCGTCGCACCGCGCCACCAGTTCGTCGTGGGCTGTGGTGGCGCTGGCATGCTCGGCGTCGTCACGTGCGAAGAGTATCGCAATCGCGTGCAGATCAGCATCGGCCAACCCGCCGATCCAATGGTCGGGGTGGTTGCGCCCGGTGTCACCGAGAATATCCGCCCTGGCCGCCATGCCTTGACGAAACTCTTGAGGAAAGGTTTCGAGCGAATGTTCCGGCACACCGAGTGCCCGCAATCCGTTCCAAGTGAACCCCAGTGTGACC
Source organism: Mycobacterium sp. 1423905.2 (assembly GCF_001673155.1). Lineage (GTDB taxonomy): Bacteria > Actinomycetota > Actinomycetes > Mycobacteriales > Mycobacteriaceae > Mycobacterium. Next base: position 9,552 of record NZ_LZLE01000021.1, on the reverse strand, counting down.
CAACGCTTCGCGCTGTCCATGGTTTCGCGGACGGACGCAGCCGACTCGACGATCTCGACCAGTTCCGAAAGCCAGGTTCGTCCCCCCGCGGGCTCGTCAAACGACAGGAATTCGTAACGACCTGTCATGGCCGGGGTACGGGTGAGCAAGATGTGCTGGATGTCGTCTAGTTCTAGCATGGGCGTGAGCTTCGATGCTTCTCATTGCATTTCGTCGAGCATCGTTTGGAAAGCCGCCTTCAGCCGGAGCGCCTTCTTGACCTCTTCCGCTGTGACGTAGGGATATTCGCCGTACTCCAAGAAACTCGGCACCTGATGCTCTCGGACGAAGTTGATGAACGCTTCGGGGTTTTCTCTCCAGTCCTCGGGGAATCCCTCGAGGTTCGTGAAGACGGTGGTGATCCCGGTTTGACTGAACAGTTGCACCGCGTCCTCGGTGTATTTGTCGAAGTCGGTGTCGAAGATGCCTTGGTACTGAAAATGCAGGCCGGATCCCGCATCGAACAGCTGCCAGCGCAAGTAGTGCAGTTTCAGCGGGGCGAGCACGTCGGGATCGGCCTTGATTGCCTCTTCGAGCTGGCGGCCATAGGAGCGAACCGCCTCTTCGCGACCCGGTTTGACTTTGGCGATTATCGAAAAGCCGTAGCAGGCCGGGGTGCGAGGATAGATGGGTCCATAGCGCCCGCGCTGCAGCTCGAAGTACCCCTCCTTGGGGATGGCGACCGCCGCCGGTTTGCTCCAGTCGAAATCAGATGCCGCCATCGTCACTCCCGCGTCGCGCCGTGAGCCGGACACTAGCACTTGCTCGGCGATCTTCAAGGGTTTGCGGCCATAGGCCGACGGCAGGACGAAGGCCGAGTTCAGGAGACGAGCGGCCCCAGATCGGGGCGCTCTACGAAAAGTGCGCCGTCAGGGTTTCGAACCCCGGACCCGCTGATTAAGAGTCAGCTGCTCTACCAACTGAGCTAACGGCGCCTAAGACGGCCAAGACCGCGTACGCGACAATAACAGGCGATGCGCCGCAGCGCGAAATCCCGCTCACTCGCTTGACCGCTGGTTATCCGCGGGAAGTCGTCAGAACAGCGTGCCGCAGTACGGTGACCGTTCGGTACGGAACGCATCATCGAGATCCCGCAGCGCGCCTGGACGGAGTTCGGTGATGCGGTTGGCTCGATGCAGTTCCAACGCTCGATGCGCGCCCATGTAGATCGTTCCCAGGTCGGCCAGTCCGATTTCGACGTCGGCAGGGCCGTCATACGGTTCGCTTTTGCCGACACCGTCGCGAACCTGCAGCCGGAACCGGCCCCCGGCGACGCTCAAGGGATCTGTGACCTCCAGCACGAGGTCGACGTCGGCGGAGTACGTTCGTGTGTCGAGCGCCTGGGGGACGTCCATGATCCGTAACCACAGGAAGTCGCTCATGTTGACGGTCTTCGCAGCGAGCTGGTTCTTCAATTTGAGCAGAAGCGGGTCGTCGGACGGCAACTCGATCACTATGTTGTCGAAGGTCTTGGAGCCGATCAGCGTGGCGAGTAGCTCGGTGTGGGCTTCGTTGGTGATGGCGCAGAAGTCTTGAACCACCACGGTGCCGAAGGGTCGCCGGAACGCGTGTGGCGAGGCTCCGTTCACCCGGTACGTCAGGAAGCCGTCGGGATGGACGATGAAATTGAGCGCGGATCCGTTCTCCCGCTGCGTGATCCTGTCTTCTAAGACGTCGTCCCACCACGCGCGGTCCCGGCTCAGCGCCCCGGGGGTGGCGGCGAACCAACGGTCATAGAGCGCAGGCAGCAATTGTGCGGCCTGCGACACGTTCACCGTCCGGGCCAAGCACTTGCTGGGCTTGGTTCGCAGCTCGGTGAACCGCGGCTCGATGTCGTAGGTCCGGGCGTAGCTGGCCACCCCGGCGCCCAGAATTTCGTAGACAGTTGGCTGGGTGGGGACACCGCAAAGAATGGGAACACCACGGTTCTGCAGAATTCCGAAACCTTCGATGCTGAGCCGTTGCCAGATCCCTTTGCCTTGATGCGTCGCGGCGACGGCGATCATCGCCAGCCAGGCCGCTTCCAGACTCGCGCCGCCGGGAACCGTCAGCTGAAGCCGGTAGTAAAGCGAGGTTCCGACCACGAAAGGCTGTTGCGGATCGGAGACGTCCTCGGCAATGAGGATGTCGTGGAGGTTGACGCGTCGTTTCCACGCTTCGACGTCGCCCGGGTCGACCGTAACCCCGTACGCGCCGGCCTGGTTCTCGTAGACGGCCAGCCAATCGTCCTCGGTGGGATGTCTGACCTTGATGGCGCCGTCTGTCGTGTTCATTGCTCGTCCAATTCGCTGTCGGCTCAGGTGAATCGGCGCCGTGACGCTCGTTTAGAAGCGTTCTGCCCTGAGGGTACTGACCCCGTCCGATACCCGAGTGCTGGATCGCCAAACGTTACAACGCCGTGCGGGAAGGTGCCCACCGAGGCGACCGGAGACGGCCACGCCTGGCGATCCCGGGAAGCATCGCGGCGTAGCGCTGTTGAAAGATGCTGAAAGGATCAGACGACGTTGGTGTGGGTATAGAAGTTCCCCGGGAACCGGCACCGGAAGGACTCGAATGCTGCAAGCAATCACTCGACTTGCGATCGCGGCGCCGCGGCGCATCATCGCGGTGGCCGTGCTGGTGCTGTTGGGCGCCGCGGTGTTCGGCATACCCGTGATCAACAGCCTGTCAGCCGGTGGCTTCCAGGACCCGACCTCAGAGTCTGCGCGGGCTTCCGAACTGCTCAAGGATCGATTCGGCCAGACCGATCAAAAGATGCTGATTGTCGTCACCTCTCCCGGCGGGGTCCGCAGCGATCCGTCGCGCCGGGTCGCCACCGACATCGTCGATCACCTCAAACACTCGCCGTGGGTCTTGGACGTCTCGTCGGCGTGGACCGTGCCGCCGCAGGCCGCCACGCAGCTCATCAGCAAGGACGGCAAATCCGGGATGATCGTGGCCGCCCTGAAAGGCGGGGAGAACAACGCGCAGACGTACGCCAGCGACCTGACCCGGCAGTTGGTGCACGATCGCGACGGTGTCACCGTGCGCGCCGGTGGCATGGCGGTGGCCTACGCCCAGATCAATCAACAGAACCAACGCGACCTGGTGCTGATGGAGGCCATCGCGGTACCGCTGAGCTTCGCGGTTCTGGTGTGGGTGTTGGGCGGTGTGGTGGCGGCCGCCCTGCCCATCGTCGTCGGCGTGCTCGCCATCGTCGGCACGTTGTCGGTCTTGCGGCTGGTCAGCTTCGCAACCGACGTGTCGACGTACGCACTGGATCTCAGCGTCGCGATGGGTCTGGCGCTGGCGATCGACTACAACCTGCTGATCATCAGCCGCTACCGCGAAGAGCTGGCGCGGACGGACGACCGGGACCAGGCGCTGCTGCGGACGATGTCCACCGCAGGCCGCACCGTGCTGTTCTCTGCCTTGACTGTCGGGCTGTCGATGTCGGTCATGGCGTTGTTCCCGATGTACTTCTTGAAATCGTCGGCCTACACCATGGTGGTCACCGCGGTCATTGTCGCCGCCGCGGCGGTGCTGGTGACCCCGGCGGCCATCGTGGTGCTGGGCCCGCGGCTCGACGCGCTGGACGCTCGTCGATTCGCACGTCGGATGTTGCCCCGCGCCAAGTGGTTACGGGACCACGCGCACCGACCGGTCCACTCGGTGTTCTGGTACCGATCGACCAAGTTCGTGTTGCGTCACGCCGTGCCGGTCGGGCTGAGCGTGGTGGCCCTGCTGCTAGTGCTGGGCGCGCCGTTCCTCGGGGTGAAGTGGGGCTTCCCCGACGAGCGGGTGCTGCCCGAAGCCGCGTCGGCGCGCCAAGTCGCCGACATGCTGGACAACGACTTCCCCACCGGACTGGGCACCGCGGTGACCGTCGTCGTGCCCGATGCCAAAGGTGTGACCCCCGCCGAGTTGGAGCGCTTCGCCGTCGAACTGTCGCGGGTACCGGACGTCTCCGCCGTCACGGCGCCGACTGGCACCTTTGTGGCCGGCTCGCTGACAGGTCCGCCCGCGGCGCCGACCGGCTTGGCGAACGGCAGCGCCTTTCTGACCGTGGCCACCACCGCGCCGCTGTACTCACAGGCCTCGGCCGCCCAACTGGACCGATTACACGCGGTCAAAGGACCGGCGGGTCGCGCCGTAGAAATGGCCGGGTTGGCACAGGTCAACCGCGACAGCGTCGACGCGATCACCAAGCGGCTGCCCATGGTGCTCGGGCTGATCGCGCTGATCACCTTCACTCTGCTCTTCTTGCTCACCGGCAGTGTGGTGTTGCCGCTGCAGGCGTTGGGGTGCAACCTGTTGTCGCTGACGGCCGCGTTCGGTGCCATGGTGTGGATCTTCCAGGACGGCCATCTCGGCGCACTGGGCACCACACCCAACGGAACGTTGAACGCCAACATCCCGATGTTGTTGTTCTGCATCGCTTTTGGTCTTGCCATGGATTACGAGGTGTTCTTGGTCTCGCGGATCCACGAGTACTGGCTGGCCGCTCAAGCCGACCGCGGCCAGCGCCCGAGTGCGGAGGAGGCGCGGGCCGACACCGACGAGAGCACGGCATTGGGTTTGGCCGGCATCGGACGCGTGGTCACCAGTGCCGCCGTCGTGATGTCCATCTCCTTCGCCGCGCTCATTCCCGCGCACGTGTCGTTCATGCGGATGCTGGGTGTGGGCCTGACGCTTGCCGTGCTGGCCGACGCCACGCTGGTCCGGATGGTTCTGGTGCCGGCCTCCATCCACCTGCTGGGCCGCTGGACATGGTGGGCGCCGGGACCGTTGAGCTGGCTGCAGCACCGGCTGGCGACCGGTGAAGCCGACGCTGCCGCGGTCGGTCGGCGGCGCTGGGCCGCCGACGCGTCCGAATCCCCGGAACCCGATGAGGAACGGGTTACCGCATCCGCGAGTGACGGTGGGTAGCGCCTTGACGATGCAAACGGATATCGCCGCCGCTTTACTGGCACTAGCTTCTGCGCTGTGCATCGCGATCGGTGACGCACTGCAGCAACGCGCGGCGCACGGGATCACCGACGAATCAGTCGGCCCCGTTGCCTTGTTCGCCAGCCTGTTGCGCAATCGGTGGTGGCGGTGGGGAACGCTGTTGCTGGCGGCCAGTATCGCGTTGCAAGCGGCCGCTCTGGGTCAGGGTTCGGTGTTGCTGGTGCAGGCGCTGCTGATGCTGTCGTTGTTGTTCGCGTTGCCGATCAGTGCCAAGTTGTCGCACCGGACCGTCACGGCTGGCCAGTGGCTTTGGGCTGGCCTGCTTACCGCTGCGGTGGTCATCGTCGTCACCGTCGGTAACCCGCAGGCCGGTCGGACCGACGCATCGCTGGCGACGTGGGCTGTCGTGGCCGTCGTGCTCGGGCCGCTGTTGATCGTGTGCGTCGCGGCGGGCCGAGTCCGGGGTGGCGTCGTCGCGGCCGTGCTGTACGCGTTCGTGTCCGGTTCGCTGTGGGGAGTGTTCGGGGTGCTGACCAAGGAGGTCGTCGCCCGGCTCGCCGACGGCCCGTGGGCGGTGTTCCAAGCCCCTGAGCTGTATGCCTGTGTGGCGGTGGCGTTGGGTGGTTTCGTCTGGAGCCAGTCGGCGTTCCGGGCTGGACCGTTGACCGCCTCCATGCCGACGTTGCAGGTCTCCCAACCGGTCGTCGCGGCCGTGCTCGGCATCACTGTGCTCGACGAGACGCTGACTCCCGGGCGCCTCGGAATGATCGCCTTGGTGGCGGCGGCGGCCGTGATGATGGCGGCCATCATCAAGCTCGCTCGCGTCGAAGCGGTCAGCGCCGCGGAGCTGAGCGAGTCGGCTCCTGACGATGCGGTAGGCAAACCGGCGTAGGAAGACGTTGCTGCGCGCGCTCAGCCGCCGAAGCAGTCGCAAAGCAGAATCGTTTCGCCGCTTTGCCGCCAATGTCGGCATGGGCCGGGCGAAAAACCCTTTAGAATGCTTCCACTGTCCTGGTCAGCGGTGACCACAATATTGGAGTTTTCTGGAAGGTCACTGAATGACGCCTTTGCGCAGACGACGATTGTGGCTGGTGATGGCCATGATCCCGGTTGCTGTGTTGGCTGTCGCCTGCGGCGGCGGGGGCGGTTCCGCCGCGCCGGCGAAGGTGATCGTCGACAAGGGCACACCCTTCGCCGACCTGCTTGTCCCGAAGCTCACCGCCTCGGTGACCGACGGCGCGGTGGGTGTCACCGTGGATACGCCGGTGACGGTGACGGTTGCCGATGGTGTGCTGGCGTCGGTCACCATGGTCAACGACAACGGCCGGTCGATCAGTGGCCAGCTCAGCCCCGACGGGCTGCGCTGGCAGACCACCGAACAGCTCGGCTACAACCGGCGCTACACGCTGAACGCCAAGGCGCTCGGCCTCGGTGGCGCGGCCACTCGTCAGATGGCGTTCCAAACCAGCTCGCCCGCGCACTTGACGATGCCTTACGTGGTGCCCGGTGACGGTGAAGTCGTCGGGGTCGGTCAACCCGTGGCCATCCGCTTCGACGAGAACATCGCCAACCGCCTAGCCGCCGAGAAGGCCGTCAAGATCACCACCAACCCGCCCGTCGAGGGCGCGTTCTACTGGTTGAACAATCGCGAAGTCCGTTGGCGCCCAGAACGATTCTGGAAGCCGGGCACCAACATCGACGTCGCGGTCAACACCTACGGCGTCGACCTGGGCGACGGCATGTTCGGCGAGGACAACGTCAAGACGCACTTCACCATCGGCGACGAGGTGATCGCCACGGCCGACGACACCACCAAGATCGTGACCGTGCGCGTCAACGGAGAAGTCGTCAAGACGATGCCCACGTCGATGGGCAAAGACAGCACGCCGACGGCCAACGGCATCTACACCGTCGGCGCGCGGTTCAAGCACATCATCATGGACTCGTCCACCTACGGCGTGCCGGTCAATTCGCCCAACGGCTACCGCACCGACGTGGACTGGGCGACGCAGATCTCCTACAGCGGGGTGTTCGTGCATTCCGCGCCGTGGTCGGTGGGTGCGCAGGGGCATACGAACACCAGCCACGGATGTCTCAACGTGAGCCCCAGCAACGCGCAGTGGTTCTACGACCACATCAAGCGCGGCGACATCGTCGAGGTGATGAATACCGTGGGCGGCACGCTGCCGGGCACAGAGGGCTTGGGGGACTGGAACATCCCGTGGGAGCAGTGGCGCGCGGGTAACGCCAACGACTAGCACGTCGCCCCCGGCTCCGGGGGTTAGCTGACGCAACCGGGGCAGGGGCCGGGGTCGCCCTCGATGAGCATGGCGGCGACTTGTCTGTTGGCGCCGCCGTTGCTCACCCACGCCGGTGAGTGCTCGTTCATGGTGCCGATCATGAAGTGGTGGCAGGTGCCCATGTCCCAGTTCGGAGTGCCGAATGTGGTGGGCAGTGGCATGCCCGGGCACCATTCGTAGCTACACGCCATGCCGTTGCACACGCCGATCGGGTAGGTGTAAGCCGGCGCCGAGCCCCACGCCCGCGACGGCGATGCCGCCGGAGAGCAATGCCCCGGCGAGTGTGCGCGTGATGCGAGTGCTGCTCATCCGTGTGCTGTCCTTTCTGAGTTGCCTGCCCGCCTTGGTTCCGGCTTGTGAGGCAACTAGACAGCGATCTCTGCGCTACCGATCACAGAAATTATGGAATCGTCACTACCCTGACGGTGCAACTGACGAATCCGTCGTATTGGGGTGAGTGACGGGACTCGAACCCGCGACCCCCAGGATCACAACCTGGTGCTCTACCAACTGAACTACACTCACCATGGCCGCCAGCGGGCCCCGGAAGCGGGCTAACGAGCGGCGACGTCGATATTAACCGCTCGGACGCTCACCGGCCGAATCGGAATCATCCACCGCGCCCCCGCCGTCTTGCAAATCCTCGACCACCGCGGCGATCTCGCTGGTAGAAGGCCCGGGCGGGGTGACGAATGCGGTGCGCCGGTAGAACTGCAATTCGCGGATGGACTCCCGAATGTCGGCCAGCGCCCGGTGGGCGAGCCCTTTGGGCGGTTGGCCGAAGTAGATCCGCGGGTACCAGCGCCGGCACAACTCCTTGATCGAGCTGACATCGATCATGCGGTAGTGCAGAAAAGCGTCGAGTTGGGGCATGTCGCGGGCGATGAACGAGCGGTCGGTCGCGATCGAGTTGCCCGCCAACGGCGCCGTCCTAGGTTGCTTGACGTGCTCGTTGATGTAGTCGAGCACCATCTTCTCCGCGGTGGGCAGGTCGACGGTGGACGCCTTGACTTCCTCGATCAGCCCGGATCGGGTGTGCATCTCGGTGACGACGTCGATCATGGCGGACAGCGCCGCGTCTTCGGCATGAATCACCACGTCGACGCCGTCGCCGAGGATGTTCAGATCGGCGTCGGTGACCAGGGCAGCGATTTCGATCAATTTGTCCGAGCCCAGGTTAAGCCCGGTCATCTCGCAATCGATCCACACCAATTCGTCGCGCACAGCGCTCAGCGTAAAGCCCAGGCGAGACTCGGACGTTTCTCCCCCTGACAAGTAGGGTGAGGTTTGCCCTACTGGACGCTCGAACCGGGGGAAGGCGCGATGAGTAGCGAATCGGCGGCGCAGCGCATTTCGGCGGGATATGCCGTCGAAGGCCAGGCTCTGGAACTAGGCACTGTCGTCGTGGACGGCCATTCCGATGCGTCGGCTCCCATTCGCATCCCGCTGGCCACTATCAACCGGCACGGACTGGTGGCCGGTGCCACGGGAACCGGCAAGACCAAGACCTTGCAGCTCATCGCCGAACAGCTCAGCGCCGCAGGGGTGGCTGTGTTGATGGCCGACGTCAAAGGCGATCTGTCCGGCTTGTCCCGTCCGGGCCAGCCCAACGAGAAAACCGTTGCGCGCGCGAAAGACACGGGCGACAACTGGGAACCGACGGCCTACCCGGTGGAGTTCTTCTCGCTGGGCACCGAAGGTGTCGGAGTTCCGGTGCGCGCGACCATCTCCAGCTTCGGACCGATTCTGCTGGCGAAAGTGTTGGGGCTCAACGCCACTCAAGAATCCACGCTCGGTCTGATCTTCCACTGGGCTGACCAGAACGGTTATGCGCTGCTGGACTTGAAGGATCTGCGGGAGGTCATCAGCCACCTGCTCAGCGCTGAGGGCAAGGCTGCGCTGAAATCGCTTGGCGCGGTGTCGCCGACGACGGCCGGTGTCATCCTGCGGGCGTTGGTGAATCTGGAAGCCGAGGGTGCCGACACCTTCTTCGGCGAGCCCGAGCTCAATCCGGACGACCTGATGCGCCAGGATGATCAGGGACGCGGCGTCATTACGCTGCTCGAATTCGGCAGCCAGTCGTTGCGGCCGGTGCTGTTCTCCACCTTTCTGATGTGGGTTCTGGCCGACCTGTTCACGTTCTTGCCCGAAGTGGGGGACCTGGACAAGCCGAAGCTGGTGTTCTTCTTCGACGAGGCACACCTGCTGTTCGCCGACGCCTCGAAAGCGTTCCTCGAGCAGGTAGAGCAGACCGTCAAGCTGATTCGCTCCAAGGGCGTCGGGG
>NZ_LZLE01000020.1 GCF_001673155.1 Mycobacterium sp. 1423905.2 | reverse complement strand
CAGAGGTGGCGGCGCTGCTGCTGCGGCTGCCTTGATTTCCGCGAGACTTATGCGGGCTTCGCGCGCGGCAACGTCGGCCCTGACTCCCTCGAGGATGGAGTCAAGCACGGTTGCCGGACTCATGCCTGCGGTTCCTTCCGTCGTGACCCACCGCCACCAAACCAACCGAAAGCGACGACGTTCAAGAAGGGTAGCGGTCTTGAGCGTGCCCCCCGTCACCGACCCTCGGTGTCCGACTCGCGTGGCGCGTCGGTCGGGTCTTGTCCCTCGTCGAGAGCATCCCAGATCATCCGCTCCGACATGTGAGAACCGTTTTCTTCGCCCGTATCGGTCTCGGCCTCGCGCGCCTTCGAGCGCCGCGCGGCGCGCGTCACGTACTTCGTCGTATCCCCGCCCGACGATGCCGACGCCGAAGCCGAGCGCAACAACAGCACCGCGGCGATCAAGGTGCACGTCGCGGCGACAACCGCCACCACGGCACCGGAGTAGTGGCGCGAACTCCCCACCAAGGTGACCAGCGGTACGTGTGCCAGCTCCGCGCCGCGTGCCGCCACATCCGGCAAGACCCACAAACTGACGCCCAGATATCCGATCGCGAGACTGACAGCGGCCAACAGCGCGGCCAACGCCCGCAGTGGCCAGCCGCGCACCGCCAGCGCAGCGATGGCCGCCGCCACGAGGAGTACCGCCAACGGCAGCAGCGCGGTCGACCAAGACCCGCCGGACAGCTTCACGTCCTTGGGCGGGCCCAGCCCGTCGAACGAGCGGATGACCACCCACGTCAACCGCGACGCCGCCCACAACGCGGCCGCAGCCAGAACCAACAACACCTGGGCGATTGCGACGGTGCGACGACCCGGTCGCTGCGCCGCGTTCACCCCTGGCTCACATCCGGTGCGGCCAGCGTTTCCGCGGCGGCGATCGCATTGAGCACGGCGCGCGCTTTGTTCCTCGCCTCGTTGTACTCGTAGGTGCCGTTGGAGTCGGCAACCACACCGCCGCCGGCCTGCACGTAGGCGGTGCCGTTGCGCATCAAGGCGGTGCGGATGGCGATCGCGAAGTCGGCGTTGCCGGCGAAGTCCAGATAGCCGACGACACCGCCGTACAGGCCGCGCCGGGTCTTCTCGACCTCTTCGATCAACTCCATGGCCCGAACCTTCGGCGCGCCGGACAACGTGCCCGCCGGGAAGCAGGCGGTCACCGCGTCCAGTGCGGTGCGCCCCTCGGCGAGCGATCCGGTCACCGTGGAGACCAGGTGCATCACGTGGCTATAGCGTTCGATGTGGCTGTAGTCCTCGACGCGCACGGTACCGGGCGCACAAACCCGGCCCAGGTCGTTGCGGCCCAAATCGACCAGCATCAGGTGCTCGGCCAATTCTTTGTCATCGGAGAGCAGTTCTTTCTCCAGCAGCTGGTCTTCTTCGTCGGTCTCACCGCGCCACCGCGTTCCGGCTATCGGATGCGTCGTGGCCTGGCCGTCGTGCACGGTCACCAGCGCCTCAGGGCTGGAGCCGACGATGGAAAAGTCAAGCGCGCCATCTTTATTCGGCACTTGCAACAAATACATGTAGGGGCTGGGGTTGGTTACCCGCAGCATTCGGTACACGTCGATGGCTTGGACGTCGGTGTCCATTTCGAAGCGCTGGGACGGCACCACCTGGAACGCCTCCCCCGCAGCGATCTGCTCGACCAGGTAGTCGACGATTTTGCCGTACTCGTCCACGGTGCGCTGGGCGCGGTGGCGTGGCTCGGGTTTGCTGAACGTGGCCACCGTGGAGGGCAAGGGTTGACCGAGCGCCGCGGTCATCACGTCGAGCCGCGCGACGGCGTCGTCGTAGGCCCAGTCGACCCGTTCGTCGGTGCCGTTCCAGTTCACCGCGTTGGCGATCAGGGTGATGGTGCCCTCGTGGTGGTCGACCGCCGCCACATCGGTGGCCAGCAACAGCAACATGTCGGGCAGCCCGAGATCGTCCACAGCCAACTCGGGCAACCGCTCCAAGCGCCGCACCATGTCGTAGGCGAAGAAGCCGACCATTCCGCCCGACAGCGGCGGCACCCCCGGCAGCGCGGCGGTGGCCAGCAGCTGCAGGGTCGCGTGCAACGCCTCCAGCGGGTCGCCGCCGGTGGGCGCGTCCTGCGGCACGGCACCCAGCCAGACCGCCGCTCCGTCCTGCACGGTCAGGGCCGTAGGCGCGCCGGCCCCGATGAACGACCACCGTGACCACGACCGCCCGTTTTCGGCGGACTCCAGCAGGAACGTGCCGGGTCGGTTGGCGGCGAGCTTGCGATAGGCCGACAGCGGCGTCTCGCTGTCGGCCAAGACCTTGCGGGTCACCGGGACCACCCGGTGCTCGGCCGCCAGCGCGCGGAAATCTTCCCGCGTCGTCGTGGTGGCGAGGTTGGCGTGCACCGAACTATCCAACCAGATGTGCTGATCAGAGCGGGCGTAGCCTTGCCGCCATGAAGACTGGTGACACGGTGGCCGACTTCGAACTTCCCGACCAGAACGGCACGCCGCGCAAACTCAGCGCGTTGCTCTCCGACGGCCCCGTGGTGCTGTTCTTCTACCCGGCGGCCATGACGCCCGGGTGCACCAAGGAGGCCTGTCATTTCCGCGACCTGGCGCAGGAGTTCGCCGCCGTGGGCGCCAGTCGAGTCGGGATCAGCACCGACCCTGTCGAGAAGCAGGCCAAGTTCGCCGACACTCAACACTTCGATTACCCGCTGTTGTCTGACGCCGACGGGACGGTGGCCGCACAGTTCGGCGTGAAGCGGGGCTTGCTGAGCAAGCTGTTGCCGGTCAAGCGCACCACGTTCGTCATCGACACCGACCGCACGGTGCTTGACGTGATCGCCAGCGAATTCAGCATGGACAGCCACGCCGACAAGGCGTTGGCGACACTGCGCGCGCGGTCTTCGGCCTAACGGCCGGGCCTCAAGGGATGGCCTCGAGGAACATGTAGGCGGCCAGCAGCACAAGATGCAACTCGCCCTGCAGCCGGGTCGCCCGGCCGGGTACCACGGTGAGAACGCTGACCACCACGGTCAACGCCAGGAGCGCCAATTGGGTGGCGCCCAGTCCCAGCACCAGCGGGCCGCTGAGCCACAGGGAGGCCAACGCGATGGTCGGGATGGTGAGCCCGATGCTGGCCATTGCGGAGCCGTAGGCCAAGTTGAGGCTGATCTGGATGCGGCCTTGGCGGGCCGCACGGGCAGCGGCCAGCGTCTCGGGAAGCAGCACCAGGGTCGCGATCACCACGCCGACAAACGATTGCGGGAAACCGATGCCCGATACCGCGCGCTCGACGATCGGGGACTCCACTTTGGCCAGACCGACCACCGCGACCAGCGCAACCAGTAACAACGCGAGGCTGACCAGCGCCGCACGCCGGCTCGGCGGGTCCGCGTGCCCGTCGTCGTCGACGGGCCCGTCCTCTCCGACCGGCAAAAAGAAATCTCGGTGCCGAACTGTCTGGGTGAAGACGAACATCAGGTACAGAGCCAGCGAGGCGAGCGCGGCGAAGGTGAGCTGGCCGGGCGTGAACTCCGGGCCCGGGTGACTGGTGGTGAAGGTCGGCAGCACCAAACTCAGCGTCGCCAAAGTGGTCACGGTGGCCAGCGCGGTACCGCTGCCATGGGCGTTGAACAACGTCACCCCGTAGCGCAGCGAACCCAGCAGCAACGACAAGCCGGCGATGCCGTTGGTGGTGATCATCACGGCGGCGAACACGGTGTCGCGCGCCAGCGTTGCGGCGTCGTTCCCGCCCGACACCATGAGCGTGACGATCAGCGCCACCTCGATGACTGTCACCGCGACAGCCAGGATCAGCGATCCAAACGGCTCACCGACCCGGTGTGCGACCACTTCGGCGTGATGCACCGCGGCCAGCACGGAACCGGCAAGCAGCAGCGCCACCAGCAGGCCCACCGCCGTCCCGACCTTGACGCCCCAGGTCAACGCGAGTGCGACGAGGGCAAGCAGCGGCACCACGACGTTCCAGCTCATGCGTTTCAACATCGTCAGCCATTCTCATCGATACCGTTGCCCGGCCGGGCACCCGCAACCGGCCAAGTACCGGTATCGGGCGGCTCGCCGCGTGAATCGCATTGCGGCTCAGTGTGGATCACAGGAAAACGGTTTGCTGTGTTCCCTGTCTCAGTAGCATGCTCACATGCCGCCAACTGACGAACAACGTGAAGGCCTCCACGAAGGAGAAGTGTTCGCCGGGTACACCATCGTGCGTCGGTTAGGCGCTGGCGGGATGGGCGAGGTGTATTTGGCGCAGCATCCCCGCCTGCCGCGACGCGATGCCCTGAAGATCCTGACCCGCGATCTCACGGCGAACGAGGACTTCCGCAAGCGCTTCAACCGGGAAGCCGACCTGGTCGCAAGTCTGTACAACGAGCACATCGTCGGCATCCACGACCGCGGCGAATACGAGGGACAGCTGTGGCTGTCCATGGATTACGTCGAAGGCACCGACGCCGGCGACCTGCTGTACACCCGGTACCCGTCGGGAATGCCGCCCGCCGACGTCATCGAGATCATCACCGCGGTTGCCGATGCGCTGGATTACGCCCATACGCGCGGCTTGCTGCACCGTGACGTGAAACCGGCCAACATTCTGCTCGGCGAAGGCACTCTGCGCCGGCGCATTCTGCTTGCCGACTTCGGCATCGCCCGTGAGCTCGGTGATATCAGCCGCCTGACCGCGACCAACATGTTGATGGGAACCACGGCGTACTGCTCTCCCGAGCAGTTGCAGGGGGCCGACCTGGACGGGCGCGCCGACCAGTACGCGCTGGCGTGCACCGCGTTTCACATGTTGGCGGGTTCCGCCCCGTTTCAGCACTCCAACCCGGCAGTGATCATCACCAAGCACTTGACCGCGCCGCCCCCGCCGATCAGCGAGCGGCGACCCGATCTTGCCGACCTCAATCCGGTCCTGGCCAAGGCGTTGTCCAAGAACCCCGCCGAGCGCTACGCGAATTGCACGGAGTTCGCGGCCGCATTGGCCGGTCAACTCGGCGTCGGCACGCCTGAGGCGACCGCACCCACGGGTTATGTCAGCATGCCGACTGAGGCGATCGCCGCGACGGGTCCGAAGTCGTCACGCAGGCTGGGCAACAGGATGCGACCGGTCACGGTGGCCGCTGCTTTGGTCGCGGTCGTGCTGGTCGCCGTCGCGGTGATCCTCGGGGTCAGAGTCTTTCGATCGGACCGGCCCGCGAGCAGTCCCGCGCCCGCACAGTCCGCGGCTCCCGAGCAGGACGGTGCCGCGACTGCGACACCGGCGCTGGAGTTGACGACCTTGGTGACCGATCAGGCCAGAGTCCTGACCCCGCCCGAGCACACCATCGTCGAGCGAGCCCTAGACAAGCTTTACGACGAACGAGGAACCCGGCTGTGGGTGGTCTACGTCAAGGACTTCGCCGGGCTCAAGCCGGCGCGGTGGGCTGAAGAAACGGTGCGCGCCAACGGGTTTGTCGACACCGACGCCATCCTGGCCGTCGCGACCGAGCGACCGGCGTTTGCGTTTCGGGTGCCGGCCGCCATCACGGTGGACAAACCCATCGACGTCGAGGTGATTCGGAGAGACCGTATCGAACCGGCCGTCGCGCGGCGCGAATGGACCCGCGCGGCGTTGGCCGCGGCCAACGGCTTGGACGTCGCGGTCCGCTAGTCTTCCGGCGCCAGTAACACCTCGGCGTCGAAACAGCTGTGGTCACCGGTGTGGCAGGCGCCGCCCACTTGGTCGACGGTCAACAGCACCGTGTCGCCGTCACAATCGAGCCGCACCGAGTGCACCCGCTGGGTGTGCCCGGACGTGGCGCCTTTGACCCACTGCTCACCGCGGGACCGGGAGAAGTAGGTGGCCTCCCGGGTGTGCAGTGTTCTGGCCAACGCCGCGTCGTCCATCCAAGCGACCATGAGCACGTCGCCGGTGCCCCGCTCTTGCACGACGGCGGTGAACAGCCCGTCGGCGTTGCGCTTCAAGCGTGCGGCGATCTGCGGGTCCAACGTCATCGCACCACGATCTTTTCTGCCGCCATGGCGGCCTTGACCTGACCGATCGTCAACTCGCGGAAGTGAAATACGCTGGCGGCCAACACCGCATCGGCACCTGCGGCCACGGCGGGCGCGAAGTGCTCGACGGCGCCCGCGCCGCCGCTGGCAATCACCGGCACGGTGACCGCGGCGCGCACCGCGCGCAACATCGCCAGATCGAAGCCGGCTTTGGTGCCGTCGGCGTCCATCGAGTTGAGCAGGATCTCCCCTACACCGAGTTCGGCTCCGCGCGCGGCCCACTCGACGGCGTCGATACCGGTGCCGCGGCGACCGCCGTGCGTGGTGACCTCCCAGCCCGATGGGGTGGGCGGTGATCCCTCGGGCACGGTGCGGGCGTCGACCGACAGCACGATGCATTGCGAGCCGAATTGGCGCGACATCTCGGCCAGCAGTTCGGGCCGGGCGATGGCGGCGGTGTTGACCGAGACCTTGTCTGCGCCCGCCCGCAGCAGGACGTCGACGTCGGCGACCGTGCGCACCCCGCCGCCGACGGTGAGCGGGATGAACACTTGCTCGGCGGTGCGACGCACCACGTCGAGCATGGTGGCCCGGCCCGACGACGAGGCGGTCACATCCAGGAAGGTCAGCTCATCGGCGCCTTCGGCGTCGTAGGCAGCAGCCAATTCCACCGGATCACCTGCGTCACGGAGGTTTTCGAAGTTGACTCCTTTGACCACGCGGCCGCCGTCAACGTCCAGGCATGGGATGACGCGCACGGCAACGCCTTCCCGTACGTGCAGCTCAGTAGTCATCGGGTTCGCCTGTGTCGCGGAGTATTTCGAGGATCTCGGCGTGCGCGCCGGGCGCTGCGGCCAGCGCCGACTTGGATGCGGGTGTCCACTGTTCACCGGCAAGATTCGTGACGACGCCGCCGGCCGCGCGGACCAGTGCGACACCAGCGGCGTGGTCCCAGACGTGGCTGCCGAAACTGATTGCGGCGCCCAATACTCCGTCGGCGACGAAAGCCAGGTCGATACCGGTCGAGCCGTGCATGCGCAGGCGGGACGATACCCGGCTCAGATTCTCCAGCAACGCCACGCGATATTGTCCCGGGAACCGGCCACGCGAGTCGGCGCTGAACGACCCGGCGGCCACCAGCGCGTCGGCCAGCTCGGTGCGTTCGAGGTTCGGTTGCGCCACACCGTTTTTCATCAGCGGCCCGCCTTCTACGGCGGTGTAGCGGTGGTTGGTGAACGGCATCCAAGTCAGCCCGGCCACCGGCTCTCCGTTGCGCAACAAGCCCAGCAGAATCGCGGCCATCGGCGAGCCGGCGGCGTAGTTGAACGTACCGTCGACGGGGTCGAGCACCCACACCCACGGGGAGTCGACGTCCGGGCCGCCGAATTCCTCGCCGTGCACCCCGATCCCGGTCGCCTTGACCAGCGCGTCGACCACCTGCCGCTCGATCGCCAGGTCGACTTCGGTGGCGAAGTCGTTACCTTTCTTGGCAACCGCGGAGTCGGCACGGTGACCGGCCAGAAAAGGTTCCGTCGCGTCATCGAGGATTGCCGACGCCTCGGCAACCAGGGCCTCCAAATCCATTGCGGCCTACCCTCGCACCGCGGCCAGCGCCTGCGGCAGGGTGAACCGCCCGGCATACAACGCCTTGCCCACGATGGCGCCCTCGACCCCTTGGCCGGTCAGCGTGGCGATGGCACGCAAATCGTCCAGGCTGGATACACCGCCCGAAGCGATCACCGGGGCGTCGGTGCGCTCGGTTACCCCGGCCAGCAGGTCCAGGTTCGGGCCGCCCAGCGTGCCATCTTTGGTGACGTCGGTGACCACGAACCGCGAACAGCCTTCTTTGTCGAGGCGTTCCAATACGTCCCATAGGTCACCGCCGTCGGTCTCCCAGCCGCGTCCCCGCAGGCGGTGCTGCCCGTCGACGATCTGTACATCCAGCCCGACCGCGACCTTCTCGCCGTGCTCGGCGATCACCCGCGCGCACCACGGCGGGTTTTCCAGCGCGGCGGTGCCCAGGTTGACCCGCGCGCAACCGGTGGCCAACGCCGCGGCCAGCGAGTCGTCGTCGCGGATGCCACCGGAAAGCTCGACCTGTACGTCCAGTTTGCCCACGACGTCGGCCAGCAACTCGCGGTTGGACCCGCGCCCGAACGCCGCGTCCAGGTCGACCAGGTGGATCCACTCGGCGCCGTCCCGCTGCCAGCCCAGCGCGGCGTCCAGCGCCGAGCCGTACTCGGTTTCGCTTCCGGCCTTGCCTTGCACCAGTCGCACGGCGCGGCCGTCGACCACATCAACGGCGGGCAACAGAATCAGCGGTGCGGTCACAGGTTCTCCACCCAGTTGCTCAGCATGGCTGCGCCGGCATCGCCGCTCTTCTCCGGGTGGAACTGGGTGGCCGACAGCGCTCCGTCCTCGACCGCGGCCAGAAACGGCACCTGGTGTGTCGCCCAGGTCAGCCGAGCCTCGGGTGACCCTTCCCACTGTTGGGCAGCATAGGAGTGCACGAAATAGAACCGGGTGTCGGCGGGCAAGCCTTTGAACAGCGCGCTATCCGGTGCCGACTGCACCACGTTCCAGCCCATGTGCGGGATCACCGGGGCGTCCAATTGTGTGACGGCGCCGGGCCATTGCCCGCAGCCGGTAGATTCCACGCCGAATTCGACGCCGCGGGAGAACAAGATCTGCATGCCCACGCACACGCCCAGTACCGGACGTCCGGCGGTAACCCGCTCGGCGATGATCTGATCCCCGTTGATCTTGCGCAGCCCGGTCATGCACGCCTCGAATGCGCCGACGCCGGGAACCACCAGCCCGTCGGCCGCGGCGGCCGCTTGCGCGTCCGCGGTCACCTCGACGTCGGCGCCGACGCGCTCCAGCGCTCGTTGCGCGGAGCGCAGATTACCTGAGCCGTAGTCCAAGACGACTACTGTTTTCGTTGTCACAGAACGCCTTTGGTGGACGGCACACCCGTCACCCGAGGATCTGGCTCGACCGCTTGACGCAGCGCGCGGGCGACGGCCTTGAACTGGGCTTCGGTGATGTGGTGGGGGTCGCGACCGTAGAGCACCCGCACGTGCAGCGCGATGCGGGCGTTCATGGCCAACGATTCGAACACGTGGCGGTTGATGACCGTGTGATACGGCACCGAGCTGCCGGCAATGGTGGTGTGCCGCAGGTGGTCCGGTTCGCCGGTGTGCACGCAGTAGGCGCGGCCGGACACGTCGACCGCCGCGTGCGCAAGAGTCTCGTCCATCGGGATGAACGCGTCGCCGAATCGGCGGATGCCCTTCTTGTCGCCGAGAGCTTGGGCAAGCGCTTGACCCAGCACAATCGCGGTGTCTTCCACGGTGTGGTGGGCTTCGATCTCCACGTCACCCTTGGTGCGCACCGTCAAGTCGAAGCTGGCGTGGCTGCCCAGCGCGGTGAGCATGTGGTCGTAGAAGGGGACGCCGGTGTCGACGTCGACCTGTCCGCTGCCGTCCAGGTCGAGCTCCACGACGATGTCGGACTCGCGGGTGCGGCGTTCGATACGCGCCCGGCGGGTCGGAGTTGCTGTGGCTGTCACGATGCTCCTACTACGTGGTGGGTGCCGAGTTCGGATTCGGCGGCGATCCGGGCGCTCGCTTGCAAGAACGCGTCGTTCTCTTCGGCTAATCCCGTGGTGGCGCGCAGAAAGCCGGGAATGCCGACGTCCCGGATCAGAATCCCGGCATCCAGATAACGCTGCCAGGTGGCCGGCGCGTCGGCGAACTCCCCGAACAAGATGAAGTTGGCATCACTGGGTATGACACGAAAACCCATGCGGGACAACGCCTCCGAGACACGCTCCCGCTCGGCGATCAGCGCCGCGACGCTGCCCAGCGTGTCGTCGGCGTGCCGCAACGCCGCCCGGGCCGCGGCCTGGGTGACCGAGGACAGGTGATACGGCAACCGCACCAGCAGCATCGCCTCCACCAACGCGGGGGTAGCGACCAGATAACCCAGTCGGCCGCCGGCGAAGGCGAATGCCTTACTCATGGTGCGGGTGACGACGAGCTTGGTCGGGTACTCCGCGACCAGTTCGACAGCGCTTGGCTGCGAGGAAAACTCGCCGTAGGCCTCGTCGACGATCAGGATGCCGGGGACCACATCCAGCAGGCTGCGCAGATCGTCCAAGCGCACACTCTGCCCGGACGGGTTGTTGGGGCTGGCGATAAAGACAACGTCGGGTTTACGGTCGACAATGGCCGCCACCGCCGCCGGGACGTCGAGGCTGAAGTCGTCGGCGCGGACAGCCTCCACCCATTCGGTGTGAGTCCCGTCGGAGATGATCGGGTGCATCGAGTAGGACGGGGTGAATCCGATCGCCGAGCGACCCGGTCCGCCGAACGCCTGCAGAAGCTGCTGCAAGATTTCATTGGAACCGTTTGCCGCCCAAACGCTTTCGACGCCCAGCTCGACGGCGGTCTGCGCGGTGAGGTAGGCGGCCAGGTCGCTGCGGAGCTCCACCGCGTCGCGGTCGGGGTAGCGGTGCAAGTCGGCGGCGGCCTGCTGCACCGTGCGCACTACGTCATCGACCAGCGCCTGGCTAGGGGGGTGCGGATTCTCGTTGGTGTTCAACCGCACCGGGACCACCAATTGCGGTGCACCATATGGGGACTTCCCGCGCAGGTCCTCGCGCAGCGGCAAGTCGTCCAGGGTGGGTTCGCCGGTCATCGTTCGAACCTCCGCCGGATGGCCTCGCCGTGGGCGGGCAGATCTTCGGCCTTGGCCAACGTGATGACGTGGCCGGACACGTCTTTGAGCGCCGCCTCGCTGTAGTCGACGACGTGAATGCCGCGCAGGAAGGTTTGTACCGAAAGCCCGCTGGAGTGCCGGGCACAGCCCGCGGTCGGCAGGACGTGGTTGGATCCCGCGCAATAGTCGCCCAGGCTGACCGGGGACCACGGCCCGACGAAGATGGCGCCGGCCGAACGGACTCGATTCGCCACCTGCTGCGCACCGACGGTCTGGATCTCCAAATGCTCTGCGGCGTAGGCATTTACTACCTGAACGCCGGCGTCCACGTCGTCGACCAAGATGACGGCCGACTGGCGTCCGCTCAACGCGGCCGTCACCCGGTCCCGGTGGACGGTCGTCTGCAGCTGGGTGGCCAGTTCGGTGTCGGTCGCGTCGGCCAATTCCGCGCTGGGCGTGACCAGCACACTGGCGGCCATCTCGTCGTGCTCGGCCTGGCTGATCAGATCGGCCGCCACATGCGCCGGATCGGCGGTGTGGTCAGCCAGGATGGCGATCTCGGTGGGTCCGGCTTCGGCGTCGATGCCCACCTGCGAGCGGCACAACCGCTTGGCGGCGGTGACATAGATATTGCCGGGGCCGGTAATCATGTCGACCGGCGCCAACTCCGCACCGTCCACGTCCGTGCCGCCGTAGGCCAGCAACGCCACGGCCTGCGCTCCCCCGACGGCCCATACTTCGTCGACTCCCAACAGGCGCGCCGCGGCCAGAATGGTCGGGTGCGGCAACCCGTCGAAGTTGCGCTGTGGCGGGCTGGCAACCACCAGCGAGTCGACGCCGGCGGCCTGAGCGGGCACCACGTTCATCACGACGCTGGGCCCCGGCGCGACGGTCACCGAGCGGTGGGTACCGGTGCAGCGGGTCGGGCTGTACGTGCCCGGCGGCAACGCGGTGTATCCGTCCAGCGTCGTGATGAACGTGGTGCCCGCTCAGGCCGCCGGCGTCGACTCGCTGGTGGTTGCCAGCCCGCCACAGCGC
>NZ_LZLE01000019.1 GCF_001673155.1 Mycobacterium sp. 1423905.2 | reverse complement strand
CACCACCGGTCCCGCCGGTGCCCCCAATCGAGAACAGCTGCCGGTTGACACCGCCCGTCCCGCCGGCGCCGCCGTTGGGATTTGCCGCTGTTCCACTGGCGCCGTCGCCGATCAGCGGGCGGCCCAGCAACACCTGGCTGGGCGCGTTGATCGCCGCGAGCACGTTTTGCTCGACGGCCTGCAGCGGGTTAACACTGGCGGCTTCAGCCGCGGCATACGAAGCCGCGCCGGCCGACAGGTTGTGTACCAACTGCTGGTGAAACGCCGCCAGCTGTTGGCTGATCCCTTGGTAGGCCTGACCGTGAGCGCCGAACACCGCGGCGACGGCCGCCGACACATCATCGGCAGCAGCAGGCAGCAACTCAGTGATAACTCCCGACGCCGCGGAGTTTGCCGCTGCGATGGCCGAGCCGATACCGCCCAGATCTGTTGCCGCCGACGCCATCACCTCTGGACCGACCACCACGAAGGACATGTGACCCCTACCGACCGAAATTATCGGGTACGAAAAATCTCGCAAATCGTATCGGGCGGCCCGCGGCGGGACGCTCACTTCGGACAAATTGCCGGCTCGCCGTGCGAGGCGATGACGACCCGACATGCCGCCCAAGCGCCAAAAAACCTTTGTGCCGCTAAGGAAAAATTTCCCGACAAAAAGTCTGTGTTTTCGCGTGCCGATGCCCATATGTCCGTATTGTCAACGGATACTCAGACGATATGGCCGTATTGTGACGGTCGGATACAGGTGGTGCTCCGCCCAGTCGGGAGATGTTGGATGGCTTCCTACCTGATTGCCGCACCAGAACCGCTGGCGGCGGCTGCGGCGGACTTTGCCCGGATCGGATCCGCTCTGAGGTCGGCGAACGTCGCGGCCGCGGCGGCAACGACACAGGTTGTGTCCGCGGCTCAGGACGAGGTCTCCGCGGCGATAGCGACGCTGTTCGGCGCGTTCGGTCAGGAGTATCAGGCGCTCACAGCGCAGACCGCCTTGTTTCATGACGAGTTTGTGCGGGCGTTGAGCGTTGGGGCCGGGGCCTACTCCGCGGCTGA
>NZ_LZLE01000018.1 GCF_001673155.1 Mycobacterium sp. 1423905.2 | reverse complement strand
GATGACGCCGGCGATGGTGACGAACTGTTCGCCTGGAGCATCCGGCCGCTCGCTGACACCCGTCACCAGCAGCGTGCCGCTCGCCATCGCGCCTCGGGGGCCGACCGGTATGAATCGCGGGGCAAGAAATACGACCAGCACCCCGACCAATATGAGCAACACGCCCCATTCCCATCCCACGTGGCCATGGTAGGACTGCTGGCATGACCAAGCGGCGCCGATGAACGTCAGCCAAGACGATCTCCGTTTCGCGCTGGAGTTGGCCAACCAGGCGGATCGGATGACCAGCGCCCGCTTCGGGGCGCTGGATCTGCGCGTGGACACCAAACCGGACCTGACGCCGGTCACCGATGCCGATCAGGCGGTCGAATCACACCTCCGCGACGCGATCGGTCGGGAGCGGCCCCAAGACAGTGTTCTGGGCGAAGAGTTCGGCGGCACCGCCACCTTCGCCGGAAGGCAGTGGATCCTCGACCCTATCGACGGCACAAAGAATTTCGTGCGCGGAGTGCCGGTGTGGGCAACCCTGATCGCGTTGCTCGACAACGGCGTTCCCGTGGTCGGCGTCGTCAGCGCGCCGGCGCTGCAGCGACGTTGGTGGGCAGCGCACGGACGGGGCGCGTTCGCTTCCGTCGAGGGCGCCCAGCCGCGACCGATATCGGTTTCGACTGTGACACAACTGGATTCGGCAAGCCTGTCGTTCTCTAGCCTGTCCGGCTGGGCTCAACGCGGCTTGCGCGACCGCTTCATCGAACTCACCGACGCCGTATGGCGGGTGCGCGGATATGGCGACTTCCTTTCCTACTGCCTGCTGGCCGAAGGCGCGGTCGACATCGCCGCCGAACCCGAGGTGTCGGTGTGGGATCTCGCCGCCATCGACATCGTGGTGCGCGAGGCCGGTGGGCGACTGAGCAGTCTGGACGGGGCCGCCGGACCGCATGGCGGCAGCGCCGTGGCCACCAACGGCTACCTGCATGAACAGGTCATGAGCCGGTTGCGCACCGATGTGAAGTAATTAACACGAGACTATTTATCTTACTCGGGAGTAAGATACGGTTATTCGCATCGCCCCAACGACAGAGGCTGCTGAAATGACCAACACACTTCCCGCCAAGGCCGGCTCGCCCGCGCGCAAGAATCGCCGCGACCACGGTGTCGGGCTTGAAACCCACAAACGGACCGGTGTCGACCTCGCCATCGCGTTCCTGACCCCGATCATGGGCCAGGACTTCCTGGACAAGTACAACTTGCGGGGTCCGCTCAACCGAGGCCTGCGCTTCGGCACCAAGACCCTGTTCTCCACCACCGTCAAGACGTCGCGCCAGTTCCAGCGCGTGCAGAACCTGCGCGGCGCGCCCACCCGGCTCAAGGCCAGCGGCAAGGACTACTTCGACCTGCGACCCGACGACGACCAGAAGATGATCGTCGAGACGGTCAACGAGTTCGCCGCGGAGATCTTGCGTCCGGCGGCTCCCGACGCGGACGCCGCGACAACCTACCCGCCGGACTTGATCGCCAAAGCCGCCGAACTCGGCATCACCGCGATCAACATTCCCGAAGACTTCGACGGCATCGCCGAACACCGGTCCAGCGTGACCAACGTGCTGGTGGCCGAGGCGCTGGCATACGGCGACATGGGCTTGGCGCTGCCGATCCTGGCGCCCGGCGGGGTGGCCGCGGCGTTGACGCATTGGGGCAGCGCGGACCAGCAAGCCACCTACCTCAAGGAGTTCGCCGGCGAGAACGTGCCGCAGGCCTGCGTGGCGATCGCCGAACCGCACCCGTTGTTCGACCCCACCCGACTGAAGACCACGGCAGTGCGCACGCCGTCGGGCTACCGGCTGGACGGTGTCAAGTCACTGGTGCCGGCGGCCGCTGACGCCGAACTGTTCATCGTCGGCGCCCAACTCAACGGCAAGCCGGCATTGTTCATCGTCGAAGCGGGCACCAAAGGCCTGACCGTCAAACCCGACCCGAGCATGGGCATCCGCGCCGCCGCCCTGGGCCAGATCGAACTGTCCGGGGTCTCGGTGCCGCTCACCGCGCGACTGGGTGAAGACGCGGCCTCCGACGAGGACTACTCCGACGCGCTGGCGTTGGCCCGGCTGGGTTGGGCGGCACTGGCCGTCGGCACCTCGCATGCAGTGCTCGATTACGTCGTTCCCTACGTCAAAGAGCGCGAAGCGTTCGGCGAACCAATCGCCCGCCGGCAGGCGGTGGCGTTCATGTGCGCCAACATCGCAATCGAGCTCGACGGGCTGCGGCTGATCACCTGGCGCGGCGCATCGCGCGCCGAGCAGGGCCTGCCGTTCGCGCGAGAGGCGGCGTTGGCCAAGCGCCTTGGCACCGACAAGGGCATGCAGATCGGCCTGGACGGCGTCCAACTGCTCGGCGGTCACGGCTTCACCAAGGAACACCCGGTCGAGCGCTGGTACCGCGATCTGCGGGTCATCGGCGTGGCCGAGGGCGTCGTCGTCATCTGAGTCTTCTAGCCGAAAGATCAATCATGCCAATCAATCTGGAACTCCCCCGCAAGTTGCAGGCGGTCATGACCAAGACCCACCAAGGGGCCGCCGAGCTGATGCGGCCGATCGCCCGCAAGTACGACCTCAAGGAGCACGCCTACCCGGTGGAGCTCGACACGCTCTTCAATCTCTTCGAAGGCGCTTCGCAGTCGTTCAGCTTCGCTGGAGCCGACGCGCTGCGCGGCACCGAGAGCAAAGAGGACAACCACAACGGCGCCAACATGGCCGCGCTATTGCAGACCTTGGAAGCCAGTTGGGGTGACGTCGCGATGATGCTGTCCATCCCCTATCAAGGGCTGGGCAACGCCGCCATCTCTGCGGTCGCCACCGATGAACAGCTGCAACGCTTGGGCAAGGTGTGGGCCGCGATGGCCATCACCGAACCGGGATTCGGATCCGACTCTGCCGCCGTGTCGACGACAGCCAAGCTCGACGGCGACGAATACGTCATCAACGGTGAAAAGATCTATGTCACAGCCGGTTCCCGTGCTACGCACATCGTGGTGTGGGCCACGCTGGACAAGTCGAAGGGCCGCGCGGCCATCAAGTCGTTCATCGTGCCGCGCGAGCATCCCGGCGTCACGGTGGAACGCCTCGAACGAAAGCTGGGCATCAAGGGTTCCGACACCGCGGCGATCCGGTTCGACAACGTGCGCATCCCGAAGGACAACTTGCTCGGCAACCCCGAAATCGAAGTGGGCAAAGGATTTTCCGGCGTCATGGAGACCTTCGACAACACCCGGCCGATCGTCGCTGCGATGGCCGTCGGGGTCGGCCGGGCGGCATTGGAGGAGATCCGCAGGATCTTGACCGAAGCCGGTGTGGAGATCGACTACGACAAGCCGGGGCACGTCCAGTCCGCCGCGGCGGCGGAGTTCTTGCGCATGGAGGCCGACTGGGAGGCCGCCTACCTGTTGTCCTTGCGGGCGGCGTGGCAGGCAGACAACAACATTCCCAACTCCAAAGAAGCATCGATGAGCAAGGCCAAAGCCGGCCGCATGGCCAGCGACGTCACGTGCAAGACCGTCGAATTGGCTGGAACGACGGGCTATTCGGAGCATTCGATGCTGGAGAAGTGGGCGCGGGACTCCAAGATCCTGGACATCTTCGAGGGCACCCAGCAGATCCAGCAATTGGTGGTCGCGCGCCGGTTGTTGGGATTGTCGTCGGCTGAGCTCAAATAGCGTCCGACTCATCGCCACTGAAGCCGGAACAGGGACGGGCGTCGTCGCACGGAGGTACTACTCGCCGGAGGGTTATCCGCCCGCTTTGAGCAGCTCGGCGAACGCTTGCGCCGCGGCGTCGACACCGGCGCGATCCTCGGTGGCGACCAGGTCGAGAAGAAGTCCGCGCATGACCGCCAAGCCCAGGCGAGCCCGAGCGGGGTCTTCCGTACCCGCCGCGACGAGCCATGCCTCGACCGCTCCTGGCAACATTCGCACGAACGGTTGCTCGCCTTGGACACCGCGGGCGTAGCACTCGAAGAACAGCCGCTCGAAGGGCCGCAGTTCGGGCCGGCGAAGGTCAGCCCACATAGCCTCCACCGCCGCTGCAGGCTCGGCTGGCAATTCGGGTAGCAGAGCTCGCTGCCGACGCTCGACCTCATCGACGATGGCCACCAGAAGCTGGTCGCGCGATCCGAAGTGATGCAGCAGCATGCGGTGGCTGACGCCCACGGCGGCCGCGAGGTGACGAAGGGATCGGTCACCGATGCCGCGCTCTGCGTATTCCTTGACCACCGCGTCGAGCAGCTGCTGGCGCCGCTCGAGGTCAGGCGCTCGGGCCATCGACGCGTCGCTGTTCACTTCGGGCCTTGAGGCCCTGGGCCTCCAATTCGAGGTAGCGCCTTGTCGTTCCACGCATGAGCCACCCCACGAGGGCGCCAATGGGTCCGCCTTGTTCGAGCCACTGTCGCACCACGGTTCGATGGGGTGATTCGGGGATGACGTCATGCCGGGCCACGGTCACACCGCCGGCCGCACGCTGAACCCACGTCCATGAGGCGCCGGGCATGAGCTCGGTGACCTCCCACACCAATTTCGGCAGGCGCGGCTGTTTGATCTCGAACCGCTTGCCGACCGCCAGGTCCGGCCCGTCGAGACCCAGGAGCCGCGTGACCGACGCGGTCCATTCCGGCCAGCGCTCCACGTCGCTGAAAACACCCCAGACTACTGCGGCGGGCGCCTCGATCGTGATCTCCGACTCATTAATCATGTACCAGATGGTACATTCATCCCGGCGAGGCAGGCGAGCTGTCGCGGTCACATTTCGCGGCCGCCATCGGTCGAGTAGATGACGGCTACGCCCCACTCATCGAGAAGGACATCGACATGACCGCTCCCGCGCCGACCAAGCCGACAACCACCCCATGTGCCCGCCGTCAGCTCGTCGCATATTGGGTGACGACTGTCGTGTTGGCGTCCGAGATGCTCTTTGGCGGAACGTGGGGCATTCTGCGCAGCCCGTAGCGTGACATGATGCAGCATCTCGGATATCCCAGCTATTTCGATGTGCTGCTAGGTGTTTGGTACGCGCTGGGCGGGCTGGCGTTGCTCGCTCCAGGCTTTCCGCGGCTCAAGTATTGGGCGTACGCCGGAGCAATCATCGTCTACACCGGCGCCGTCGTGTCTCACCTCGCGGTCGGCGACCCGATACGCACGTCGGCCGGGCCGGTGTTCTTCCTCATTCTCACTTTCAGCTCCTGGGCTCTGCGGCCGCCGTCTCGGCGGCTAAGTACCGGGTGAGTCAGTCGACCACCCCGTCGTGTAGTTCCTGGAACAGTTCGGTGTTTCGGCTGTAGTCGACCGGCACGTCGATGATGGTCACGCCCGGTGCGGTCAGCGACCGCTCGAGCGAGCCGGTGAACTCCTCCATCGTGTCCGCGCGAATTCCGTTGGCTCCGAACGCGCCGGCGTACTGGGTGATGTCGTAGTCGCCGAGCGTCACACCGGATTTGCGGCCGTATTTGAGCAGCTCTTGAAATGCCACCATGTCGTAGGCGTTGTCGCGCAGGATGATGTGGGTGAGGCTCAGCCCGAGCCGGGTCGCGGTCTCCAATTCTTGTGCACTGAACAGGAATCCGCCGTCGCCGGAGATCGACACCACTTGGCCGCCCGGGCGCACCAGCGCCGCCGCCATGGCCCAGGGCAGCGCGACTCCCAGCGTCTGCTGCCCATCGGAAAACAGCAGCCGGCGCGGCTGATAAACCCGGAAGTGCCGCGCCATGTAGATGTAGTGCGACCCGACGTCGCAGGCGATGGTGGCGTCGTCGTCGATGACTTCCCGGACTTTGAGCACGATGGCCGCCGGATTCAGCCCCCCGTCACCTTGGGCATGGCTTCTTGCCTCGTCGTCGATTCGGCGTAGTGCCTCGCGCTGTTCGGCGACGGCTGAACTGGCGGGCTCGGGCAACCGCAGACCGGAGAGCAGTCGCGTGAACTCGGCCAGGGTCGCGGCGATGTCGCCGCGCAATTCCAAGCTCGGCTGATAGTTGTTGTCCAGGTCGGCCGGCACCTCATCGACATGAATGATGGTCCGGCTCGGATCGGTGTTCCACAGCCCAGGGTCGTACTCGACCGGGTCGAAACCGACCGTCACCAACACGTCCGCCTGCCCAATGAGGATGTCGCCCGGTTGGTTTCGGAACAAACCGACGCGACCGACGAAGTGGTCCTCCAGGTCACGGGACACCACACCGGCAGCTTGGAAGGTCTCGACCACGGGCAGGTCGGTGGCGGCCAGCAAGTCACGCAACGCCGCACACGGCGCCGGGTCGCCGGCCCGGATGCCGACGAATAACACCGGATTGCGTGCGCCGCGGATCATCAGCGCCGCTTGCTCGATGGACGCCGACGGGGCCGCGCCGAGCCGGGTCACGGGTGTGGGCCGGACGATGGCCGCTGTCGTCGACGCGCTGGACACGTCGGCGGGTAGCACCACCGCGGCCGCACCGCGCGGCACCGTGGTGGCAGCGCGAATTGCGTTGGCCACCGCTTCCGGCACGTTGTCGGGGTCGGTGACCTCGCCGGTGAACTTGGTGAAAGGCTTCAGTGCCGCAACCGTTTCCATCGATTGATGCGTGCGCTTGAGCCGATCGGCGCGCGCCACCGCACCGCAGATCGCCACCATCGGGTCCTGCTCGGTGGTAGCAGTGACCAGACCGGTCGCCAGGTTGGTGGTGCCCGGGCCCGAGGTGACCAGCGCGATTCCCGGCGTGCCGGTCAGCCGGCCCACCGCGGCCGCCATGAAGGCGGCGTTCTGTTCGTGGCGGCATACCACCAACTCGATGTCGCTGTCGAGCAGCGCGTCGAAAATTGCGTCGATCTTGGCGCCCGGGACACCGAAGACATGTCGAATTCCATAGGCGCTCAATGTCTCTACCACCCGCTGCGCCGATCGAACCGCATCGCCAGTCATTGCCTCATCCCTCTGTCCGCCGGATCTGATCGTCCACGTCGCCCTTGTCCAAGTCGGCGCTCAGGAAACCCGGCGTCCGCTGCAAGCTGAGATGCAACTCCGAGCGCACGGCGACTTCGACCGTCCCGCGCACCAATTCGTAGTCCAGCGTGTGCCCGCCATGACGGCGCTCGTCGTCGATGAAGTGTGAGTGGTAGCCGGCCACCGAGATGCCCTGTTCGTAGTCGGGCATCCGGAATCCGGCCAGGGTGCCGTGCACGTCGGTGAACGTCACCTCTTGTTGGTCCTGGGTCGCTTCGGTGAACGGCCGGTACGGCGGGTGCTGTTCAGTGACCGTGCGGGTGCGAAGGGAACGGAACA
Source organism: Mycobacterium sp. 1423905.2 (assembly GCF_001673155.1). Classification (GTDB taxonomy): domain Bacteria; phylum Actinomycetota; class Actinomycetes; order Mycobacteriales; family Mycobacteriaceae; genus Mycobacterium. Next base: position 33,115 of record NZ_LZLE01000018.1, on the reverse strand, counting down.
GCCCGGTGATCCGCACGGCCACCATGAGGTTCGTACTGTCCAAGGCGTGGTCGATCAGTGATTTCAGTTCGGCGCGGTCGCACGGCCGGGGCACGTCGATGATGCGGTCCGGCTGGAACCAGGTCACCGCGGCGAACGGGGTGCGTTCCTCGAGATCGGCCTTGGTGGCGCTGCCGTCGCTGCGCAATTGATAACAGACGCCGTCTAGCACCAGCATTTCACCGTCGAGGCGGTTGAAGGTACCGAGCCCGAAATTGCCATGGCGCAACAACTCTCGGATGGTGAGATCTCCCTCGTACACCCCGTTGAGCAGCGCGCCCATGGTCGAGGTCTGGTAGATCTCGCGTCCGTGATGGTCGAGGATCGCATGAGCCCAGCGGCGCATCCCGCTCAGCTCGTCAAAGGCCGGCAATTGGAGTCTCCTTTGCTACCCGGGTCGTCACGCGAGGTCCGGAGGCGGGTCGACCTCGTCGTTCATGAGGTCCAGCTGCCACCACTGCACGTCGTGCCAAGCACCGCTTTTCCACCCAACCCGACGGTAGAGCCCGGCCGGCCAGAACCCGAAGGCCTCGTGAAATTTGTTGCTCGCCGGGTTGGGCTGCGCGATGCCGGCGAACGCGCGCCGGTAGCCGCGTTCGGCGAGCCGCGGTAGCAATTCGGCGTACAGCATTCGTCCACCGCCGGCGCGCAAGCGGTGCTGCGCCAGGTACACGCTCGTCTCCACCGACCACCGGTATGCGGCGCGCGGGTTGAACTGCTGCGCGTAGGCGTAACCCACCACCACCCCGTCGTGTTCGAGGACCAACCACTCGTGCGTTTCCCCAGCGGCGGCGATGCGGGCCGCCATGGTCTCGACCGTCGGCACCTGCGTCTCGAAGCTGATGACGGTGTCCAACACATACGGACGGTAGATCGCGACGCAGGCGGCCGCATCGTCACCGACGGCCGCACGGACCAGCATCAGGCCGCGACGGCGTTGAGCTGCTCGCGGGTGTCGTCGTCGAGTTTGATATCGGCGACCGCCATGTTCTCCTCGAGGTGTCTGACCGACGACGTTCCCGGGATCAGCAGGACATTGGGCGCCACGCCCAATGTCCACGCCAACGCGACCTGGGCGGGCGTACGGCCCAGCTGGGCGGCCGTGCGCTGAACAACCTCGTTGCCCAGCACCGGATTGGTCTCTCCGAACGCCGACCCGAGTGGGAAGAACGGGACGAAGGCGATACCGCGCGCGCTGCACTCCTGTAGCACCGGGGCCGAGGACCGGTCGACGAGGTTGAAAGCGTTTTGCACACAAGCGATTTCGGTCTGCTCGAGAGCGTGCAGGAGGTGGTCGCGAGTCACTTCGCTGAGCCCGATGGCACCGATCAACCCCTCGTCGCGGGCGTTGATCATCACTGCCAGCAGATCGTCGAAGCGCTGATCCGGCCCCTCGCTGTCCATCAGGCGCAGGTTCACCGCCGCCAACTGGTCCACACCGAGCGTCTGCAAGTTGGCTTCGAGGTCGCGGCGCAAGTCGTCGGGATCGACGATCGGCAGCCAGGCTCCCCCGTCATCACGGCGCCCGCCCACCTTGCTCACCAACGCCAAGTCGTGTGGGTACGGGTGCAGCGCCTCGCGGATGAGTTCGTTAGCCACGTCGGGCCCGTAGAACTGGGCGGTGTCGATGTGGTTCACCCCGAGTTCGACCGCCCGACGCAGCACGGCCAGCGCCTCGTCACGATCCCGGGGTGGCCCGAAGACGCCCGGGCCGGGCAATTGCATTGCGCCGAAGCCGATACGGGCGACGGTGAAGCGACCGAGTGCGAAGGAATCCATGGCATGAGGTTAGCGTCGGAGGCATGGATACGTTTCGTGCGCTGGTGGCGCGCCAAGACGAGGACCGGATCACCGCGTCGGTCGAGAACCTGAACCGCTCGGATCTCCCGCCCGGCGAGGTGACAATCCGGGTGCTGTATTCCAGTGCCAACTTCAAAGACGCACTGGCGTTGACCGCCGGCGGCGGCGTCGTGCGCAACTATCCGGTGGTGCCGGGCATCGACCTCACCGGTGAGGTGGTCGAGTCCCAGTCACCGGAGTTCGCGGTCGGTGACCACGTCTTGGCCCACGGGTATCAAATCGGGACGGGCCATCACGGCGGTTACGCCGAATACGCCCGACTACCCGCCGACCAGGTGGTAGCGCTGGGCGCGCTGGACCCGCGGGAAGGTGCGGCCATCGGTACGGCCGGTTTCACCGCGGCGATGAGCGTGCAGGCTCTGATCGACTGGGGCGTACGGCCCGACGCCGGCCCGGTCGTCGTGACCGGCGCCTCCGGTGGGGTCGGCACGGTCAGCGTGGACTTGTTGGCCGGCGCCGGCTATCAGGTGGTGGCGTCCACGGGCAAGACCGAGGCCGCGGAACGCTTGAAACAGCTTGGCGCGGCAGAGGTTATCGGTCGGCTGCCCGCCGACCCCGACGCCAAGCCGCGGCCGCTGGCCAAGACCCGCTGGGCCGGCGCGGTGGATTGCGTCGGCGGGGCCACCCTCGCCGCCGTGCTCAGCGCCATCGATTACCGCGGCGCGGTAGCCGCCAGCGGGTTGACCGGCGGCCCGGCCCTGCACACCACGGTGATGCCATTCATTCTGCGTGGCATTGCCTTGTTGGGCATGGACTCGGTTCAGCTACCCATCGGTCCGCGACGCGAGTTGTGGGCACGTCTGGGTGACTCGCTGCGGCCCCGCCATTTGGCCGAGATCACCACGGAGGTCGACGTGAAGGACGTTGTCGGCGTGCTCGACCAACTACGCGAAGGCGCCTTCACCGGGCGTGCTGTGGTGCGGGTCGCCGACGGGTTCTAGATTGAGGCGACCGGGGTTTCTCGACAACGGAGGTGGCATGCGCGCGGCACGGGTGACTCGGCTCGATGGTCCAGACGCGGTCGAGGTGACCGAGGTTGACGAACCCAGTGGCGACGGTGTCGTCGTCGAGGTGCAGGCGGCCGGGGTCGCCTTCCCCGATGCGCTGCTCACCCGCGGGCTCTATCAGTACCGGCCCGACCCGCCGTTTGTGCTGGGCGCCGAGATCGCCGGAGTGGTCCGCTCGGCACCGGACGACTCGCACGTGCGACCCGGGGACCGGGTAGTCGGGCTGACCATGCTCACCGGCGGCATGGCCGAGGTTGCAATTCTCGCACCGGACCGCACCTTCAAGCTGCCCGACAATGTCAGCTTCGAGGCGGGCGCCGGGGTGCTGTTCAACGACCTGACCGTGTACTTCGCGCTGACCGAGCGGGGCCGATTGCGCGCCGGTGAGGCGGTGCTGGTCCATGGCGCGGCCGGTGGCATCGGTACCTCGGCATTGCGACTGGCCTCCGTGCTGGGCGCGTCGCGCGTCATCGCCGTGGTGAGCACCGAGGAAAAGGGAGACATCGCCACCGCGGCGGGGGCCACCGACGTGGTACTGGCCGACGGATTCAAAGACACGGTCAAGGAGTTGACCAGTGGCCGAGGGGTCGACATCGTGGTGGACCCGGTCGGCGGTGACCGGTTCACCGATTCGCTGCGCTCGCTCGCGCCCGGCGGTCGACTGCTCGTCGTCGGCTTCACCGGTGGCGAAATTCCCACCGTCAAGGTAAATCGTCTGCTGCTCAACAACATTGATGTCGTCGGTGTTGGCTGGGGAGCGTGGACCGGAACGCACCCCGGTGCGCTGACCGAGCAGTGGGCCGCATTGGAGGAGTTGCTCAGCTCCGGCAAGCTTTCCCCGCCCGAACCCGTGGTCTATCCGTTGGACCAAGCCGCTGCCGCGATCGCGTCGCTGGAGAACCGCAGCGCAAAAGGCAAAGTCGTGTTGCGCATCCGGGACTGATCCGCGGGCAGTACCGCCAACCCTTGTGCGCCATACAGAAGTGAAACTAATGTCACTTTTAGTTGATCTCACCGGCCGGCACTTGGAGCGAGCATGGAATCCTTCGTCCACCTGCGCAAAGGCAGAACACCGCGGCGGCTGCATGCCGACCTCGACGGTCTCAAGGACGACGAGCTGGGCCGCGGCGGCTTTACCGGACGGACCGCCAACCTCTACCGCCGACACGACCCCACCGCCTACCGATCGGTCGGGACGCTGCGACCCGTCGACGTGCTGGCCGGCGAACTCAAACCCACCGATGCCACCGACGCCACCGGTGGACCGCTACTGCTGTTCAGTAACGCCGACTGCCGCGTGTCGCTGAGCCGCCGCGGTGAACCGATGCCGTGGCACGTCCGTCACGTCGACGGCGACCTGCTGTGCTTCGTGCACCAGGGCGCTGGACTGCTGGAAACCGAGTTCGGCTCGCTGCGCTACGGCGAGGGCGACTGGGTTTACCTGCCCAAGGCGTGCACCTGGCGACAGGTTCCCGAACAACAAACCACCCTGCTCATGGTCGAGTCCTCCGACGAGTTCCGGGTCCCGCCGCCCGGCCCGCTGGGCCGGCACTTCCCGTTCGACCCGTCGCAAGTCACCATCCCGGAACCGACTCCCCTCGACGACGATGGCCGCGACGAGTACGAGGTGCGGTTGATACACGAGGGTGGTCCGACATCGCTGTTTTATCAACATCATCCGATCGACGTCGAAGGGTGGCGCGGTGACAACTTCGCGTTCACCTTCAACATCGCCGATTACAACGTCGTCACCTCCGACAGCGTCCACCTGCCACCCACGGTGCATCTGTTCATGCAGGCTACCGGGGTCTATGTGATGAACTTCCTGCCCAAGCCCGCCGAAGGCCTGCCCGGCACCGAACGCACCCCTTGGTATCACCGCAACGTCGATTACGACGAGATCGCGTTTTTCCACGGTGGCTCGCTCTACGGCATCCCGATGCCGCCCGGGCTTATATCCCATGCGCCGCAAGGGGTTCACCACGGCGCACCGGAAAAGGCGCGGGAGCGAGCACGCCGCAAGTTCGACGATTACGCCCGAGTCGACTGGCAGGTCATCGCCATCGACACCCGCCGCCGCTTGACACCCTCGCCCGAGGTGCTGGACCACGATCTAGGACAACACTGATGGCCGGAGCCGCGAAGTACGACTACGATCGAATCCCCTATCTCGTTGCTTTCCAGAATAATTCGGGCGTTCGGGACGTCTACGGCGGGCTGGCGGAAATCACCGTGCTGGAGAGTTTCCTGCTCAAGCCCCGAGACAAGCCCTCGGACACCGTGCTGGTGTTCATGCACCCGATCGGCGGTGGTGCTTACCTGCCGATGATCACCGCGCTGGCCCGGGCCGGGCACCATGTCATCTACTGCAACAGCCGGTTTCGCGGCAACGACTCGGCGCTGCTCATGGAGAAGGTGGTCGAGGACCTCGGCGAATGCATCAAGGACGCCAAAAACCGCCTCGGCTACCAGAAAGTGGTGCTGGCCGGATGGAGTGGCGGCGGGTCGCTGTCGCTTTTCTACCAACAACAGGCACAACACCCGACCATCACCTGCAGTCCATCCGGTGACGGCCCCGACCTCACCGCACTTGACCTGCCCCCGGCCGACGCCATCATGCTCCTGGCCGCCCATGTCAGCCGCCACGGCACGCTGACCGAATGGCTGGACGCATCGATCCTCGACGAGTCCGATCCCGCCCAACGCGACACTGAGCTGGATCTGTACAACCCCGACAACCCCAACCGACCGCCCTACACCCCGGAGTTCTTAAACCGGTACCGCCAGGCGCAGATCGACCGCAATAGGCGCATCACCGCCTGGGTCAAAGGCAAGCTCGCGGAATTGAGGGCCGCGGGCCGCCCGAACGACGAGTTCGGCTTCGTCGTACACGGCACCATGGCCGACCCGCGCTGGCTGGACCCCGCCGTCGATCCCAACGAACGCGCCCCGAACACCTGCTACTTGGGTGATCCACAAGTGGTCAACATGAGTCCAGTTGGGCTGGCAAGGTTTTCGACGCTGCGCGGCTGGCTCTCCCAGTGGAGCTACGACGACGCCCGTGGCGACGGCGTGGCATGCGGACGTGACCTTGCGATCCCGGCGTTGGTGATCGGTAATCTGGCCGATGACGCCTGCACACCCAGCCACACCCGTCGGCTCTTCGAAGCCATCGGGCATCCCGACAAGGAGATGTACGAGATCCCTGGCGCGACCCATTATTACGCCGGACCTGACCAGCGCGACAAGCTGCGGCAGGCCGTCGAGATCGTCACCGACTGGCTGACGCTGCGCGAGTTTGCGAGGCTCGAGTGACGGCGGATCAACCGACCGGGCCGCTGGACGGCATTCGGGTACTCGAACTGGGCACGCTGATTGCCGGTCCGTTCGCCGGCAGGCTGCTCGGTGACATGGGCGCCGACGTCATCAAGGTGGAGCCGCCCGGTGCACCGGACCCGCTGCGCACCTGGGGGCAGGCCGAAGTCGACGGCGAGCGCGTGTTTTGGACCGTGCACGCCCGCAACAAACGGGCCGTCACACTGGATCTGCGCCGACCGCGCGGACGCGAACTGTTCCTGGAACTGGTGGAGCAATCCGACATCATCGTGGAGAACTTCCGCCCCGGGACGCTGGAGCGCTGGAATCTCGGCTACGACGTGCTGAGCGAACGCAACCCGGGCATCATTCTGGTCCGCGTCTCTGGATACGGCCAGACCGGCCCCGACGCACACAAGGCCGGATACGCCTCGGTCGCCGAGGCGGCCAGCGGACTGCGTCACCTCAACGGTTTCCCGGGTGGTCCCCCGCCGCGGCTGGCCCTGTCTCTGGGTGACACCTTGGCCGGCATGTTCGGCGCCCAAGGCGCGTTGGCCGCGCTGTATCGCCGCACCGTGACGGGACGTGGCCAGGTGGTCGACGTCGCGTTGACCGAGTCGTGTCTGGCAGTGCAGGAATCCACGATCCCGGATTACGACGTCGGCGGTGTGGTGCGCGGACCGTCGGGCACCAGGCTGGAAGGCATTGCGCCGTCGAACATCTACCGCAGCGCGGACAACTCCTGGGTGGTGATCGCGGCCAACCAGGACACCGTGTTCGCGCGCCTATGCCAGGCCATGGACCGTCCCGAATTGGCTATCGACGAGCGGTTCGCGACCCATGGCGCGCGTGGACGCAATCAGGACGCACTCGACATCATCATCGGCGCTTGGGCCGCCGAACGGGAGCCCTGTGAAATCATCGAAACCCTCAGCGCCGCAGGCGTGATCGCCGGGCCGATCAACACCGTCGCCGAAGTGGTCAACGATCCACAACTGCGGGCCCGCGACATGCTCGTCGAACACTACGACGAACGGATCGGCCGCCCGGTGCTCGGACCCGGCGTCGTGCCGGTGCTTTCGGACTCCCCTGGCCGCGTCCGCTCCGCCGGACCCGCGCGTCCCGGCCAACACAACGACGAGGTCTACCTTGGTCTGTTGGGCAAGACCGCCGAGGAGATCGCAGCGCTGCGCGCCGAGGAGGTGCTATGACTCACGTCGACATCCGCGAGGTGTCGCTGCGCGACGGCCTGCAGATCGAAAAGCCGATTCCGTTGTCGGCCAAACTGGAGTTACTCGCCGCGGTCGCGGCCACCGGAGTTCGTGAAGTGGAGGCCACCGCCTTCGTCTCGCCGTCGAAGGTGCCGTCGATGGCCGACGCGGCAGAACTCGCAGCCGAATTGCACCACTACCCCGATATCGAATTCTCCGCACTGGTGGCCAGTCCCAACGGCGCGCGCCGGGCGATTGCGGCCGGGCTGCGCTCAATCGAGTACGTGGTGGCCGCCAGCGACGCGTTCAGCAAAGCCAACGTCGGACGCAACAGCGCCGAGGCCGTCAAACAGATCAGCGACATCGTTGCGATCGCTCACGACGGTGACGCCACCGTCGAGGTCATCGTCGCTACCGCGTGGGATTGTCCATTCGACGGACCGACACCCCCGCAGCGGGTCCTCGATATTGGCGCGGCCGCGCGCGACCAGGTAGCGGACCGGTTCTCGATCGCCGACACCATTGGCACCGCCACCCCCGGACGAGTGAGTTCGCTGATCGCGCAACTTCGTCCGGTGATCGGAGACCTGCCACTCGGCGGACACTTCCACAACACCCGCGGATCGGGGTTGGCCAGCGCCTACGCGGCGGTCAGTGCGGGAGTCACCCGATTGGACGCCTCGGTTGGCGGGCTGGGTGGATGCCCGTTCGCCCCGGGTGCCACCGGCAACATCGCCACCGAGGACCTGGTCTATCTGTTGACCGACAGCGATATCGATGTGGACGTCGATCTGCAGGCCGCCGTCACGGCGGCCCGGGTCGCGCAATCGGTGGTCGGCCACGAGTTACCCAGCGCCGTGTTGCGTGCCGGGGACCGGATTCGCACCTGATGTCGACCCCCCAGGCACCGCGAACGCTCAGCGCCAAAGGCCGCCAGACCCGAGAGGCGATCGAACAGGCAGCGCGAAAGCTGTTCGCGGAACGGGGCTTCCACGGCACGACCTTGGCGGACATCACCTCCGCGGCGGGCAAGTCCTCGGCGGTGTTCTACCGCTACTTCACCGACAAGGAAGACCTGCTGGCCGCGCTGGCACAGTCCTTCCTCGACGACGTCGTGACACCGTCGGGTTCGAACGTGCGACTGCCGGACTCGCCTCACGACGATGCCTTCTTCACCTCGGTGGTCACCGGCTATTGGAACATGTTCAAACAGAACATCGGCATCATGATCGCGGTCGCCCAGCTCGCCGCCACCAAACAACGCTTCGCCGCTGTGCAGAACCGATTCCGTCGATTCGGCATGGACGTGGTGGCTGCGTCCGTCCGCCGCGCCCAAGAACACGGGTACGGCGACGAGCTGCACCCGGAACACACCGCGGCCGCCATCGCGCTGCTGTTCGAAAACTTCACCACCGTCTTCGTCGGGACGTCGGGCCACAGTGGGCTCGGTGTCGCGATGACCGACGAAGACGCCATCGCCACCCTATCCACCGTCTGGAAGAAAACCCTTTACGGCGCTTAAGGAGTCACCGTGGATTTCGCTCTGCCGGAACATCTTCCGAACGTCCTTGCGGAGATGGACGAGTTCATCGAGACCGAGATCAAGCCGCTGGAACGCGAGCACATCCAGTACTTCGACAAGCGCCGAGAACACGCCCGCACCGACTGGGACAACGACGGGGTTCCGCGTGCGGAGTGGGAAGACCTACTCAGCGAAATGCGCCGACGCGCCGACCGGGCGGGCTGGTTGCGCTATGGCCTGCCGGCACAGTTCGGGGGCCGCGACGGCACCAACATCGACATGGCCGTCATCCGGGAACACTTGGCGCACAGAGGCCTCGGGCTGCACAACGACCTGCAGAACGAGTCCTCTATCGTGGGCAACTTTCCTCAGGTCATCATGATGGACCGGTTCGGCACCGACACGCAGAAAGCCGAGTGGATCGAGGCTCTGATCACCGGTAAGCGGTCGATGGCCTTTGGGCTGACCGAACCCAACCACGGGTCGGACGCCACCTGGTTGGAGTCCCGCGCCGAACGAGACGGCGATGGCTGGATCATCAACGGCGTCAAACGGTTCAACACCGGTGTGCATCGTGCCACCCACGATCTGGTCTTCGCCCGCACCTCCGGCGAACCGGGACACCCGCTGGGCATCACCGCGTTCCTGGTGCCCACCGACGCCCCGGGGTTCGCCGTGCCCTACTACTGGTGGACCTTCAACATGCCGACCGATCACGGGGAAGTCGAACTGACCGACGTCCGGGTGCCCGAGGAAGCGGTACTCGGCGAGGTGGACCGCGGGCTGGAGGTCGGCCAAACCTTCCTGCACGAGAACAGGATTCGGCAAGCGGCCAGCAGCCTGGGCGCCGCCCAGTACTGCATCGACCGCGCGGTCGAATACGCCGGGCAACGGCACGTCTTCGGAAAACCGCTGTCGGTCAACCAAGCCGTACAGTGGCCGCTGGTCGAATTGCAGACGGAGGCGCAGATGGTGCGGCTGTTGGTGTATTACGCCGCCGCGCATTTGGACAGCAACCACCATATGGAGGTCTCCGACAAGGTGGCGATGGCGAACTATCGCGCCAATCGGCTGGTGTGCGACGCCGCCGACCGAGCCATGCAGGTGTTCGGCGGGGTGGGCTACAGCCGCCACGAGCCTTTCGAACACATCTACCGCCATCACCGCCGCTACCGCATCACCGAGGGCGCCGAAGAAATCCAGATGCGTCGAGTCGCGCAGCGGCTGTTCAGGTTTGGTAAAAAGTGACCACACATTTGTCCGAGCGCCTGCCGGCCGTGCTGCGATCCGTACTCGGCGAGCAGGTCGCAGTCGAGAATCTGCGCGCGTTGACCGGTGGTGCGAGCCGCAGCACGTGGGCGTTTGACGCCGTAACCGGTGCCCAGCGCCGAGGATTGATTTTGCGGATCGGCCCGCCCGATGACGTCCACGCCGGAATGGAGTTGGAGGCGCGCGTGCAGGCCGCCGCCGCGGCGGCCGGAGCGCCGGTACCCGACATCCTCACTGCATCGGATTCACCTGCCGCCCTGGGCAATCCATTCCTCATCTGCGCGGAGATCAAGGGCGAGACCATCGTCCGCCGCATCGAACGTCAACTCGACGAAGCCGGGCGCCAGCGGCTGCTGCGCCAGTGCGCGCAAGCGCTGGCAGCCATCCATCGTGCCGACACGACCGATCCCAGCCTGGAACGCGACGACCAACTAGGCCAATGGCGCGAGCGACTCGACGCCATGGGCGACACCACCGCCACCTTCGAGTGGGCATTCCGTTGGCTGGCGGCTCATCGACCGCCGCCAGCGTCGGCGGTGTTGGTACACGGCGATTTTCGGATGGGCAACCTCATTGTCGACAGGTCGAATCTGGCCGCGGTGCTCGACTGGGAGCTGGTTCACGTCGGCACTGCTTATGAAGACCTGGCCTGGTTCTGTATCCGAGCCTGGCGTTTCGGCGCCCCGGTCAGCCGCGGCGCGGGCGGGCTGGGCAGCATCGAAACTTTCCTGCAGGCCTACGAGGAGGCCAGCACCACTGCCGTCGACCGGGGGGCGTTTCACTGGTGGCTGGTGCTCGCCACGCTGCGCTGGGGCATCATCTGCCGGCATCAGGCCGAACGACACCTGAGCGGACAGGCCCGCTCGGTGGAGTTGGCCACCATTGGCCGGCGGGTGTGTGAAACGGAATGGGACCTACTCACTCTGCTCGACGAGAGGGCCAGCGCATGACAACCGGCGATGCGCTGCACGGACGCCCGACGGCGGCCGAATTGGTCGCGGCAGTCGCCGAATTCTTAGAAGGCGATGTGCGGGCGGCGACCGAGGGACAGGTCAACTTTCATGCCAGGGTCGCGGCCAACGCGTTGCGCATGGTGCAACGCGAACTGTTGTCCGCCCACGACTTCGTCGCACCACTTGCCGAGGTGGGCTACCCCGATGAGGCCGCGCTCGCCGCGGCAATCCGAGCCGGTGAGCTCGACGGACGCGCCGGCGAGGTGGTCGCCTGTCTGCGCACGCTGGTGCGGCATCGGTTGGCGATCGCTCATCCCGGATACGACAGCGAATAGGAGTCAGCGCCATGCCTACTAGGAGCATCATCCTCGAGGTGGCCGACCGGCTGTTCACTGCGATCGAGCGCAGCGACGTGGCGGCCGTTGCCCGGCTGTGGAGCGACGACATTTTGGTGTGGCGAGTCGGCACCCGTCGGGACAATGACAAGGCGCGGGCGCTGCGGGTCATCGACTGGTTCGTCTCGGCCACCAGCGACCGCCGTTACGAGATACTCGACCGACAACTGTTCGACGACGCCGGTGTGGCGGGCTTTGTCCAGCAGCACCTTTTGCATGCGACGGGGCATGCAGCACAATCAATCTCCATGCGCGTCTGCATCGTCATCAAGCTCGATGCGGATGGTCTGATCAACCGAATCGACGAATACTTCGACCCCGCCGACATCGCCCCCCTGCTAGAGAGCACCCGATGACCACGCTGGAGACCTTGTTGCGAGACCCCGACGCGGCCGGGGCCTGGGCCCTGGTGCCCGATCGGTCGACCATCACCTTCAAGATCAGGAACATGTGGGGCCTGGTGAACGTCAAAGGCAAGTGGACCGAGTTCAGCGCAGCCGGCGAACTGGCCGACGGCGGCGCGGTATCGGGCCGGGTCGACATCCGCGTCGCCTCGATCGACACCGGCATCCGCCGGCGCGACAAGCACCTGCTCTCCGCCGACTTCTTCGACGCCGAACGCTTCCCGCAGATCAGCGTCGAGGTCACCGGGTTACAGCCCACCGCAGGCCGGGGAGCCGATCTGCAGGCCCGGTTCACCATCAAGGGCAACACCGAATCGGTGGCGTTTCCCGTGACCGTCACCGAGTTCGATGACGGCTCGGTGCGGATCGCCGGGGAAGGCCAGCTCGACCGCGCCAAGTTCGGGGTGAACTGGAACAAAGCCGGGATGGTCAGCGAGACGGCAAAGGTGGCGGCCGAATTGATCTTCGAACCAGCGGGTGCCCGAGAGCCGAGCACTTACCAGTAGCATCTGCACCGTGCCCGATTCCAGCGCCAACTCCGACCACCTGCGAATCCTGGTCTACAGCGACAACGTTCAGACTCGCGAAGAAGTGATGCGGGCTTTGGGCAAGCAGCTGCATCCCGACCTGCCCGAGTTGAGCTACGTGGAAGTGGCAACCGGACCGATGGTGATCCAGACGATGGACGAAGGTGGCATCGACTTGGCCATCCTGGACGGAGAAGCGTCGCCGACCGGAGGCATGGGGATCGCCAAACAGCTCAAGGACGAGTTGACGGACTGCCCACCGATTCTGGTGCTCACCGGCCGTCCGGACGACGCCTGGTTGGCCAGCTGGTCACGCGCCGAGGCGGCGGTGCCGCATCCCCTCGACCCCATCGTGCTGGGCCGGACAGTGCTGGACCTGCTTCGGGCGCCCGCGCTGTAGCGAGTAGCCGTCAGGCGCCGCGCACCTGGATCTGCGGCTCCTCTTCCTGCACCACCTGAGGCCGCAATTCCCCGGTCGCTTCCGGCCGCAGGGTGAGTGGCTTTTCGGCGGCTTGTTCATCGTCGGCCGTGCCCGGGACCGGAACTCCGGCCCGCAGCGGGGACTCGGGAATTCCGGAAGCGGTCGTCGGCGCCGCTTGGGGTGCCACGCCGGGGGCCGCCTTCGCTGCGATGTCGGGATCGGCGTTGGGCAGCACCGCCATGCGTGGCGCTGCTTCCTCGGCTTCCACCGGAGGCGCGGCCTGCGGTTCGGGCACCTTGGCCGACGCTCCGGTCGGTGCGGTGTCCTTCGGCGCGATCAGATCGCTGGCGAAACCGGCACGGCCGCTGTTGGCGCCAGTCATCGGAATCGGCAGCGGGAAGCCGCTGATACCGCCCGGGCCGCCCCCCGCGCCGGTGTTGGCAAAGGTGCTTGGCGGCGTGGTCGGGCCGATCGCACTCGCGTCGCCTGCGCTCGGGCCGCCCTGGAGCAATGTCGCGCCGGCGTTGCCGGTGTCGTAGCCGCCGACGTTGGCCACCGGCACCGCACCAGCAGAGTCGGCGCCGCCACCGCCGCCGCCTGCGGCGGCCGCATTGTGGTCGGCCTGGGCGGGTGCCGGGGCGGCTGCGCCGTCGGGGCCGCCGCCAGAACCACCGGCACCACCGGCGCCACCAGCGGCGCCGTTGGCGGCCGAGATCGCGCCGCCGATTCCCGAACCGATCGCGGGCAGCGTCTGCAGCACGCTCGACCAGGGCGCGATCTGCGCCGCGACGGCGGACGCGCCGGAGTAGTAGCTGGCCATGGCCGCCACGTCCGCGGCCCACATCTGCTCGTAAAGACTTTCGGCCAGCGCGATCAGCGGCGCGTTCTGGCCAAAAATGTTCGACATGACCAGTTGGACGAACGAGTTGCGGTTGGCCTCCACCTCGAGCGGGTGAATGATGGCCGCCCGCGCCGCCTCGAACATGCTTGTCACCGCGTTGGCTTGTTGAGCGGCCCCGGCGGACTGCGCTGCCGCCGCGCTCAGCCAGGCCGCATAGGGCGCCGCCGCGGCGGCCATCGCCGCTGCCGCCGTCCCTTGCCAGGCCTGCCCGGCCAACCCCGCGGTCACCGAAGCGAACGACTCCGCCGCGCTGGCCAACTCGGCAGCCAGACTCTGCCAAGCGGCCGCGGCCTCCAGCATCGGCGCTGTACCAGCGCCGATGAACATGCGCAAGGAGTTGATCTCCGGCGGCAGCGTAAAGAAACTCACGGCTTTGGTCCCTCCCAGATCGGCTGTCTGCGTCAGCGCTGACCTTGCGGAAGCTCTGCGACTACCCGGTGCGTCAAAACACTAGCAACAACTGCTCCTCTTTTTGGCCGGTTCGCGGCTTATTCACAGGATCAGGCTGGAATGGCGATCAGCGCCCCCTACCTCCGGGTTTGCCGCCAGAGCGGGACCACCGGCGCGTGCAGCCACCCGCAAACCAGCGATGTGTCTATGAGCCTGTACCCCGGGCATGTGCTCCAGTCGTCGCGCGACTATGTTGAATATCACTGTGACGACCACCAGCCCGGTGCGTCACAGCAGCCCGGTTACCGCCTGGCCGCCGCCCAGCCGTCTGGGCGGCAGCCCGTACGACGGATCATGGAGCAAGTTGAACGTCTACATACCCATCTTGGTGCTGGGGGCCATTGCTGCGGTCTTCGCCGTGGTCTCGGTCGTGATCGCCAGCCTGGTCGGCCCTTCCCGCTTCAACCGATCGAAGCTGGCCGCCTACGAATGCGGAATCGAACCCACCGATACCTCGGCGTCGGCGAACGGCCCGCAACCGGCCAGCGGACAGCGGTTCCCGGTGAAGTATTACCTGACCGCAATGTTGTTCATCGTCTTCGACATCGAAATTGTGTTCCTCTATCCATGGGCGGTCAGTTACGACGCACTGGGGACGTTCGCGCTCGTCGAGATGGTGGTGTTCATGCTGACGGTTTTCGTGGCTTACGCCTATGTGTGGCGCCGCGGCGGCCTGACGTGGGATTGAGGTAAAACGTGGGACTCGAAGAACAGTTGCCGGGCGGCATCTTGCTGTCCACCGTGGAGAAGGTGGCCGGCTACGTCCGCAAGAACTCGCTGTGGCCCGCGACGTTCGGCCTGGCCTGCTGCGCCATCGAAATGATGGCGACCGCCGGGCCCCGGTTCGATATCGCCCGGTTCGGCATGGAACGGTTCTCCGCGACACCGCGCCAAGCGGACTTGATGATCGTCGCAGGCCGGGTCAGTCAGAAGATGGCGCCGGTGTTGCGGCAGATCTACGACCAGATGGCGGAGCCGAAATGGGTTCTCGCCATGGGTGTCTGCGCATCGTCGGGGGGAATGTTCAACAACTACGCGATCGTGCAGGGCGTGGACCATGTTGTGCCGGTCGACATCTACCTGCCCGGCTGCCCGCCCCGTCCGGAGATGCTGCTGTACGCAATCTTGAAGCTGCACGAGAAAATTCAGGAAATGCCGCTGGGCGTCAACCGTGAGAAGGCCATCGCCGAAGCCGAACAAGCGGCGTTGGCCGCGCGTCCCACCATCGAGATGCACGGGCTGCTGCGATGAGCTCGCCGGATCACGACCCGCAGGGAGCCACCCTCACTCCCGGTGCGGAGCCTCCCACGGATGGCGGCGAAGTCATCAACGTGCGCCGCGGCATGTTCGGGGTCTCCGGTACCGGTGACACCTCGGGATACGGACGCCTGGTACGCGAGGTCGCGTTGCCCGGTAGCAGCCCCCGCCCCTACGGCAGCTACTTCGACGACGTCGCCGACCAGCTGGCCGAGGCACTGCAAGGCGAGGGCATCGACTTCGGTGACGCGATAGAGAAAGTCGTGGTCTACCGCAACGAGCTGACGCTGCACGTGCGCCGGGAAATGCTGCCGCAGGTCGCCCAGCGTCTGCGCGACGAACCGAAATTGCGCTTCGAGCTCTGCCTCGGGGTCAGCGGCGTGCACTTCCCGAACGAGACGGGCCGGGAGTTGCACGCCGTCTACCCACTCAAGTCGATCACGCATAATCGTCGTTTGCGTCTGGAAGTGTCTGCCCCGGACAGTGATCCGCACATTCCGTCGCTGTTCAAGGTCTATCCGACCAATGACTGGCACGAGCGGGAAACCTACGACTTCTTCGGGATCATCTTCGACGAGCATCCCTCACTCACCCGGATCGAGATGCCCGACGACTGGCACGGACACCCGCAGCGCAAGGACTATCCGCTGGGCGGCATCCCGGTCGAATACAAGGGTGCGCAGATACCTCCGCCCGACGAACGGCGCGGTTACAACTGATGATTGAGATCGAGACACTATGACCGACACCGAAACTGTCCTGGTCGCCGGCGGTCAGGACTGGGACAAGATCATCGACGCCGCTCGCAGCGCGGACCCCGGTGAACGCATCGTGGTCAACATGGGTCCCCAGCATCCGTCCACGCATGGGGTGTTGCGGCTGATCCTGGAGATCGAAGGCGAGACGGTCACCGAGGTCCGCTGCGGAATCGGCTACTTGCACACCGGGATCGAGAAGAACCTCGAGTACCGCTATTGGACCCAGGGCGTCACCTTCGTCACCCGGATGGACTACCTTTCTCCGTTCTTCAACGAGGCGGCGTACTGCCTGGGTGTGGAAAAGCTGCTCGGTATCACCGACGAAATTCCGGAGCGGGTCAATGTCATCCGGGTCATGCTGATGGAATTGAACCGCATCTCCTCGCATTTGGTCGCGTTGGCGACCGGCGGCATGGAACTGGGCGCGATGACAGCGATGTTCATCGGCTTCCGGGCCCGCGAGATCATCCTCAACATCTTCGAGGCGATCTCCGGGTTGCGGATGAACCACGCCTACATCCGGCCCGGAGGCCTGGCCCAGGACCTTCCGCCCGACGCGGTCACCACGATCGGTGAGGCCCTCAAGGAACTGCGGAAACCGTTGCGTGAGATGGGCGAACTGCTCAACGAGAACGCGATCTGGAAGGCCCGCACCCAGGACGTCGGCTACCTGGACCTGGCCGGGTGCATGGCCCTGGGCATCACCGGTCCGATCCTGCGCTCCACCGGGCTGCCGCACGACCTGCGCAAGAGCGAACCCTACTGCGGATACGAAAATTATGAATTCGACGTGATCACCGCCGACACCTGTGATGCTTACGGGCGCTACATCATTCGCGTCAAGGAAATGTGGGAGTCGGTGAAGATCGTCGAGCAGTGTCTGGACAAGTTGCGGCCCGGCCCGGTGATGGTGGAAGACCGCAAGATCGCGTGGCCGGCCGACCTCAAGGTGGGCGCCGACGGCATGGGTAACTCACCCGAGCACATCGCGAAGATCATGGGCAGTTCGATGGAAGCGTTGATTCACCACTTCAAGTTGGTCACCGAAGGCATCCGCGTTCCCGCGGGCCAGGTGTACGTGGCGGTCGAATCACCCCGCGGGGAACTCGGTGTGCACATGGTCAGCGACGGGGGAACCCGGCCCTACCGGGTTCATTACCGCGACCCCTCGTTCACCAATCTGCAGTCGGTCGCCGCCATGTGCGAGGGCGGTATGGTTGCCGATCTGATCACCGCGGTCGCCAGCATCGATCCGGTCATGGGTGGGGTCGACCGATGAGTGAACCCAATGTAAGCGGCAGCGGCGAGCGGGTTTTCCTGCGACTCGGTCCCCCATCGGACGAACCCAACCAGTTCGTGGTCGACGGTGCGCCGCAGTCCTATTCACCCGAGGTGCGGGCGCGGCTGGAGGTCGATGCCAAGGACATCATCGGCCGCTACCCCAACAAGCGTTCGGCGCTGCTGCCGTTGCTGCACCTGGTGCAGGCCGAAGATTCTTACCTGACCCCCGCGGGACTCGAATTCTGCGGCGAGCAACTGGGTCTGACCGGCGCCGAGGTGTCCGCGGTGGCCAGTTTCTACACCATGTACCGGCGCGGGCCGACCGGTAACTACCTGGTCGGGGTGTGCACCAACACGCTATGCGCGGTGATGGGCGGCGACGCGATCTTCGACTCCATCAAAGACCACCTCGGCATCGGCAACGACGAAACCACCGAAGACGGCTCGGTCACCCTGCAGCACATCGAGTGCAACGCGGCATGCGATTACGCGCCCGTGGTGATGGTCAACTGGGAGTTCTTCGACAACCAAACACCTGATTCGGCGCGTGAACTCGTCGACTCGCTGCGGTCCGGCACACCGAAGGCGCCCACTCGCGGCGCTCCGCTGTGCGGGTTCCGGGAAACGTCGCGCATCCTGGCCGGGCTGCCCGACGAGCGTCCCGACGAGGGACAAGGCGGTCCGGGCGCGGCGACCTTGGCCGGGTTGCGGGTAGCCCAGGAGAACGGCATGCAGGCGCCGCCGGCACCGGAGGACCAGCGATGACCGCCTCTCCCGCAACGCCGCTCACACCGGTGATCACCAGCTACTGGGATGACCCAGAATCCTGGACGCTCGCCACCTATCAACGCCACGGCGGCTACCAGGGTTTGCAGAAGGCACTGGCCATGGAGCCCGATGACGTCATCGCCGCGGTCAAGGACTCCGGGCTGCGTGGCCGGGGCGGCGCGGGATTCTCCACGGGCACCAAGTGGTCGTTCATCCCGCAAGGTGACAGCGGCCCGGCAGCCAAGCCGCACTACCTGGTGGTCAACGCCGACGAGTCCGAACCCGGTACGTGTAAAGACATTCCGCTGATGTTGGCGACCCCGCACCTGCTGATCGAAGGCGTCATCATCGCCTCCTACGCGATCCGGGCCAGTCACGCGTTCATCTATGTGCGCGGTGAGGTGCTGCCGGTGCTGCGCCGACTGCAGAACGCCGTCGCCGAGGCCTACGCCGCCGGATATCTCGGGCGCAACATCAACGATTCGGGCTTCGACCTGGAATTGGTGGTGCACGCGGGCGCCGGCGCATACATCTGTGGCGAGGAAACCGCCTTGCTCGACTCGCTGGAAGGCCGTCGCGGCCAGCCGCGGCTGCGCCCACCCTTCCCCGCCGTCGCCGGACTCTACGGCTGCCCGACGGTGATCAACAACGTCGAAACGATCGCGAGCGTCCCCCCGATCATCCGCAACGGTGTCGACTGGTTCCGTTCCATGGGGAGCGAGAAATCGCCTGGCTTTACGCTCTATTCGTTGTCCGGGCATGTCACCCGGCCCGGCCAGTACGAGGCACCGCTGGGCATCACGTTGCGTGAACTGCTCGACTACGCCGGCGGAGTACGCGCCGGTCACCGGCTGAAATTCTGGACACCCGGCGGCTCCTCCACTCCGCTGCTCACCGATGAGCACCTCGACGTGCCGCTGGACTATGAGGGCGTGGGCGGGGTCGGCTCGATGCTGGGCACCAAGGCGCTCGAGATTTTCGACGAGACCACCTGTGTGGTGCGCGCGGTGCGCCGCTGGACCCAGTTCTACATGCACGAATCGTGCGGGAAATGCACGCCCTGCCGAGAAGGCACGTTCTGGCTGGACAAGATCTATGAGCGGCTGGAAACCGGCAAGGGTACCCGTGAGGACCTGGACAAGCTGATGGACATCTCCGACGCGATTCTCGGAAAGTCCTTCTGCGCGTTGGGAGATGGAGCCGCCAGCCCGGTGATGTCGTCGCTGAAGTACTTCCGCGACGAGTACCTCGCCCACGTGGAACGAGGCGGCTGCCCGTTCGACCCGCGCGATTCCATGCTTTCGTTGGACGGAGTGAATGCGTGACCCAGACAGCCGACACCGAGAATCGGGTAGCTCAGCCGGAGATGGTGACCCTGACCATCGACGGTGCCGAAATCAGCGTGCCCAAGGGCACTTTGGTGATTCGCGCGGCCGAGCTGATGGGAATTCAGATTCCCCGGTTCTGTGACCACCCGTTGCTGGAACCGGTCGGAGCGTGCCGGCAGTGCCTGGTGGAGGTCGAGGGCCAACGCAAGCCCTTGGCGTCGTGCACCACCGTCGCCACCGACGACATGGTGGTGCGCACTCAGCTGACTTCGGAGGCTGCCGACCGAGCCCAGCACGGGGTGATGGAGCTCCTGCTGATCAACCATCCGCTGGACTGCCCGATGTGCGACAAGGGCGGTGAGTGCCCGTTGCAGAACCAGGCAATGTCCAACGGCCGGGAGGAATCTCGCTACACCGACCCCAAGCGGACCTTCGCCAAGCCCATCAACATCTCCGCGCAGGTCCTGCTGGACCGGGAACGCTGCATTCTGTGCGCCCGCTGCACGCGATTCTCCGAGCAGATCGCCGGTGATCCGTTCATCGACATGCAGGAGCGCGGCGCGCTGCAGCAGGTCGGGATCTACGCCAACGAACCGTTCGACTCCTACTTCTCCGGCAACACCGTGCAGATCTGCCCGGTGGGCGCGCTGACCGGCACGGCCTACCGATTCCGGGCTCGCCCGTTCGACCTGGTGTCCAGTCCCAGCGTGTGCGAACACTGCGCCTCGGGTTGCTCGATGCGCACCGACCACCGCCGCGGCAAAGTGTTGCGCCGGCTGGCCGGTGACGACCCCGAAGTCAACGAGGAGTGGAACTGCGACAAGGGCCGGTGGGCGTTCACCTACGCCACCCAACCTGACCGGCTCACCACCCCGCTGGTGCGGGATGCGACCGGCTCGTTGGTACCGGCGTCCTGGGCACATGCGCTGGTCGCCGCGGCGCAGGGACTGCAAGCCGCCCGCGGCCGCGCGGGTGTGCTGGTCGGTGGCCGGGCCACCTGGGAAGACGCCTACGCCTACGCCAAGTTCGCCCGAATCGCGTTGGACAGCAACGATATCGACTTCCGGGCGCGCCCACACTCGGCGGAGGAGGCGGACTTCCTGGCGGCCCGCATCGCCGGTCGTCCGGTCACCGTGAGCTACGCGGATCTGGAGTCCGCGCCGGTGGTCCTGCTCGTCGGGTTCGAGCCCGAAGAAGAGTCGCCCATCGTGTTCCTGCGGTTGCGCAAGGCCGCCCGCAAGCGTGCACTCCCGGTGTACGCAGTCGCCCCGTTCGCCACCCGGGCGCTGAGCAAGATCAACGGCCGACTGCTCAAGACGGCCCCCGGCGCCGAACCGTCGACGCTGGACGGACTGGCCACCGGTGAGATCGGTGATCTGCTGAGCACCGCCGGAGCGGTGATCATGGTCGGCGAGCGGCTGGCTGCGGTCCCCGGCGGTCTTTCCGCCGCGGCCCGGCTGGCCGATGCCACCGGGGCCCGGCTGGCCTGGGTGCCCCGCCGCGCCGGCGAGCGTGGCGCGTTGGAAGCCGGCGCCCTGCCCAATCTGTTGCCCGGCGGCCGTCCCGTCGCCGACGACAGCGCGCGCGCACAGGTCAGCGCGGCCTGGCACGTCGACGAACTGCCTTCGGCGGCTGGGCGAGACGCCCGGGACATACTGGCCGCCGCGGCCGAGGGCACACTGGGCGCGCTGCTGGTCGGCGGGGTGGAACCCGCCGACTTCGCTGATCCCGACGCGGTGCTGGCCGCGCTGGACGCCGCCGAATTCGTGGTGAGCCTGGAACTGCGGCACAGCGCCGTCACGGAACGCGCCGACGTGGTCCTGCCCGTGGCGCCGACCACCCAAAAGGCCGGCGCATTCGTCAACTGGGAAGGCCGCTACCGCGGGTTCGAACCGGCACTACGCGGAACCATCGCGCAGGCCGGTCAATCCGATCACCGGGTCCTCGACACGTTGGCCGACGAGATGGGCATCGACCTGGGACTGCCCACCGTCGAAGCGGCCCGCGCCGAACTGTCCACGTTGGGGGTCTGGGAGGGCAAGCACGCAGCCAGCCCGAAAGTTGACGCCGGCGCGGTCGCCGAACCCGAGGCCGGCCAGGCACTGTTGAGCGGATGGCGAATGCTGCTGGATGCGGGCCGCCTGCAAGACGGCGAACCACATCTGGCCGGCACCGCCCGCCACCCGGTAGTGCGGTTGTCCGCCGACACGGCCGCCGAAATCGGCGCTGCCGACGGCGACGACGTCACGGTTCGCACGTCTCGTGGCTCGATCACGTTGCCGCTCAACATCACCGACATGCCGGATCGGGTCGTGTGGCTGCCGCTGAACTCCGAGGGTTCCGCGGTGCACCGCCAACTCGGCGTCACCGTCGGCGCTGTTGTCAAGATCGAGGTGAGCAAATGACCCGTCGCCGCGAGCGTGCGTGTCGGTACCTGGACACGCCGACATCGACGTACGACTGCGCACCGTCGCACCAAGAGGAGCCGCGCCAATGAGCTTGTTCGGGCACGATACGTGGTGGCTGGTGCTGGCCAAGGCCGTCGCCATCTTCGTGTTCCTCATGCTGACGGTGTTGGTGGCCATCCTGGTGGAGCGAAAGCTGCTCGGGCGCATGCAGTTGCGGCCCGGACCCAACCGGGTGGGGCCCAAGGGCGCCCTGCAGAGCTTGGCGGACGGAATCAAGCTGGCGCTCAAGGAGAGCATCACCCCACGCGGCATCGACCGGTTCGTCTACTTCGTCGCGCCCGTCATATCAGTGATCCCGGCATTCACCGCGTTCGCGTTCATTCCCTTCGGCCCAGAGGTGTCGGTGTTCGGCCACCGAACCCCGTTGCAGCTCACTGATCTTCCGGTCGCCGTGCTGTTCATTCTCGGGCTGTCGGCGATCGGCGTGTACGGCATCGTGCTGGGCGGCTGGGCGTCGGGATCCACCTACCCGTTGCTGGGCGGGGTGCGTTCGACCGCCCAAGTCATCTCCTACGAGGTGGCGATGGGCCTGTCCTTCGCGACCGTGTTCCTGTTCGCCGGCAGCATGTCGACGTCTCAGATCGTCGCCGCACAGGACCGGATCTGGTACATCTTCCTGCTGCTGCCGTCGTTCGTGGTCTACCTGATCGCGATGGTCGGTGAAACCAACCGCGCCCCCTTCGACTTACCCGAGGCCGAGGGCGAGCTGGTCGCCGGCTTCCACACCGAATACTCCTCGCTGAAATTCGCGATGTTCATGCTGTCCGAATACGTCAACATGACAACGGTTTCCGCGCTCGCCGCAACGATGTTCCTGGGCGGCTGGCATGCGCCATGGCCACTGAACATGTGGAGCGGCGCCAACACCGGCTGGTGGCCGCTGCTGTGGTTCACCGCCAAGGTGTGGGGCTTTTTGTTCATCTACTTCTGGCTGCGGGCCACGCTGCCCCGCCTGCGCTACGACCAATTCATGGCGCTCGGTTGGAAGTTGCTGATCCCCGTCTCCCTGGTCTGGGTGATGATCGCCGCGGTGATCCGCTCGATGCGCAACCAGGGCAACGACCACTGGATGCTGTATCTGGTGATCAGCAGCCTGGTCGTCGCGGCGCTGCTGGTGCTATCCCTGCGCAAGCCATTCACCACCCCCAGCATCCGGGCGATGGAACGCGAAAACCGTAAACGCCCCGACCGAACAACCGTTGACAGCGAATCGGCTTTCCCGACACCGCCGCTGCCTGTCGGTGCCAGCAAGGAGAACGCACGTGGCTAAATTCCTCGACGCCGTTGCAGGATTCGGCGTCACCCTCGGTTCGATGTTCAAAAAGACCGTCACCGAGGAATATCCGGAGAAACCGGGACCCGTCGCGCCGCGCTACCACGGGCGCCACCAACTGAATCGCTACCCGGACGGCCTGGAGAAGTGCATTGGCTGCGAATTGTGCGCCTGGGCGTGCCCGGCCGACGCGATCTACGTCGAGGGCGCCGATAACACCGAGGAGCAGCGGTTCTCGCCCGGCGAACGCTACGGCCGGGTGTATCAGATCAACTACCTACGCTGCATCGGCTGCGGTCTGTGCATCGAGGCCTGCCCGACCCGGGCGCTGACGATGACCAACGACTACGAGATGGCCGACGACAACCGGGCCGACCTGATCTACGAGAAGGACCGCCTGCTGGCTCCGCTGCTGCCCGAAATGACCGCCCCGCCGCATCCCCGGACCCCCGGCGCCACCGACAAGGACTATTACCTGGGCAACGTGACCCCGGACGGCTTGCGGCAGAGCCAGAAATCCGGAGACTCCCGGTGACGGCGATGCTGGCCTCGAATGTCGCCTCCGACGTCATCACCCGCACCTCCACCGGCGAAGCGGTCACTTTCTGGGTGCTGGGAGCCATCGCGCTGATCGGCGCGCTCGGCGTGGTGCTGGCCGTCAACGCGGTCTATTCGGCGATGTTCCTGGCGATGACGATGATCATCCTCGCGGTGTTCTACATGATCCAAGATGCGCTGTTCCTGGGTGTGGTCCAAGTGGTGGTCTACACCGGCGCGGTCATGATGCTGTTCTTGTTCGTGCTCATGCTCATCGGAGTCGATTCCGCGGAATCGTTGAAGGAGACGCTGCGCGGACAACGCGTTGCCGCAGTGGTTACCGGCGTCGGGTTCGGCGTCCTGCTGGTCGGCGCCATCGGCAACGTGGCGGCCGGCGGTTTCGCCGGGCTGAGCGCCGCCAACTCCAACGGCAACGTCGAGGGCCTGGCGGCGCTGATCTTCTCCCGCTATCTGTGGGCTTTCGAACTGACCAGTGCGCTGCTCATCACGGCCGCCGTCGGCGCCATGGTGTTGGCCCACCGGGAACGCTTCGAGCGTCGCAAGACCCAGCGCGAACTCTCTCAGGAGCGGTTCCGGGCGGGCGGGCACCCCACCCCGCTACCCAGTCCCGGCGTCTATGCCCGCCACAACGCCGTCGACGTGGCGGCTCGGCTGCCCGACGGTTCCTACTCGGAGTTGTCGGTCTCGCGCATTCTGCGTAGCCGCGATGCCAAGGGCGCGGAGCTGGCGCAGACACCGTCGGCCGAGGCCATCAAGGGTGGTGCATCGTGAATCCTGCCAACTATCTGTACCTTTCGGCACTGCTGTTCACCATCGGGGCCGCCGGAGTGCTATTGCGGCGCAACGCCATCGTCATGTTCATGTGCGTTGAGCTGATGCTCAACGCCGTCAACCTCGCATTCGTCACGTTCGCGCGGATGCACGGCCGCCTCGACGGGCAGATGATCGCGTTCTTCACGATGGTGGTGGCCGCCTGCGAGGTGGTCATCGGTCTGGCCATCATCATGACGATTTTCCGTGCCCGTAAATCGGCGTCGGTTGACGACGCAAACCTACTCAAAGGCTAGAAACGCCACGATGACTCATTACACCTGGCTGCTAGTGGCACTGCCCCTGGCGGGGGCCGTAATCCTGCTGTTCGGGGGCAGACGCACCGACGCATTCGGTCATTGGCTGGGCAGCGCTGCGGCGCTGGCGGCGTTCGGTGTCGGCGCGACGCTGTTGGCCGAGCTGCTCAGCCGAGGCGATGGTGACCGCGTCATTCACCAGAAGGTGTTCACCTGGATTCCGGTCGGCGGCTTGCAAGTCAACTTCGGGCTACAGCTCGACCAGCTGTCGATGTGCTTCGTGCTGCTCATCTCCGGAGTCGGCTCGCTGATCCACATCTATTCGATCTCCTACATGGCCGAAGACGCCGACCGACGCCGGTTTTTCGGTTACCTCAACTTGTTCCTGGCGTCGATGCTGCTGCTGGTCATCGCCGACAACTACGTGCTGCTCTACGTCGGTTGGGAGGGCGTCGGCCTGGCCTCCTACCTGTTGATCGGCTTCTGGTACCACAAGCCTTCGGCGGCCACGGCGGCCAAGAAAGCGTTCGTGATGAACCGGGTCGGCGACGCCGGGCTGGCGCTGGGCATGTTCGTCATGTTCAGCAACTTCGGAACGCTGTCCTACAGCGGCGTTTTCGCGGGGGCACCCGCGGCCAGTTCCGGCGCATTGACCGCGATGGGCCTGTTGCTGCTGTTGGGCGCATGCGCCAAGTCGGCCCAAGTGCCGCTGCAAGCCTGGCTGGGTGACGCGATGGAAGGTCCCACCCCAGTGTCGGCCCTGATCCACGCCGCCACCATGGTGACCGCCGGCGTGTACCTGATCGTGCGGTCCAATCCGCTGTACAACCTGTCGCCGAATGCCCGCCTGGCCGTCGTAGTCGTCGGCGCGGTGACCCTGCTGCTCGGGGCGTTCATCGGCTGCGCCAAGGACGACATCAAACGCGCGCTGGCCGCCTCCACCATGAGCCAGATCGGCTACATGGTGCTCGCGGCCGGGCTGGGCCCGGCGGGTTACGCCTTCGCGATCATGCACCTGCTCACGCACGGTTTCTTCAAAGCCGGACTCTTCCTCGGTTCCGGAGCGGTCATCCACGCGATGCACGAAGAACAGGACATGCGCCGCTACGGCGGCCTGCGCAAGGCGCTGCCGATCACGTTCGTCACCTTCGGGCTCGGTTATCTGGCCATCATCGGTGTCCCACCGTTCGCCGGCTTCTTCTCCAAGGACGCCATCATCGAAGCGGCACTGTCCACTGGCGGCACCCAGGGCTACGTGCTGGGCGGCGCGGCGCTGCTCGGCGCGGGCATCACCGCGTTCTACATGACGAGGGTCATGCTGATGACCTTCTTCGGCAAAAAGCGCTGGGCGCCAAACAGTCATCCGCATGAGGCGCCTGCCTTGATGACGTGGCCGATGATCCTGCTCGCCTTCGGTTCGGTGTTCTCCGGGGGGCTGTTCGCGGTGGGCGACACGCTGCAGCGCTGGCTCGAGCCGGTCGTCGGCAAGCATGAAGAAGTCACCCACGCCGTCCCGGCCTGGGTCAGCACAGCACTGGCCCTGGGTGTCGTGGCCGTTGGGATCGCCGTGGCCTATTCGATGTACGCCAGGGCGGCCATCCCCCGAGTCGCCCCGCTGGCGGTCAACCCGGCGACCCATGCCGCACGCAACGACCTCTACGGCGATGCCTTCAACGAGGAGGTGTTCATGCGCCCAGGCGCACAACTGACGCACGCACTGGTCGAGATCGACAACGGCGGCGTCGACGGTTCGGTCAACGCCCTGGCCGATCTGGTGAGCCGGACGTCGAATCGCCTGCGCAGCTTCCAGACTGGCTTCGCCCGCAACTACGCCCTGTCGATGCTGGCCGGTGCGGCAGTGGTTGCCGCGGTGCTCCTGGCGGTGCAGCTGTGGTGACTAACCCTCCCTGGCTGAGCATTCTGTGGCTGTTGCCCCTGGCGGGTTCGGTGTTGATCATCTTGCTGCCCCCTGGTCTGCGTCAGCTGGCGAAATGGACCGGTTTGGTGGTCAGCGTCCTGACGCTGGCGGTCGCCGTCGTCATCACGGCCGGGTTCAAGACCGGCGGTGCACCGTTCCAGTTCGTCGAAAGTCACAGCTGGATACCGGCTTTCGGCGCCGGCTACACCCTGGGCGTGGACGGCATCGCGGTGGTGCTGGTGTTGCTGACCGCGGTGCTGATCCCGTTGCTGTTGGTGGCCGGCTGGAATGACGGCGGCGAACGCACCCGCGGTGTCCACGCGTACGTGGCTTTGACGCTGGCCATCGAATCAATGGTGCTCATCTCGGTGATCGCGCTCGACGTGCTGCTGTTCTACGTCTTCTTCGAAGCGATGCTGATCCCGATGTACTTCCTCATCGGCGGCTTCGGTGACGGCCCAGGGCGCTCTCGCGCCGCGGTGAAGTTCCTGCTGTACAACCTGTTCGGCGGTCTGATCATGCTGGCCGCGGTGATCGGGCTGTACGTTGTCACCGCCCAGCACGGTCCCGGTACCTTCGACTTCCGCGAGATCGTCGCCGGCGTCACCTCCGGCCGTTACGGCGCCAACACCGCGGTGTTCAAGGCGCTGTTCCTCGGCTTCATGTTCGCCTTCGCCATCAAGGCCCCGCTGTGGCCGTTTCACCGCTGGCTACCCGACGCCGCGGTCGAGGCGCCGCCGGCGAGCGCGGTGCTGATGATGGCGATCATGGACAAGGTCGGCACGTTCGGCATGCTGCGCTACTGCTTGCAGCTGTTCCCTGACGCCTCAACGTATTTCCGTCCGCTGATCGTCACGCTGGCCATCATCGGGGTGGTGTACGGCGCCATCGTGGCGATCGGCCAGACCGACATCATGCGGCTGATCGCCTACACCTCCATTTCGCACTTCGGGTTCATCATCGCCGGCATATTCGTGATGACCACCCAGGGGCAGAGCGGGTCGACGCTGTACATGCTCAACCACGGTCTGTCCACGGCGGCGGTGTTCCTGATCGCGGGATTCCTCATCTCCCGGCACGGCAGCCGCAGGATCGCCGACTACGGCGGTGTGCAGAAGGTGGCGCCGGTGCTGGCCGGCACCTTCCTCGTGTCGGCGATGGCCACTCTGTCATTACCGGGCCTGGCGCCGTTCATCAGCGAATTCCTGGTTCTGCTGGGGACTTTCAACCGCTACTGGTTGGCGGCCGCCGTTGGGGTGACCGCGTTGGTGCTGTCGGCCATTTACATGCTCTGGCTCTACCAACGCGTCATGACCGGTCCGGTGGCCGAGGGTAACGAACGAATCCGTGACCTGTTGCCGCGGGAAATGGTCGTCGTCGCACCGCTCATCGCATTGCTACTGGTGCTCGGCGTCTACCCGAAACCGGTGCTCGACCTGATTGACCCGGCGGTCAAGAACACCATGACCACCATCGGCCAGCACGACCCCGCTCCCGTCGTATCCGGCGTACCCCGGACAGCCGAAGGACCGCACCAATGACTTTGCCCAGCCCCAGCATCGAGTACTTCCTGCTGTGCCCGATATTGATCGTGTTCGGAGTCGCGGTGGCGGGTGTGCTCGTCGAAGCGTTCCTGCCGCGGCGACTGCGCTACGCCGCCCAGGTGGCCCTAGCCCTCGGCGGGTTGGTGGCGGCGCTGGTCGCCGACATCGTGGTCGCGAAGTCCATACCGGCATCCGGTAGTCGCGCCGTCGTGGGGGCGATGGCCATTGACCGACCCGCTCTATTCCTGCAAGGCACCGTGCTGCTGGTGGCCGTGCTCGCGGTGATCTTCATGGCCGAACGCAGCCGCGTCGGCGCACGCAGCAAGGTTGCGGTGGCAGCGGGCCACGCGGGGCTGGATTCCTTTACCCCGCAAGCCTCCGCGGTGCCCGACAGTGACGCTGAGCACGAGGCGGAGCGCGCCGGTGCGGCGCAGACCGAGCTGTTCCCGCTGGCGTTGCTGTCCGTCGGCGGCATGATGGTATTCCCCGCATCCAACGACCTGCTGACCATGTTCGTTGCGCTGGAAGTGCTTTCGCTGCCGTTGTACTTGATGTGCGGCCTGGCTCGGCACCGCCGCCTGCTCTCGCAGGAGGCGGCGATGAAGTACTTCCTGCTGGGCGCATTCTCGTCGGCGTTCTTCCTCTACGGTGTTGCGCTGCTGTACGGAGCGACGGGCACGCTGACCTTGCCGGGCATCCGTGCCGCACTGGCCGCCCGCAGTGATTCGTCGATGGCGTTGGTCGGCGTCGCGCTGCTGTCGGTCGGGCTGTTGTTCAAAGTCGGTGCGGTGCCTTTCCACTCATGGATTCCCGACGTCTACCAAGGCGCCCCGACGCCGGTCACCGGGTTCATGGCAGCGGCCACCAAGGTCGCGGCGTTCGGGGCGCTGCTGCGCGTCATTTACGTCGCGCTGCCCCCGTTGCATGACCAATGGCGCCCGGTGCTGTGGGCGATCGCGATCCTGACCATGGCCGTGGGCACCATCACCGCGGTGAATCAGACCGACGTCAAGCGGATGCTGGCGTATTCGTCGGTGGCGCACGTCGGTTTCATCCTCACCGGCGTCATCGCCGACAACGCCGCGGGTCTCTCGGCCACGCTGTTCTACTTGGTCGCCTACAGTTTCAGCACAGTAGGCGCCTTCGCGATTGTGGGTTTGATCCGCAACCGCGACGGTGTCGAGGACGCCGATCTGTCGCACTGGGCGGGGCTGGGTCAGCGCTCACCCATTGTGGGCGTGATGCTTTCGATGTTCTTGCTGGCCTTCGCCGGCATCCCGCTCACGAGTGGGTTCGTCAGTAAATTCGCGGTGTTCAAGGCCGCCGCCGGGGGCGGCGCGGTGCCGCTGGTGATCGTCGGCGTGGTGGCCAGCGGGATCGCCGCATACTTCTACGTTCGGGTGATCGTGTTGATGTTCTTCACCGAAGGCACCGACGACACACCACAAGTGGTGGCGCCCGGGGTGTTGAGCAAGGTCGCCATTGCGGTATGCGCCTTGGTCACTGTGGTTTTGGGTATCGTGCCGCAACCGGTATTGGACTTGGCCGATCGCGCAGCCCAACTGGTGCAATAACGCTTAGGCGCCGGTCAGCGCAGGAACGGGCGGGTGGCCAGCACGTAGATCGCCAACACGGCCAACGGGGCCAGCAACGGTAACCACGGCACTTCCAAGGGAAACTGCGTGGCTACCAAACCGACAAAGGAAAACCCAACGGCGGCAAGAATTGTCGGCCAACTTCCGATGACGACGGCGAACGGTGAGCCTTCGGCGTGCCGACAGACCAGGTAGGCCGCGGCACACAACCCCGACACCGCGGCCAGTCCGGGTGAAGCGTCCGCCGCCACGATCAACACGCCCGAGAGCAGCACCGCAACGGTCGCCGCCGGACGCGACAGCATGCCGGCAACAACCGCCAGACACGCCGCAACCACGACCACGATCGCCGGCCCTTGCGAGTCCACCGACGCCGAGGCGACCATGAGGGCACCGAAAATCAACGACGTCACACGGCTGCCGGACTGTGCGACGCTGGCCATCTCAATGCGCTCCCCGTAGCCGTCCGCGCACTCGGCGTCGCCGGTCCGGCAGCGCTCCCATCGACAGCTCGAGCGAGCGATCCCCCGGCCAGGACAGGATGTCGACACCGATGGTCGCCATGTCCCGGTACATCGCGGAACGCTGCAGTCCCCACAACCGGATGACCAGCGGATCATGCTCGCCCTCGAACGGCGAGGTGTCCAACACGTCGACGGCCAGCACGACGTGGCCGCGTCGGCGTAAGTCGATCAACGCCAAGGCGAATTCGGTGTCGAGCAGCGTGGAGAACGCGATCACGATGGCGCCGTTGGGGACAGCGGCGCGCGGCGCCAACGTCCCCGTGGTGCGTTCGAACCGCTCGCCGGCACCGAGCACCGTGTCGAGCACCCGATAGAACTGGCGTTGTCCGATGTCGGCTCCCAACCACCGCGGACGGTTGCCGCCCAGCGCGACGATCCCGGCACGGTCGCTGTTTCGCAGGGCGGTCTGGACCACCTGCGCTGCGCCCCGCACGACTCGTTCGGTCGCCTCGGTGGCCGGACCCGGCGGCTGACGGTAGGTGTCGATGAGCACCACGACGTCCGCGGCCCGGTCGGTCAGCCGCTGCGTGACGTGCAGACGCCCGCGTCGTGCGCTCACCGCCCAGTTCACCGCCCGCAACTGGTCACCAGGCACATACGGGCGGATGTCGGCGTACTCGACCCCCGGACCGGTGTGGCGGGTGAGGTGGGTGCCCAGCCGATCCAGCAACTCCGTCTGCGGAATCGACGTCGACTGCGGCGGAGTGAGCGGAAAGACCACGACGTGGGCGGCGTCGACCGTGCCGGTCCCGCACAGCAAACCGCCGCGCGCCAGCAGGTCGACTCGGGCACGGATGGGGTACCGCCCCCACCGATGTGCGACTGCTGCAACCGTTTTCGAGGGACCGGACTTGGATTCGACGACGTCGATGTCCATTCCGTCGACGCCCGACACTGACAACTCGATCGACGCTTCGTCGGATTCCGCAGTGACCCATACGGTGACCCGCGCCTGCTCGGTTTCAAAGCACCGCTGCAGATCGGGCTCGCCGTGCACCTGAACGGTCGGCACCTTGGGCTGCCAGCTGATCGAGCACAACACGCCCAGCAGCGGCGCGGCGAACGCTATCAGCTGCCAGCGGCCGGTCATCACCGCAACGGCCAGGGCCACCCCGGCGCTCGTGGCCAGAGCCAACGTCAGCGGAGATGCGCGCCAATGGATTTCGACATCACGAGTTTGGATCATCGGCGGGCCGTCGCTCAGCCATTCGCGCGCGGAACGGGCAACCGTCGCAGCAGTTCTCCGACCACGTCGGCGCCCTGGATCTTGCGCACCCACATCTCCGGTCGCAGCGTAATGCGATGTGCGACGGCGGCGATGGCCAGCGCCTTGACGTCCTCGGGGATCACGTAGTCCCGGCCCTGCAGCAGGGCGCGGGCCCGGGCGAGCTGTACCAGGTCGAGCTCGGCGCGCGGACTGGCACCGACGGCCACCTGCGGGTGATGGCGTGTGGCGGTGGCCAGCGACACCACATAGTGCAGCACATCCTCGTGCACCGTGACCTGCTCCACCGATTCGCGCATGGCCAACAGGTCGTGCGCGTCGACGACTTGATTGACCGTCGGTTCGGCCGAGCCCCGATCCAGGCGACGGCGCAGCATCGCGGCCTCGTCGCTTTCGGAGAGGTAACGCAATTCCAGCCGGATCGCGAACCGGTCCAGTTGCGCCTCGGGCAGCGGATAGGTGCCCTCATACTCGATCGGGTTGTCGGTGGCCAACACGATGAACGGCATCGGCAGCTTGTGGGTGTGGCCGTCGATGCTGACCTGGCCCTCGGCCATCGCTTCCAACAATGCCGCCTGCGTCTTGGGCGGCGTGCGGTTGATCTCGTCGGCGAGCAGCAGGTTGGTGAAGATGGGACCGCGGCGAAACTCGAAGCGGCCCGACTGCATGTCGTAGATCGTCGACCCGAGGAGGTCGGCCGGCAGCAGGTCCGGCGTGAATTGCACGCGCGTGAAGTCCAGTCCCAGCGCCGCGGCGAAGGATCGGGCGATCAGGGTCTTGCCAAGCCCGGGAAGGTCTTCGATCAGGACGTGACCGCGCGCCAGGACCGCGGTCAGGATCAGCGTCAGCGCAGAACGCTTGCCGACGACGACGCGTTCGATCTCGTCGAGCACGGCCTCGCAATTGGCCGTGGTCTCGCCCACTGACATGGCGGCCGGCATAGTCATAGGTGAGTCATACCCGAGTCGTCTGTGGTCATACCTGCTCTAGCCGTTGCAGAATTTCTTCCAACGTCGCGCGCCCGGGTCCTGGTCGCTGGTCTCGGGCGTGGGTGACGTTGTTCGGGTTCACCCATTCCCACAGGGCCGGCCCGAACAGCATCCGCCCGGTCGCGGCGAAAGCGGCCGGATCTTTGGTGAGCCGCTGGCCGGTGGCGATCTCGAATCGCCGCGCCAGCATCGGGCGCAGATGCCGATCCCAGTCCGCCCGAGTCGAATCCGACCACCGGATCGTGGTCTCGGTGTTGGCCACCCAGCGGCGCAATCCGTTCCGCATAT
>NZ_LZLE01000017.1 GCF_001673155.1 Mycobacterium sp. 1423905.2 | reverse complement strand
CGATCCACTCGGCCGCTGAGGCGCTTATCCGCCGCCCGGGTAGACGCCCGGCAGGCCCGGCAGATTCTGCAGTGACGGCATGGGTCCGCCTTGCTGGAAGAGCGCGGTGGCGGCGTCTTGCCCGTTGGTCGCGGCCACCAGGTCGCGCACCTGGAAGAAGAGGTTGGTGGTGGCCTCGGTGGCGAGCTTGGCGGCTAGGTCGTACATGTTCATGTTGGTGCCGGGTACCGGCTGACCGCCCTTTGGCGTGGCGGGGCCGTCCTTGTTCAGCACCGAGTGGCACTCCTGGAATCCCGGCGGCGGGCCTCCCGCGGGGCAACCTGCGAGGGGGAACTGCTGAGAGAAGTTGATGCTGTAGTAACCGGTGTGCAGGTCAGCGGGGAAGTCGGCCGGGTTGCAGGTCGGGAAGATCGGCGGGGCCAGGCGGTCCAGTTGACCGATCGCGATGTTGTCCTCCACCCAGTTGGAGTGGGAGTAGAAGTCCTGCTGGGTGTGCGCGAGGGCGCCGAACGCCGCCCGAGCGGCCGGTCCGTTGGCTTCCACGCCGTTGTTGAGCACCGATCCGCTCAGCACGACGGGTGAGAAGGTGTCCCAGGCTTGTTGAGCACGCGCACACAGGTCGACCGGGTTGGCCGCGTTGTCGAGGTGGCGGAATTCGTCGGTCGCGAACGCGTCGCTGCCGATGGCGCCGGCCCCGGGCGGGGGGCCCAGCAAGATCTGGTTGACGGCCTGCTGGCTGACCTGGTCTGCAGGAAGCGCGTTGCGGGTGATCGTTTCGTGGTTCTTGATGTAGAACGCGTGTGCCGTGGGCGCGAACATGCCGAAGGATGCGGCAACGGCGACAGTCGACATGATCGCGACGAGAACGCCCAGTAGATGTCGGCGGGCAAGTGTCATCTGAAACCTCCCTGCTCATGGAAACGCGGCGTGCTACCGCTTTGCTAGACGTTTCCTTATCCACGCCACGAAAGCAACACGCTGTTTATGGAATGACCTTTGCTGCACGGACAGCAGGCGCTGACCTGGGCACCCGTGCCGGAGAACTATCGGAGTGGTGTTTGTGTTGTCGGTGCCCTCGCCCAACGTTATTCGACAGCTGTGGAACGGCCGTTAGCTGGCTGCTAGGCGTAGGGCAACGTGGCCATTGCCACCGTCTGTGCGCCGTCCTCGAGCACGGCGCGCAACTTCTCCCGCAATACTTCGGTGTCCTCGGCCACCGGTTTGTCGCAGAACCGGCACTGCGCGACGAATCTCGGCTGCTCGTTCTCTTGCGGCCAGAAGCGCCGCGGCCCGACCTGGGCGCCGGGGTCGTACTGGACCGCCTGATGGGCGACCTCTTTGAGGATGCGGCCGACGGGATGGGCTTGTGGGCACTCGAGTTTGAGCGTGCCGATTCCTTCGTTGTAGCTCATCGCGAATTGCCCTTCATCTTTTTCGACAGCAGCGGTCGCAGTCGAAGGTAGGCCATTGCGGGCTTTGCCGCCTCTCGGCAGGTTAGGCACAAACCAGCGGGGGAACTCGCATTGTATGAGTCAAAACGGACAGGTAATGACCGGCGAGCTCATCGCTTCCACGAACGGGAAGGGTCCGCGTATCGCGGCGGCACCGGTGCTGCTCTACGACGGTGTCTGCGGGTTTTGCAATCGCGGAGTGCAGACCATCCTGCGGTTCGACCGCAAGGGCACCCTGCGCTTCGCGGCGCTGGAGAGCGACTTTGCGCGCTCGGTCATTGAACGCCACCCGGACTTGGAGAACGTCGATTCGGTGGTGTTTGTCGACAAACCGGGCGCGCCGGCCGAGCGGGTGGCGATCCGAAGTGACGCCGTGTTCCGGGTGATCGACTACTTAGGCGGTCCGTGGCAACTGCTGCGCGCCGCGCGGGTCATCCCGTCACCGCTGCTGGACTGGCTCTATGACCGCGTCGCCGACAACCGGTACCGGGTCTTCGGGAAGTACGACAGCTGTCCGCTCCCTGCGCCTGAGGTGCGCGCGCGATTCTTGGACGCCTGAGTGTCGCAGGGGCAGCCAGAAATGGTGGTCCCGGCTGGGATCGAACCAGCGACCTTCCGCGTGTGAAGCGGACGCTCTTCCACTGAGCCACGGGACCGGCGCCGAGAGGCGAACGACGTCGAAGACTAACACGAGCCGCCAACGCGCCGAACGGCTCCAGTGTGCCTCAGGGGCGCACAC
>NZ_LZLE01000016.1 GCF_001673155.1 Mycobacterium sp. 1423905.2 | reverse complement strand
CAACGTAACCACGACGGGCTGCTGGCCGCCTGCCGCGCCCTGCTGTGCAGCGGCAACCTGGGCCAGCACAACGGGCTGCCGGCCTCGATCATCGTCACCACCACCCTGCGCGAGTTAGAGGCCGCCGGCAAAGGCCTGACCGGCGGCGGCACCCTGCTGCCCATGAGTGATGTGATCCGGCTGTCCCGCCACGCCCACCACTATCTGGCGATCTTCGAGCGCGGCAAAGCCCTAGCGCTCTACCACACCAAACGACTCGCCTCCCCCGCGCAACGAATCGTGTTGTACAGCAAAGTCCGTGGCTGCAGCGCCCCCGGCTGCGACGTCCCCGGCTACTACTGCGAAGTCCACCACGTCACCCCCTACGCCCAATGCCACACCACCGACATCAACGACCTCACCCTCGCCTGTGGCGGCGACCACGCCCTGGCCGAAAAGGGCTACCTCACCCGCCAAAACGCAAACGGCGACACCGAATGGATCCCCCCACCCCACCTCGATCACGGCCAACCCCGCTTCCAGGGTGGCGCGCGCTTCGGGAGTCAGATAGCCAGACAGTCGCGACATCCCGTCCACGTCTT
>NZ_LZLE01000015.1 GCF_001673155.1 Mycobacterium sp. 1423905.2 | reverse complement strand
CTCCCAGCCGAGAACATCCGCAATACCCGCCGCCGCAGCCTGCCGGCCCGCCCACCCTCGCGCGACCGGCGGCCACGTACTCGGGTCCCGGGCAAAGCCCTGCGGCCGGACCACCCAGTCCGCGACCACCGTCGCCGCCCTGGTGGCGCCGCAAGGCCGCCATCATTTCCGCGGCAGTGCTGCTGGTCGTGGCGGTCACCGTGGCCGCCGGTCGCGCGAGGGTGGGCGGGCCGGCAGGCTGCGGCGGCGGGTATTGCGGATGTTCTCGGCTGATCGGTCCGGATGAGGGATCGACCGGGTTGGGGGCGGTCCACTGGGGCGGACCGGATGCGTGCACGGGTGGGGTGTTGAGGGCTTCTGCGGCACCTCGTGCCAACTCGAGTGCGGTTCCGTAACGATCGGCCGGATTCTTGGCCATCCCTTTGGCGATGACCATGTCCAGGCCGCCAGGCAACCCGGCAACGACATTCGACGGGCGGGGCGGAGCGCTGGTGAGGTGACTGGTGACTTGTTGGCCCAGGCTGTCCCCGGGGAAAGGATGTTGTGCGGTCAAGCACTCGTAGAGGACGCAGGCCAGTGAATAAATGTCCGAGCGAGCGTCGATCTGCTCGGTGCTGAACCGTTCTGGTGCCATGTAATGGGCGGTTCCGATTACGGAGCCGGTCGCGGTCAAGCCCGCTTCGCCTGGGGCGCGGGCGATTCCGAAGTCGATCAGGTAGGCGAAGTCGTCATCGTCGACCAGGATGTTGGATGGCTTGACGTCTCGGTGCAACAGCCCGTCGCGGTGCGCGGCATGCAGCGCCCGGGCGACCTGCTCGATGATGCGTACCGTGCGCCCTGGCGGCATTGGGCCGTTCCTCAGCACCGTCTGCAGGTCGCGGCCCTCGATCAACCGCATGTCTACGAACAGCCGTCCGTTGATCTCCCCGTAAGTATGAATCGGGATGACGTGCGGGCTGCTCAACCGCCCCGCCGCATGGGCTTCGCGACGGAACCGCTGCTGAAATACATCGTCGTGGGAAAGCTCGGCGGGCAAGATCTTGAGCGCGACGACCCGGTCGGTGACGGTGTCGTAAGCCCGCCACACCTCGCCCATGCCGCCACGACCCAGCAACCCGGTAAGCCGGTACTTTCCGAACAAAGTTCCGTCCAACGAGCCCTCCAACCGCGACCTGCTACCAACTGGCCCGACCATAACGCTGCAAGACCAGCAGTTGCACGCATTTGCGTGCGCCTACTGCCCCGCTACCCGGTCCGCAGGTATCAAACCAGTCACCAACAAACCTAGCCGTCCGCGACCGAAGTGGCGCAATGGGATTTTGGGATCGGTAGCTGCCCGGGCAGCGTTGACTGCGCTCAAGCAGCAAGCGAAGGAGCGCATCATCATCAAAGTCACCGTACTGGCGTCGTCAGTTGTGGCGAGCCTGGCATCGTGCATCGGTGTCCCGGCGGCGGCAGCGGCGGATCCGGTTGATGAGTTCCAGTCACCGTCAGGCAACATCGTTTGTCATATGTACACACCGGTCGGCGGTACCGCACCTTTCGCGTATTGCCAGATCGCCGAGCATACTTGGGTGGCGCCGGCACGGTCTTCCTACGGCTGTCCACTTGCGCCCAGCGCCAACCAGTTTCGGTTGAACACCGATGATGCCGCCGCCTTCGCGTGCATGACGCAGCACATCCCGCCGCAGCAGGAGCCCACACTGTCCTATGGCCGGTCACTTTCGATCGGCACGCTCACTTGTGCCAGCGAACCATCGGGCATGACGTGCAGCGACGCCGGCACCGGGCACTTCTTCCGAATCGCCCGCGACACGTACGAATTGGGCTGAGGCCTTCGATGCAGTGGCGTCCGTTATTCACCGGAGCTCTCATTGCTCTAGCACTGTCGACGGCGGCATGCACACACACCCGCTCCGGTACGCCGACACACTTTCCAACCGCTGATCCCCCCCAATCGGTGACGGCCGCACCCGCACCCACCACCCGCGAGCAGCTCTGCGACGTCCAATCCTGGCCTCGCCCAATACCAGACGTTGTCGGGCGGTTATTCAACCAAGTCAACGGTGATGGGGCCCTCTGGTGTTGGCAGAACGTGCGCGGGATGACCACCGACGGCCGCGACCCGAGCAGGGACAAGACGTATCGCGTGACGGCGGTGTCACCGCCGGCTGGCACGCCGCTCGGTCGGTTCGACGCGGTGAGCGTCGAACTCGCCGAGGTGGACCCGTCGGCTCCGCCGGCGTCGCGACCGTGTGACTGGGTCACGACCACCGAGGCAGCCGGCATCATGGGCGGGCCGGTCAGTGCCAAACCCGACGGCGACGAGGCCGGATCGGTCGACATCGGCTGTTACTACGACCAAACCCCAGACGTAGGAGAGGGTGTGGAGACCGACCTACGCCTGCCCGGAGCGTTCCCTGTCGACGCTGCCGCACAATTCGCCCTGGCCACCACATCCACCAACGTGACCAACGAGGAGGGCATGGGACTCAAGGCCGTCTGTGTGCACGAACCGACCACGACACCGCCGTCGACCACCTTGGTGGTGCTGCTCAGTGGTGGGCGATTATTCCGAGTCACCGAGGGTTATGCGTCCTGCGACAAGGTGAAGCGGTTTGCGCAGTTGGCGATTTCTCGCATCGATGCCTGATCAGTTGTAGGCCGTGCTTCCGGCGACGGGGCGGGAAGTGCTGATGATTTTGGCGATGCAGTGATCTCGGTCGAAGCCTTGGCTCCGACACCAAGCCAGGGCGCCCGCCGAATCTTGAAAAGTGATGCCGGCGATGCTCACCCAGAAATTCGGCGCGGTGAACGTCGACCAGTCGCCCGACCACAACAACCGGGCGCCGTATCGCTGTCTCAGTTGAAGGTGCTCTTGCAACGCCATGGCATTATCCCACACCACGCCGCCTTCGACGACGCCGGGCCGTTTGGCGCTCAGCTGCGGTACCCATCGATCGGCGAGCCGGGTAGTCACGAAAGATCGGTCGCCGCTGGCGATTTGGTGCAACTGTTGCTCGGGGTCTTGGCCGGTGGTCGTGCTGGGTACGTAAGCCGACTCAGTCGTCGTGGGCGGCTCAGTGGAATACGTCGTCGGCGCTGCAGTGAGGTAGGTGGTTGTCGGTGACGAAGCGTTCGTCCCGCCGGAGTCCCGATTGGCAAGCGCGATCACGACGGCGACGGTGCCGAGTACCAGGGTCGCGGCAATCGCGGTCACCGCCGCGACAAGCAACCGATTGGTTCTTCCCTCTGCCTGCGCGATGGGCGTTGGTCCCGTGCGCGATTGCGACACAAACGGTGGATAGCTCGCCGGGCCCACCACCGGCTGCGGAGCCGTGAACGTGGGAGAAGGATCGGACATGGCGCGCTTGGCCGCCCGGCCCAACGCGCCGGCGCTGCCGTAACGATCGTCGGGATGCTTGGCCATGCCCCGGGCAACGACAGCGTCAATTGACTGCGGCACCTGATAATTCAGCACACTTGGACGCGGAGGTGGTAACGACATATGCGCCCCGATCACCTGCTCGAGCCGGTGACTGGGAAACGGCGTGCTGCCGGTCAACGCCTCGAACAAAACGCAGGCGAGGGCATAGATGTCGACGGCCGCTGTCGCCGGTTGCTCGTTGAACCGCTCGGGGGCCATGTACGCCCAGCTTCCGATGTGATACCCGGCCACGGTGAGGTGGGTGTCACCCCTGGCCTCAGCGATGCCGAAATCCACCAGGTATGCGAAGTCGTCTGATGTGACGATGATGTTCTGCGGTTTGACGTCGCGGTGGATCAGCCCTTCGGCGTGCGCTGCATCCAACGCGGCCGCGACTTGGGCGATGATGTCGGTGGCCCGGTTTGGTTGCAACGGGCCCGATTTGAGCATGTCGTGCAGAGTTTGACCGCGCACCAACCGCATATCGATGTACAGAATGCCGTCGATCTCGCCCCAGTCGTGAATGGGGATGACATGCGGTTCTTGCAGCACCGCCGCGGCCCTCGACTCACGCAGGAATCGCGCTCGGAACGTCTCGTCCTGGGCGTACTGCTCGGCGAGGAGCTTGAGGGCGACGGTTCTGCCCTTGTCGGTGTCGTAGGCCTCATAGACCTCACCCATGCCACCTTCGCCGAGCAGTCGGTCGATTCGGTACTTGCCGAACGTTTGACCGACCCGCGTCTTCATGGCGCTCCCAGGCTTCCTTGGCTAGGGCTCAAGCGTCTTTGATCTGCGGATTTACCCGTCCAGCAAGCACGTGAAACATGCCGGGGTCGCGCCGTGACCGATCAGCCGAGGTTGTAGGAGTCCCGCGAAACGCGGAAATAATGCCCGGTGCTGGCGTCGGTGCATTTCACCCCCGACTGTTCGCTGGAGCAGGTGATGGTGCCTGCCGAGACGGTCTGGCCGTAGTTCAGCGTCGCTTCGCCCGGCACTTTCAGCGTGTCCCCGTGGCACTCGATGACGGCGGACTTGCCTTTCGTTAGGCGGAACCGACTGCCCCACGCGATGTGTTGTGCGCACTCCGGCGGCGGGGGCGGTTGATAGGTGAACTCACTGATGTCGCATGCGGCTGTGCTGCTGTCCAAGGTGCAGTAGATGTTCCCCGACGGAGACTGGAAGTCATTGCTCTGCCCATGAGCGGCCGCCGGGAAGCTCAGAGCCACGGTCGCCATTGCCGCCGCAATCGCCGCATTCTTGCGAATCTGCATCGTCGTCCTCGCCGGTAGTAGTTTGCCGAGCAACGAACAGAATCCCATGCCGCGACCCGGACCGCAGGGCTTCCCCGAATTGTCGGTGGTGGGCAGTAACTTGCGGGCATGGCAGCAAGTGGCAACTCGGGTGGCGGCTTCTCTGCGGCGATTGCGCTGTTGATCACCGTCGCGGTCGTCGTCAACTTCATCTGGTGGATCCTCGGCGCGGCCGCGCTGCTGGCCGCCGTCGTCGTCGCGCGTGCGTTGATGCGCTGGTATGCCGCGCGCTCCGCCGACTACGCCCGCTACTGGGATGGCCTTGCCGCGCGAGCCGATGAGCAGCACAGTTGGGTGCTGCGAGGCGACGACCGGGGCGTGTACGGAGTCGAAGGGGCTGAACTCATGCACTCCCTTTTCCCGCGCC
Source organism: Mycobacterium sp. 1423905.2 (assembly GCF_001673155.1). GTDB lineage: Bacteria > Actinomycetota > Actinomycetes > Mycobacteriales > Mycobacteriaceae > Mycobacterium. Next base: position 23,411 of record NZ_LZLE01000015.1, on the reverse strand, counting down.
GGGTCAGATCAAGCGGGGTAAGCCGGGGTAGCGGTCAGTTGTTACCATCGCGCGGTGGTAACGGGGGACCGCCGGCGGCGGGTTTCACGGCGTGAGCTTTTCCGATATGCGGCGCTCGCGCCGGCCGTGCTCAGCGTCGCAGCGGTGCTTCCGGCGCCGTACGCCACCGCAAGTGTTGCCGGTCGGAGCGTCTTCCTCGACGCCGGGCACGGCGGGGTCTACGACGACTCCATCAACCGGCAAGTGCCAAATGGTCGGGGCGGCACCAAACCGTGCAACACCTCCGGCACCGCCGCCGACGGCGGCTATCCCGAGCATGCCTTCACCTTCGACGTCGTGAATCGGATCGCGGAGGCGTTGAACCAGCTGGGCGTGCACACCCAGCTGTCGCGCGGTGACGACAACTCAGTCGGGCCGTGTATCGACCAGCGCGCCGCAGAGGCCAACACCATCCGCCCAGACGCGATCGTGAGCATCCACGCCGACGGCGGCCCTGCGTCCGGCCGCGGGTTCCACGTGAACTACTCGAGCCCCCCGCTGAACGATGTGCAAGCCACCTCCGGCGTTCAGCTCGCCAACATCATGCGCGATGCCATGGCGGGAGCCGGCTTCCCGCCGTCCAATTACGTGGGCGCCAACGGCCTGTACGGGCGTGCCGATCTGGCCGGCCTCAACCTGGCCGAATGCCCCGCGGTGTTGGTGGAACTGGGCAACATGAAGAACGCCGAGGACGCCGCGCAGATGCAAAGCGGTGACGGCCGAGCCCGATACGCCGCCGCCGTCACCCAAGGGATAGTCAACTTCCTCAACGCCAGGGCGCCGGCGGGCTAAGGTGAGCAAACCCACGCGAGAACAGCTTTGGCAGCAGCGCACTGAGTGGCCACTGGCTTTGGTGGCTGTCGCCTTCATCGCCATCTACTCCGTCCAGGTGCTGCGCCGCCCGACCGGTACCGAGGCGCACGTCCTGTGGCTCGCCAGTTGGGGTGCGTGGAGCTTGTTCGTAGGTGACTATTTCGCCCGGTTGCTGCTGGCATCGAATCGCCGAAAGTGGTTCCTGCAGCATCTGTTCGACCTACTGATAGTCGCGCTCCCGCTGATGCGGCCGCTCCGGATGCTGCGTCTGGTGGTCTTCTTCGGCGTCTTGCAGAAGGCCATCGGTGACGCGGTGCGCGGCCGGATCTTGCTCTACACGATCTCCGGGGTGATGCTGCTGATCTACGTTGCCTCGCTGGCCATTCTGGACACTGAACGCGGCCAGCGCGGTGCCACCATCACCTCATTCGGGGAGGCCGTGTGGTGGTCGATCACCACCGTCACCACCATCGGCTACGGCCACCTGTATCCGATCACCGTCAGCGGACGGGTGATCGCCGTGCTGCTGATGATTGGGGGCATCAGCCTGGTCGGTGTGGTCACCGCGTCGCTGGCGTCGTGGATTGTCGAAGAGGTGTCCGAAACCGACCAGGAGTCTCGCGCGGCCACGGCGGCCGAAATTGACGAGCTGCGGCAAGAGATTCGGGCGCTGACCGAAGCGGTGCGCAAACGGGACGCAGAGATCAGCCGAAACGGTTAATCGAACACCACCTCAGGGTCGACGTTCAACACAATCTCGCAGTCGCAGAACCCTCCGAACTCGCGCAATTCGGCTGCCAGTTCTATCCAGTCAAGATCATGGGATTGAGCCCATCGTTGGGCATGCCGGGCGGTATGGTCACACGGCTCGTCGGCGAATCTTCCCTCGATGTAGTCGAGCATCTCGTCGAGTTGCGCGTAGTCGATTCTGGTCAGCCGCGGCGCCGATGCCGCCTTATATGCGTCGCGAAGGGCTCGGCGGCGCTCGCGGTCGGTGGCCATGTCAGCGACGCGCCGACCCGGTCAGCAGCTGGCCGGTTGCGCTTTGCAGCAGACAGATGACGGTGCTGGGAGTGGGGTCCGCGCCGGTCCTGTCCTGGTGTGAGTCGATCAGCCAGGTCACCGAGTACGCGCTCCCGTCGACCGATCGCCCGGTGTACGGCGCAAACCCGTCAGCGCATTGCCGGTTGGCCACGGATGCGATGGCCGAGTCGACGGCCACCGGAGCGCGCAGATAGACCTCCGCCAAATGTGGTGCGGCGCAACCGATTGTAGTGACGGTGATGCGGCTCAGGTCGGCCGGCGGCAGGTCGGTCACGCAGTCACCCTCCTGAAGGTCGATCCATTTGCGGGTGGCGGTGTTCGGGGCAGGGGGCACGGTGGCGGTCGCCGCTGCGGCCGGTGCCAACGATGTTGAGGAGCTGCCGGCATGAACCGCGCTGGTGGCGCAGCCTGCGGCCAATGCCGTTGCGAACAGGCCGGACAACTTCAAGACCCGCATACACAGAAGTGTAGGTAGCCGCGGCCCGACCCGGAAGGACGCTCAGTCCAAATTCGCTGGCACGGTGTCGGTCAAAGTGGGATCGGGCTGCACGGAGGACATCGAGAGCAGGCCGCGTACACATCGCGCCGCGAGCAGCCAGGTCGACGGCTTCTTCAAGTCGAGGCCACCCAAGAGTTGCTTGATCATCGTCAATGTGTCGAAGTAAATACGTTCGCAGACAAGGGTTTCGACGTCGTCGAATACGAAAAAAGCGGTCATGCGCACCCGGAAGCGGCTGCCGGTGGGAGGCACTTTGCCGAGGTAGCCAAGATGGGTGCCCATCAGCCAGAACTCGACGATCACCGCATCGGCGCTGTGGCGCAACGCGATGATCTCGTGGTGTTGGTCGGGAAAGGCGGTCCGCGTGTGGTGGTAATAGTCGCGGACCGCTTGATCGCCGTCATGGACGGTCAGCTGCGGAATCAACTCGTAGTGCGGGTGCGGGAAGGTCGACAAGACGTCGTCCCAGTTCTGGCGAACCTCGTCGCGGAAGTGGTCGAGCACCAGCCGCTGTCGGGCGGCCAGCACGTCCGGGCTGGGAAAGGCGGCGTTGGCCATGGTGAGTGCTAACTACTCCAGGCCACCGGCAAGCTCTTGATGCCGTGTATGAACTGCGACAGCAACCGGGCGGGCTCGTCGATGGCGACGATGCCGGGGATTACCTGGCGTAATTCGTCGAACACGACCTTGATCTCCCGACGCGCCAGATTGGCGCCGAGGCAGAAGTGCGCACCACCCCCACCGAAGCCGACATGCGGATTGGGATGGCGCGCCACGTCGAACCGCCATGGCTCGGCAAATTTCGACTCGTCACGGTTTGCCGAGCAATACCACAGCGAAACCTTGTCACCCCGTGACATTTTCGTGCCGCTGAGCTCGATGTCGCGGGTCAAGGTCCGTCTCATGTAGACCACCGGCGAAGCCCATCGGACTATCTCCTCGACTGCGGTATGTGACAAGCCGTCGAAGTCCGACCACCACTTGTCTCGTTCCTCGGGATAGCGCGACAGCGCCAGCAACCCATGGCTGATCGCATTGCGCGTCGTCTCGTTACCGGCGACCACCAACAAGATGAAGAACATGGCGATCTCCGAGGACGACAGCCGTTCGCCGTCGACCTCGGCCTCCACCAGGCTCGTCGTCAGGTCGTCATGGTGATTGACTCGCCGGTCGTCGGCCAGCGCGGTGGCGTAGGCGCCGATCTCCATCGAGACCTTGATGAGCTCTGCGAAGTCGGTTGCCAGGTCCGGGTCACCGAAACCGAGAATGACGTTGGTCCAATGAAATACGCGGTCGTGATCCTCTTCGGGCACGCCCATCATGTCGCAGATCACCTGCAGGGGAAGGGGTCCGGCCAGAGCACTGACCAGATCGGCGGTCCCGTCGGGATGGTTGGTGAGCATCGCCTGCACCAGCCGGTGGGCGCGTGCGCGCACCGAGGCTTCGATGCGTGCGGTCACCTTCGGGGTGAATGCTCTGCTGACGATCGAACGCAGCCGCTGATGGCGTGGGTCGTCCATCACGATCATCGAGCCGAAATACTCGGCCAATTCCGGCGTCTGATCGCTGATCACGATATTGGGGCTGGAACTGAAGATCTCCGGATGACGGCTGGCGAAGACGATGTCGTCGAGTTTGGTCAGCGCCCAATGCCCGTTGCCCGCGGTGAAGCCCGGAACTTCGACGGCCGGCCAGAATCTGATCGGCGCTTCGCGGCGCAACGTGGCGAACGCGCCGTCCCGGTAGGGGTCATCTTGGCCCCAGAATTCCAGAGCGCCGAGGCGGATGTCGTCCAACGGAATGTGAGGTGGCGGTTCCCCGTTGACGCGAGGCGCGGTCTTGAGGTCCACAGCGATCCGGGCCTCAGTGGGTGCAGACGGTCCGTGCCGGTGTTCCCGTCGCAGTCGCGTCCTTGACCAGATTGCCGTTGAGGTAGATCTTGCAGGTGACGGTGCCAGGACTTTGCGCGCTCAACACGAACACCTGACCGCCGAAGCCGGTGAACTGCGTCGACCACGGCAGATTTGCGTTGACCGCGCGCTGCTGGCCGGCATCGGTTTGGTAAACGATGTTCTCGGCGACAGGGGAACTCCCACTGATCTCATACCGAACTTTCGGCATGTCATCAGCACTCGCCACGCCAACCGGCGCCAAGCCGACACACAGAGCAAACGGGATCGCAAGTTTCGGGAGTGCCGCCAATCGACTGGTCATGTGGTTCATGTTGTCACCGCGAAAGACGGCGCGAAAGGGGTTACCCACGTTCGGCAGGGCTTAGGGTGAACGCGGTACTCGGGCGAGGCGGAGGTGGCTGATGGTGCACAGCACGAAACGGGTGGTCGTCTGGGGCACCGGCTTCGTGGGCAAGATGGTGATCGCCGAGATCGTCAGACATCCGCTGTTCGAATTGGTCGGTGTCGGGGTCAGTAATCCCACGAAGGTCGGCCGCGACGTCGGCGACATCTGCGGGCTGCCCGAGCCAGTCGGTATTTCCGCCACCGACGACGTCGACGCCCTGATCGCGCTCAAACCCGACGCGCTGGTGCACTACGGCCCGACCGCGATGCATGCCAAGGACAACATCATGCTGATCACCCGTTTCTTGCGGGCCGGCATCGACGTGTGCTCGACCGCGATGACGCCGTGGGTGTGGCCCACGATGCACCTCAACCCGCCCAATTGGATAGCGCCCATCACCGAAGCCTGCGAGTTGGGGGAGTCGTCATGCTTCACCACCGGCATCGACCCCGGCTTCGCCAACGACCTGTTCCCGATGACCCTGATGGGCCTATGCTCCGAAGTCCGCCGGGTGCGGGCCTCGGAGTTGCTGGACTACACCAATTACGAGGGTGACTACGAAAACGAGATGGGCATCGGCCGCGAGCCCGAATACAGCCCGCTGCTGGAGAACAGCGACATGCTGATCTTCGCGTGGGGGGCAACGGTGCCGATGATCGCCCACGCCGCAGGCATCATGCTCGACGAGATCACCACCACCTGGGACAAGTGGGTGACTCCGACCGAGCGCAACACCGTCAAGGGCGTCATCAAGCCCGGGCACGTCGCCGCCGTCCGGTTCACCATCAACGGCGTCTACCAGGGCGAAACCCGCATCCAACTCGAGCACGTCAACCGCATCGGTCTCGACGCCGCACCGGACTGGCCGTCGGGAAACGACAACGACGTGTACCGAGTCGACATCGAGGGCACGCCGAGCGTTTTCCAGGAAACGGCGTTCCGGTTCACCGATGGATCGGGCCGCGACGCGGCCACCGCTGGTTGCTTGGCCACCGGGATGCGCGCGCTCAACGCGGTACCCGCGGTCAACGATTTGTCCCCGGGCTGGGTCACGGCGTTGGATCTGCCGCTGATTCCCGGCGCGGGCACCATCCGCTGACACCGCCGGTCGTTGTACAGCTCACGCATAGGAAACTCAGAGTTCGGCACTAGGTAGGGCATAGAGAATCCGTGCAGCGGCGCGGGACATGCCGCTGACACGGGGATTGGACCACATGGCACAGGGAGCGCGGCCCGCACTGGGCCTCTCGATCGGCGCCACGAATCTGGCGGCCGTCACCGCTGACCATGCCATCAGCCGCAAACCCGTACTGACGCTGTACCGGCAGCGCCCGCCGGAAGTCGGCGTGCCTTCGGAAAACCCTCGCCTGGACGAGCCGGGCCTGGTGCTCACCGATTTCGTCGACCGGGTAGGAGACCCGGTGGGCATCGTGGCCGCGGACGGCTCCGTGCACCGCAGCGAGGCCCTGGTCGCCGACGCCTTGCGAGCGCTCGCCTACTGCGCCACCGGCGGTCACCCGCTGCCCGACTACGTGGCCGTGACTCATCCCGCGCACTGGCGCTCGGCCGCGGTGGACGCGCTGGCCACCGCGCTGAGCCGCGTGTCGGAATGGACCCACCGGTCAGAGCCGCTGACACTGATTCCGGATTCCGCGGCCGCGTTGTTCGCGGTGCGGGCGAACCCGGGTATACCGGCCCGCGGCATCGTCGCGGTGTGCGATTTCGGCGGCAGCGGCAGCAGCATCACCTTGGTCGACGCCGCCGCGGAGTATCAACCGGTGGCCCGGCCCGTTCGGCATCACGACTTCTCCGGCGACTCGATCGACCAGGCGCTGCTGACCTACGTCATGTCGCAAGTCCCGAACACCGGGTCGTTCGACCCCGCCGGCACCTCGGCGATCGGCTCGCTGGCCCGGCTGCGCCAAGACTGCCGCATCGCCAAGGAGCGACTCTCGTCCAGCACAGTCACCACGCTGCTCGAGGACACCCCAGGTCGGCGCCTCGAAATCCGGCTGACCCGCAACGAACTCGAAGACACCATCCGCGACTCGTTGCAAAGTTTCCTTGCTGTGTTGGAACAGACGTTGTCGCGTAATGGAATTCACGGCTCCAGCCTGGCGGCGATCGTGTCGGTCGGTGGTGGTGCGACCATTCCGCTAGTCACGACCACGTTGTCAGGGCGATTCGGGGTGCCAGTCGTGACCACGCCACGTCCGCAACTGACCTGCGCGATCGGTGGCGCATTGCGAGCCGCGCGCGGTCCGGCCGATACCAGTTCGACGGTCCTGACGCCCGCAGCACCTGCCGCCGGGGCTCCGGCTACCGCGACGGCTTTGGCACCTCTGTCCCCCGAGCCGGCAGTTGAGGCGCCGCTGTCCGCCGTAGAGCCCGCGCTGGCCTGGTCGGAGGCCGACGACGAATCCCGTCGTTTGCCGGCCGGGACGGGACTGACGTCCGCGCGCCCTCAGTTGACGTTCGATGAGCCACCCCCCGAGCAGCCCAAGCCGCCGCCCGTCCTGCCGTGGTACCGGCTGCCGGCGGTGATCATCATCAGCACGGTCGTGGCCGTGGTGCTGGTGGGTGCCGCGGTGGCGATCGGACTGAGTTCGAGCGACCAGCCGGCAAAGTCGCCGAAGGTGAGCACCGTGCCGAATAGCTCGGTGGCGCCGTCCTCGGCGCCGTCTGAAGGCGCAACTCCGCAGCCGGCACAACCAAGCCAGGCCCCGGAAACCGGTCAGCCGGCGCCGCCAGCGCCGACCACCGAGCCGCCGCCTGCGCCAACAACCGAAGCGCCGCCGCCACCACCGCCGACAAGCGAAGCGCCACCGCCGACCACGGCGCCGCCGGCCCCGCCCTCCAACACGCCGCCACCAGCACCTCAGCCGCCGCCGGTTCCGCAGGCGCCGAACCCGCCGCCGGTCCCACAGGTACCGCAGATTCCGCCAATACCGGGAATCGGCAACATCCCCGGGATCCCGCAGGTTCCCGGGGCAGGCCGAATATCGCTACCGAGGATCGGCCCCTTCGGGCCGCGCTGAGGAGTTAGTTGGCGTTAGCCCGGTCGGGGTCTTCCTTAGTGGCCTTGATGATTTCCTCGTTGAACTTCTTGTCGGACTCGAGCTGCTCGTCGGAGAACTTGTACTTGTTCTCGGCCTCGTCGTCGCTGTCCGCCTCGTCCTTGTCTCCGGTTTCGTCGGCTTTCTCGCTCTTGTCTTTGGTGTCCTCGTCGGCGCTGCCCTTGCCCTCGCCCTTGTCGGCGTTCGCCTTGGCCGCCGGGGTGTCGTCGTCGTTCATGTACTTCGGATTACCGTCGTCGTCGACCCAGTCGTTGACCGCGGTACCGGTGATGGTCTTGGCGGAGCCGGGCAACACCAGAGTCGGACGGTCCTCGTAAGCCGTCATCATCTCCGCGGCCTGCTCTTTGTGCTCTTCGTTGGGCTCAGGCACTCCCGAATCGTCCGAATCCTCGCTCGTACTGGTGGGGCTGCCGCCATCGTCTTTGCCGTGGCCGGTCTCGCTCTCGCTGCCTTCGTCGCGACCGTTTTCGCTCTGGTTCGCAGCCTCGTCGTCTCGCGCACTCATGGCTTTCGCCCCCTAATGGAATTGCCTTTGCTGACCGACCTTGAGAAGAGGGTTACCCACTGGCCGCTTGCGGCGAAACGCTATCCCCGGGGCCGTTTGATCAGCACCAGCGAGGCAAGCGGTATCTGCATGGGTTCAGGCGCGCTGGCCAGGCGGTGCGCCACTGCGGCTTCGAGCTGCTCAACGAACTCTGCGGCACGCGGATCGGCCGGGCCGCCGTCCAGCGCGGCGGCCAACGTCGGGAAAAGCGCGGCACGCGCAAAACCCGCCCACTGCGCACCGAACGCCTCGGCGTCCCCGTCCGCTTGATAGCGCGCCCAGAACCGGTCGGGGGCAACAAACATGTCGAGATGTTCGATGCCCAGTCCCTCGAACCACCCGCTGGGTGCAAACGGCGCGCGCAGGTCGGCTTCGCTGCGGGCGACGATCGGAAGCGCCATCCGCCGCCATTCGTCTTCGCCCAGCAAGCCCCCGCGCACCTGGTCTCGCAGCGACGCGACCAACGCCTCGTTCATTGCCTGATAGCCGAACTGACCGTCGTCGTCGACGGCCATGGTCAACACCACCAATCGTCCGTTGGGCGCCAGTTCCCGTCCCCGGAAAGCCACGAAGTCGGTCCAGTCCCTCGCGGCCTGGCGGGCATAGGCCTCACGAGCGCCCTCGACTTCGCTGTAAGCGACCTGTACATGGTCGACGAGTTCCGGCGCTCCTTCGGGAACCCGGCTCAGCCACTGGACGGCCCACGAACTCCAGCCGAGATTCACTGTGCTGGTCGGCAAGATCTGACCGTAAAAAGACCGGCCGATGGCCGAGGCGAAGATGGCTGCGTCCTTCTGCAGGTAGCTGTCGGGGTCTTCGTCCAACGTTCGGAACAAGGCGGTGAAGTCGTTCTCCGGGACATCGGTGTGCGCGACGAGGATGGCGTGGTCATGCCGCGTGCGCCCGCGCAGTACGTCGATCGCGGCGGCCAGCGGGCGCAGTGAGTTGTGCCCTGTGGCGGCGCCGAAGTCGGCGATGACGACCGGTTGCGGCGGTTTGGGCAGCGACACCTGCTCGGCGGCTCGTTCGAACAACGCAACCGCCGGGAGCAAACCGGCGGCCTGCAGCCGCGACGACTGCGTGTACGTCGCGCTTTCCATCGGCTCGGGCCGCACGACGATGCTCGACTCGGGCACGTGCACCTCCGGGTTCAGCTCAGTTAGGGAAGTCTACCCCGGTGAGTTGCTCGGAGATCTCCCAAAGTCGTTGACTGTCAGCCTCATTGAGCGCACGAGCGGGGACCTTGGCTTCGGTCACGCCGCCACCGGCGGCCTCATAGAAGCCCCGCGGGCCGTAGAACGCGCCACCTTCGGCCTGAGGAGTGACGGCCGCATACAACGCGGGCAGAATGCCCTCGTCGATTTCCTGCCACAGGAACGGAGCGTAGCGCCAGGACGTGGTGTACAGCCGCTGCATCAACGCCGGCTTCTCCCGGCCGTGCGACGGCCCGCTGATCTGCAGGTTGGTCTTTGTCAAGCCCGGATGGGCGGCGTTGGACAGGATGCCCCAGCCGGCCGAGCGGCTGCGGCGGTCCAGCTCGCGGGCGAACATCAGCACCGCCAGCTTGGACTGGCCATAGGCGGTCATGGGCGCGTAGGACTTCTCGAATTGCAGGTCGTCGAAGTTGATGCGGCCGCGTCGGGCGGCCAGGCTGCTCAGCGAGACGACCCGCGGCTTCGGCGCGGCGCGCAACAACGGCAGCAGCTGGCCAGTCAACGCGAAGTGTCCGAGATGATTGCTGCCGAACTGCAATTCGAATCCGTCGGAGGTCGTGTCGCGTTTTGGTGGGGTCATGACGCCGGCGTTGTTGATCAAGATGTCGATGGGGCGGCCCTCGGCATTGAGTTGTTCGCCCAACGCCGCGACGGAGGCCAGCGACGACAAGTCCAGTGGCTTGATGGTCAGCTTTGCATCAGGCACCGAGGCCCGGATCTTTTCGATCGCCTCCTCGCCCTTGGCGCGGTTGCGGATCGCCATCACCACATCCGCGCCGGCCGCCGACAGCCGCCGGGCCAGGCCGAAGCCCAAGCCACTATTGGCGCCGGTGACAATCGCCAATTTGCCGGACAGGTTGGGGACGGTGGCGATGAGGTTGTTGGCCATGCGTATCACTCCTCGTCTAAGTGGCGCACAGGTGCGGCCCCGTTCAGTGTCCTCTTTCCGTCTCCGTTCGCGTAAGTAGGCGGCATTCTGGTCGGCATGGCCTTGCGCACGACGTGGCGGGGACGCCTGCCTGGCTGGGTGGCGGCGTCGGTGGCCGGGGCGCTACCCGCGCTCGCCTTCCCGCCCGTCGCCTGGTGGTTTCTTGGCTGGTTCGCCGTGGTACCGCTGCTGTTGCTGGTACGCGCCGCGCCGACGTCCTGGGACGGCGCCGTGCGGGCCTGGTGGGGAATCGGCGGGTTCGTCCTGACCACCCAGTACTGGCTGGCGACGAGCATTGGTCCACTCGTGGTGGTCTTGGCCTTCGGGTTGGGTCTGCTGTGGATGCCATGGGGGTGGAGCGCTCACCGGCTGTTGGCGGGGCCGTCCTTGGCAGCCGTGCCGGTGTTGCCCAGCGCGTGGGTGGCGGCCGAAGCGGTGCGGTCCTTACCGGCGTTGGGTGGGCCGTGGGCGCCGCTGGGGTTGTCGCAGTGGAACGCTCCGATGACGTTGGCGTCCGCGGCGCTGGGCGGGGTAGCGTTAACCAGTTTCCTTGTGGCCGCGGTGAATACGGCGGTGGCATGTCTGATCCTGGGGCGGGACGGGTACGGCCGCTGTGTTGCTGCGGCGTGTGCGGTGGCGTGTGTGGGTGTTGGCCCGATCTGGTACTGGCTGGGATCGGCGCCGGTCGGCGGGCAGACCGTGCGGGTGGCGTTGGTGCAGACCGGTGACATCGTTGACTCCGCTGCCCGGCGAGTGTGGCAGTAAACGCTTCACTGGCCGCCTGCCGGGCAGCGCGTCGATCTGGTGGTGTGGGGGGAAAGCAGCGTGGGGGTGGATCTGACCAGTCACCCCGCAGTGCTGGCCCGCCTCGCCGAGCTTTCCCGTCGGGTCGGCGCGGACCTGTTGGTCAACGTCGATGCACCAACACCGGGCGGGGGAATCTACAAATCGGCGGTGCTGGTGAATGCTCAAGGGTGGGCGGGCAGTTACCGCAAGACTCGGCTGGTGCCCTTCGGTGAATATGTGCCGCTGCGGCCGTTGCTGGGTTGGGTCACCCGCCACAGCAGGGCCGCCGGGGAGGACCGGCAGCGGGGCACCGGGCCGACGGTGTTACACGCTGGCGGCCTGGCCATCGGACCCTTGATCAGTTATGAGACCACCTTTTCTGACCTGGCTCGCCGCGAGGCGGTGTTGGGCGCCGATCTGCTGGTCTATCAAAGCGCCACGTCGTCGTTTCAAGGGAGTGGGGCACAGCCGCAACTGGCCGCCCAACCGGCGGTGCGTGCCCTAGAAGCGGGCCGGCCGGCCGTGCATGTCGGGTTATCCGGTGACAGTTCGGTTTTCGACGCCCGCGGTCACCGACTGGGCTTTCGTGCAGCCGACTTCCGCGGCGTCGTCGTGGTGGGCATCCCGCTGCAGTCCAGGGTGACCCCGTATCAACGCGGGGGGGACTGGGTGCTGGTCGTGGCATGCGCCGTTCTCGCGGGCGCATTCGTGGTGTCGCGGCGCGCTTCGCGCACGTGACACACTGCCTGGGTGAACAGCAGACGGCTCGCCAAGATCTCGCTGTCCGCGGCCATCGCGATGGTGGTGGTGGCGGTCGGCGGGTTCATCACCACCCTCGTCGTCAACGCGTTCTTCTTGGACGAGTACAACGCTTACGGTGAAGTGCCGATCCCCGGGTCGGGCGTGGTGCACCTGCCCGCCGGCGAGGCGACGGTCAGCCTGCATGCATTGGTGATCGGCGGCACGGACGGCGGCGGTCTGCCGGTCCCGCCGCTGAAGATCAGCGTCTCCGCGCCCGATGGTGTGCCGCAACCAGAGGTCACCGAAAGCATTGGCGGCACAACGACAGTCAACAATGACGCACACGTGCGAGTGTGGAATGTGCGGGTGCCGGTCGAAGCTGACTACACCGTCCGGACCGACGGCCAAGTCGGCGGATACATCAACCCGCAACTGGCGTTCGGCCACAGTAGTTCGTACGGCTGGCTGGTGTGGGTGTTCGTCGGATTGTTCGCCGTCGCGCTGGTCGACTTGGCTCTGTCCATCCTGTGGCTGGCGCGCACCCCGGCCCGACTGGTGACCGCGTCGGCGAGTCCGTTTGTCCATGACCTGTCACCCTCGGCGCCGGCCGCCTATGAGCCCACTGACGACGGAGTTCGGCTGGAGCGACTGAAAACCCTTGCTGGACTGCGCGACTCGGGCGCCTTGACCGAGCGGGAGTTTCAAGAGGAGAAGCGCCGGATCCTCGACGGGCGGTAGGCCGCCGCTAATGCCCGCGGGCGACCCACTCCTCGTAGTGGACGATCTCGTCGGCGATGGTGGTGCTGTCGCCGTGCCCGGTGTGCACGACTGTGTCGGGCGGCAACGCGCCAAGTCGATCGGAGATGGACCGCAAAATGGTCGGGAAGTCGGAGTACGAGCGGCCGGTCGCGCCGGGTCCACCGGAGAACAACGTGTCGCCGCTGAACACGACGCCCAGGTCGGGGGCGTACCAGCAGACCGAGCCAGGGGAGTGGCCCGGGGTGTGGATGGCGCGCAGTTCGGTGCCGGCGACGTTGATGCTGTAGCCGTCGTTGACGGCCCGAAAGTCACTGTCGGCGTGCGTCATTCGCCACAACACGTCGTCGGCGGGATGCAGCAGCACCGGCGCGTCGAGTGCCTCGCCAAGCTGGGGCGCTACCGTTACGTGGTCGTTGTGGCCGTGAGTGCACACCACCGCGACGACGTGACGGCCGGCGACGGCCTCGATGATCGGGTCGGCGTCGTGCGCGGCGTCGAACACGACGACATTGGAGTTATCGCCGATCAGCCAGATGTTGTTGTCGACTTCCCAACTGCCACCGTCGAGTTCGAAGGTGCCATGGGTGATCACCCGATCGATCATCACCATCAGAGCATCACCACCGACCGCAGCACTTTGCCCTCGTGCATCTTATGGAACGCCTCCTCGATATCGCCCAGACCGATGCGCTCGGATACGAACTGCTCCAGCGGCAGCCGGCCCTGCAGATATAGGTCGATCAGGGTGGGAAAGTCGCGTTCCGGCAGGCAGTCTCCGTACCAGGACGACTTCAGCGCGCCGCCATGGGAGAAGAAGTCGATCAACGGCATGTTCAGCTGCATGTCCGGTGTCGGAACGCCGACCAGCACCACGGTTCCCGCGAGGTCGCGGCCGTAGAACGCCTGCTTCCAGGTCTCCGGACGGCCCACGGCGTCGATGGCGACGTTGACGCCGAAGCCGTCGGTGAGGTCTTGGATCGTAGTGACGACATCGAGTTCGCGCGCGTTGATGGTGTGGGTGGCGCCGAATTTGCGTGCCCAGTCGAGTTTGGTGTTGTCGGTGTCGACGGCGATGATTCGCCGGGCGCCGACCAGAGCCGCTCCGGCGATCGCCGCGTCCCCCACGCCGCCGCAGCCGATCACCGCCACCGTGTCGTCGCGAGTGACCCCGCCGGTGTTGATGGCGGCGCCGATGCCGGCCATCACGCCACAGCCCAGCAGTCCGGCGGCGGCCGGGTCGGCTTCGGGGTTGACCTTCGTGCATTGGCCGGCTGCCACCAGGGTCTTGTCGGCGAAGGCGCCAATGCCCAGTGCCGGGGTCAGTTCGGTGCCGTCGGTCAGCGTCATTTTCTGCTCGGCGTTATAGGTGTCGAAGCACAAGTGCGGCCGGCCGCGCTTGCAGGCGCGGCATTTGCCGCACACGGCGCGCCAATTGAGGATCACGAAGTCGCCCGGTTCGATGGTCGTCACGCCCGGGCCGACCGCTTCCACGGTGCCCGCGGCCTCGTGGCCCAGCAGGAATGGGTACTCGTCGTTGATGCCGCCCTCGCGGTAGGTGAGGTCGGTATGGCAGACGCCGCAGGCAACGATGTCCACGACCGCTTCGCCGGGCCCGGGGTCGGGGACGACGATGTCCACCAACTCGACGGGTTCGCCCTTTTTCCGTGAGATCACACCGCGCACTGTCTGACTCATGGGCTCTAACCTACGGTGTCGCCGTTCGGCGGGCGACTGCCGCGTCGAGCCTGCGCTGATCGCGTCGACTCTGCGGTGAGCGTTGGGATTCGGTGGAGAAGATGGCGCTATGCGCAGACTCGGCGCAGCGGGATGCCGGGTGTAGCGTCGCTGTGCGTGACGGCAACCGAAACCACCGAAGCCTTCGCCGAACGGATCGTCGCGACGATCGACGGGGCCAGCCTGGCGTTGCTGTTGAGCATCGGGCATCAGACCGGTCTGCTCGACACGCTGGCCGGTCTGCCGCCCTCGACCAGTGAGGAGATTGCGCAGGCCGCCGGCCTCAACGAACGCTACGTGCGGGAATGGTTGGGCGGCATGACCACTGGGCTCGTCGTCGACTACGACGCCACGGCCGGCACCTACCGGTTGCCCGAGCACCGCGCGCGAGTGCTGACCCGGGCGGCGGGCCCGGACAACCTCGCCGTGGTCACCCAGTTCCTGCCGTTGCTCGGCGAAGTGGAGCAGAAGATCATCGGCTGCTTCCGCACCGGCGGCGGTCTGCCGTATAGCGAATACCCCCGCTTCCACACGCTGATGGCCGAAGAGAGCGGCGCGGTGTTCGACGCGTCGTTGATCGATGTCGTGCTGCCGTTGGTCGACGGTCTGCCGGAGCGGCTGCGCGCCGGTGCGGACGTCGCCGACTTCGGCTGCGGCAGTGGCCACGCGATCAACGTGATGGCGCAGGCGTTTCCGGCGAGCCGGTTCACCGGTATCGACTTCTCCGAGGCGGCGATAGCGACCGGGCGCGACGAGGCGGTCCGGCTGGGTCTGGGCAATGCGACGTTCGAGGCGCATAACCTCGCTCAGCTCGACAAGGATTGCGCGTACGACGTCATCACCGTGTTCGACGCGATCCACGATCAGGCACAACCGGCCCAGGTGCTGCAGAACATCTACCGGGCGCTGCGGCCCGGTGGTGTGCTGCTGATGGCCGACATCAAGGCGTCGAGCCGGCTCGAGGAAAACGTCGACCGGCCAATGAGCACTTACCTCTACACGACATCGCTGATGCACTGCATGACGGTGTCCCTAGCCCTGGACGGCGCTGGGCTGGGTACGGCATGGGGATGGCAGCTGGCCAAGTCGATGCTCGCCGACGCCGGCTTCGACGACGTGGTGATCGCCGAAATCGAGACGGACCCGATCAACAACTACTACATCGCCAGAAAGTAATGGCCGCCCTCGACGCTCTCGACGACTGGCCGGTCGAGGCCGCGGCCGCGGCGGTGGTCGGTCCGCAGGGAGTGCTGGCCAGCCACGGCGATACCGCGCACGAATTCGAGCTGGCGTCGGTCACCAAGCCGGTCGTGGCACGCGCGGCGCAGATCGCCGTCGAGGAAGGCGTTGTCGAACTCGACACCCCGGCCGGCCCGCCCGGCTCCACCGTCCGGCACCTGTTGGCGCATGCCTCGGGTCTGGCGATGCTGGAGAACAAGGTGTTGGCCCGACCGGGCTCACGGCGGATGTATTCCAACTATGGGTTTGCGGTGCTGGCCGAGACGGTCGAGCGCGAGTCGGGCATCGAATTCGGCCGCTACCTCGACGAAGCCGTGTGCGAGCCGCTCGGCATGTCGACAACTCGGCTGCACGGCGGCGCGCAGGCGGCCGGGTTCGGCGCCACGTCCACGGTTGCCGACCTGGCCGCCTTCGCCCGGGAGCTACTGCGTCCGTCGACTGTCTCACCGCAGATGCACGCCGACGCGACCGCCGTGCAGTTCCCCGGGCTCGACGGTGTGCTGCCCGGATACGGCGTGCAACGACCCAACGACTGGGGGCTGGGCTTCGAGATCCGGGACTCGAAGAGCCCGCATTGGACCGGGACGCGCAACTCCGAGCGGACTTATGGGCATTTCGGCCAGGCCGGTGGCTTCATCTGGGTGGACCCGGAGGCGGACTTGGCGTTGGTGGTGCTCACCGACCGCGGTTTCGGCGACTGGGCATTAAGGCCCTGGCCTGCGCTTTCGGACGCCGTACTAGCCGAACAGAGCTAATGCGAACTGCACACTAGCGCAACACGGGTATCACAGGGCACAATAGACACGCACGACACAAAAAAATTCTGGCAGGCATCGCGCTTATCGGGTTCACCAGGTCGTTGGGGAAGACGTCCCTCGTGGAACCGAAGGAGCAACAGATGCGTGCGTCGAACCAGTTCGCCGATGTGACGACCGGCGTGGTGTACATCCACGCCTCGCCCGCAGCGGTGTGCCCGCATGTCGAGTGGGCGTTGTCGTCGACCCTGCAATCCAAGGCGAACTTGGTCTGGACGCCGCAACCGGCGATGCCCGGCCAATTGCGTGCCGTGACCAATTGGGTGGGACCGGTCGGCACTGGGTCCCGGCTGGCCAACGCGTTGCGGTCGTGGTCCGTGCTGCGCTTCGAGGTCACCGAGGACCCGAGCCCGGGCGTCGACGGCCACCGGTTCAGCCACACTCCCCAACTTGGCTTGTGGAGCGGCGCGATGAGCGCCAACGGCGACATCATGGTCGGCGAGATGCGGCTGCGTACTCTGATGGCCCAGGGCGCCGACACCCTTGCCGCCGAGTTGGATTCGGTGCTGGGCACGGCCTGGGACGACGCGCTCGAAGCCTACCGGGACGGCGGTGACGCCGGTGAAGTCACCTGGCTGAGCCGCGGAGTGGGTTAATTGAGTTGTGCCGGGACCGGTTCGGGCGTCACCGGTTTGGCGGAGACGGGCATGTCGACGTTGCCTTTGCAGGCCCCGCTGGAGATATCGGTGTGGAAGACGCCGGTGAGGATGCCGTATTGGCCGGGCGTATAGACGGTCAGTGATTTCGCCGGGTCGTATTCGGTCGTGCCGTCCGGCAGTAGGCAGTCCCATTGCCAGGTCATCTCCCGCACCCACTGCGCGCCATTCCAGGTGAATTCGACGGTGCGCGGCATGGATTCGTTCTTGGGCGGGGGCGGGTTGTTGACGGTGGCCACACAGACCCCCGCCGAGCAGGTCGACGTGATGGAAGCGCTGCTGCGGTGCGCGAATTCGGGCTGACTGGCGGCGCTGCTGGTGCCCGTCTTGGCATTGGCGTTGAGCGTAAAGATGTACTGCCCATTCCACGAGGCGACTTCACCAGCGTGGGCGACGGGGGCGGCACACAATGCGGCCCCTGAAGCCACTACTGCCACGGCAGCTCTGCACAACATCGTTTCCTCCAGATCGAGCTGGTTTGGAGAAGATGTCGTCGCCGGTGGCTCGGCCGTTACTTCTTGGGGCGCAGGATCTGCAGCGCGGCCGGCTCGACGGAGATCTCGGCGGGTAAGGCACAGGCGTAGTCGCCGTCGGCGTAGACGTTGATGCCCGGGCACTCCACGTGCACGGTCTTGGCGCGTGCCGTGGTGACTTCGGGAAGCTCGACGTGGGTGCCCTTCAGTGCGGTCGGGAAGAAGCGGACCAGCCTGGTTCGGGATCCCGCATGCACCATGGTGACGTCGAGTAGCCCGTCGGAAGGATCGGCGCCGGGGCAGATTTTCATCCCGCCGCCGTAGCTGCGGGTGTTGCCGAACGCGGTGAGGGTCAGGTCGGTTCGGATCTCTTCGGTGCCGTCCAGAACGAGCCGGAAGGGCAGCAACCGCAGCTGGGACAGTTCGGCGAACATCGCGACGTAGTACCGCAGCCGGCCATGCGGCCAGGTCATCCGGTTGGCGCGGTCGGTGACCAGGGAGTCGAACCCGGTTGCCGCCACGGTGCCGAACCACTTGGTGACGTTGTTGGTGTCGCGGATGCGGCCCAGGTCAATGGTTCCCGTCCAGCCGTCGACCACGACGTCCGCGGCGGCCTCGGAATCCGTGGTGGGGATACCGAATTCGCGCGCATGATCGTTCCCGGTGCCCGCGGGGATGATGCCGAGCGGCACGTCGCTGCCGGCCAACACCTGCAGCGCATTGGAGATGACGCCGTCACCGCCGGTGACCACGACGGCGTCGGTGCCTTTATCTACCGCCGCGGCAAGCAGGTAGCGGGCGTCTTCGGCGTTCTCGCCGACGATCTCGATCACCTCCACGCCGCGATGGCGCAGGCGGGCGATCGCCTTCTGGGCGGCGTGCACGGCCGCACCATGTCCGGAGAGCGGATTGGTCAGCGCGGTGACCTTGCCGATTTCTCGCCGACTCACGGAATCAGCTTGCCGGGATTGAGGATTCCGGCTGGGTCGAGCGTCGCCTTGATCGCGCGCAGCAATTCGACACCAAGCTCGCCGACTTCTTCGCGCATCCACGGCCGATGGTCGGCGCCGACCGCGTGGTGATGGGTAATGGTGCCGCCGTTGGCCATGATGGCATCCGAGGCTGCCTTCTTGGCGGTGAGCCATTGTTGGATGGGGTTGCCGCGCTGCCCGGCGACGACGGTGAAATACAGCGACGCGCCGGTGGGATAGACGTGCGACACGTGGCACATCACCAGGGCCGGTGTCCCCGATTCGGCCAGCGAGCTGGTAAGCGCTTCGGTCACTGCGCTTTTCAGGGCCGCGAGGTTGGACCACTTGGTGGCGGTCTCCAAGGTTTCGCACAGCGCGCCGGCGGCCAGCAGCGAATCGCGCAGATAGGGTGCGGCGAATCGGCCCCGCTCCCAAGCCTGGGCCGGTGCCTCGCCGAGGGACGTGCCACCCATCTTCTCCAGCAGGGCGCGGGTTTCGGCGTGCCGGCTTTCGGCGTGTTCCTTGGTGCCCTCGAACAGCGTCAGGCCCAGGCAGCCGCCGGTGATCTGGTTCTCGCCGATGGACTCGGTGGTGGCGAGGTTGACGCCGGTCTCGGCCTCGTCGGACAGCCGCACCACGGTAGGGCCGGTACCGGTTTGGGTGACCGCGCGCAGCGCCTCGGTCCCGGTCGTGAAGTCGGGGAAAGACCACGCTTCGTAGCGCGTCGTTTCCGGCACCCGGTGCACGCGCAGCCGTACCTGCGTGATGACACCGAGGGTGCCTTCCGAGCCGATCGCCAGCTGGCGCAGGTCGGGGCCCGCGGCGGATGCCGCGACCCGTCCCAAGTCCAGCACGCCCACCGGTGTGATCATCCGCAGCCCGAGGATCATGTCGTTGAAACGGCCATAGCCGGCCGAATCCTGTCCGGACGACCGGGTCGCCGCGAAGCCACCGATGGTGGCGTATTCGAAGCTCTGCGGGAAATGGCCAAGGGAGAAGCCGTGTTCACCCAGCAGCCGTTCGGCCTGCGGTCCGGTGACACCGGCGCCCAACTCGGCCTCTCCGGAAATCGCATCCAGCGACAGCAGCTGGTCGAATCGCCGCAGATCCAGGGAGATGACGGCGTCGAATGTGCCGCGGACCGGGTCAAGCCCCCCGACCACGTTGGTGCCCCCGCCGAACGGGACGACTGCGATGCCGTGCTCGGAGCAGTAGTTCAAAATGGCGGTAACGGTGTCCTCGTCACCGGGCAGCAGCACGGCGTCGGGCGCGTCCTGGACGCCGGTGTCCTTGCGGCGCAGCATGTCCGGTGTGGACTTGCCGCCGGCGTGCAGCAGCCGGTCGCGGTCGGTGGTGCGGAAGTAGTCCTCGCCGACGATCTTGGCCAGCGCGGTCTGGTCGGCGTCGGACAAGGCCGACGGGCGCAGCCGTACTTCGTCGGCCTCGAGCTGCTTGTGCTCCGAATCCTCAAGACCGACGGCTTGTTTCAGTAACGCGCGGATTCCTTCGGACAGCGGCTTGGCTGCGGCGGGATCTCCCCACGCGTCCCATTTCATCGGTGGTAGGAGATCCTGGAGGTGCGTCATGCGTTACAGTATTACACATGCTGTCAATCAGTAACGCAGCGCCGGATACCGGGGACCGCATTTTGCGGGCGGCGGCCAGCTGCGTCCGCGACTACGGCGTCGACCGCGTGACGCTCGCCGAGATCGCCCGTCGTGCCGGTGTCAGCCGTCCGACGGTGTACCGCCGCTGGCCCGACACCCGCTCGATCATGTCGGCACTACTGACCACTCATCTGCTCGGCGTGATGCGGGAAGTGCCGGTGACCGGAGACGATCGAGAAGCACTGGTGCAACAGGTCGTTGCCGTGGCCGACCGGTTACGCCGCGACGAGTTGATCATGTCGGTCATGCACAGCGAGCTGGCGCGCGTCTATATCACCGAGCGCCTCGGGACCAGCCAGCAGTTCCTGATCGAAGGCCTGGCGGCCCGGCTGCAGGTGGCACAGCAATCGGGCAGCGTGCGCGCCGGTGACCCGCAGCAAATGGCCACCATGGTGCTGCTGATCGCGCAGTCGACCATTCAATCCGCCGACATCGTCAAACCCGTCCTCGATGACGAAGCGCTGGCCACCCAACTCACCCACGCACTGAACGGATACCTGTCCTGATGTCCAACTCGACTGCCCTCAACGCCGCCCGCCGTGCCGCGGACCTTGCCGCCCTGGCCGACGGGGTGCCCCTGGATGTCGTCGTGATCGGTGGCGGCATCACCGGGGTCGGCATTGCGTTGGATGCGGCGTCGCGTGGGTTGCGGTGCGCGTTGGTGGAGAAACACGATCTGGCCTTCGGCACCAGTCGATGGAGTTCGAAGCTGGTGCATGGTGGGTTGCGTTATCTGGCGACCGGAAATGTTGGCATCGCCCGGCGCAGCGCGGTGGAACGCGGAATCTTGATGACGCGCAACGCGCCTCATTTGGTGCACGCCATGCCGCAACTGGTGCCGTTGCTGCCGTCGATGAACCGGGCGTCGCGTGCCCTGGTGCGTACCGGGTTCTTGGCGGGGGATGCGTTGCGCATGCTGGCCGGCACGCCGTCGTCGACGCTGCCGCGGTCGCGGCGCATTTCGGCTCGGCGGGTAGTGGAGATGGCGCCGACGGTGGTGCGTGCCGGCTTGGACGGCGGATTTCTGGCCTACGACGGGCAATTGATCGACGACGCACGACTGGTCACCGCCGTCGCGCGCACCGCCGCACAACACGGTGCCCGCATCCTGACGTACATAGCGGCATCGGAGGCCACCGGCACCTCGGTGCGATTGACCGACCAGCGCACCGGGCAGTCGTTCCAGGTCTCGGCCCGGGCGGTCATCAATGCGGCCGGTGTATGGGCCGGGGACCTCGATCCCGCGTTGAAGTTGCGGCCCAGCCGCGGAACACATCTCGTCTTCGACGCCGCGGCGTTCGGGAATCCGACTGCGGCGCTGACCATTCCGATACCGGGTGAGCTGAACCGGTTCGTGTTCGCCATGCCCGAGCAACTCGGCCGGGTCTATCTGGGGTTGACCGACGAAGACGCTCCCGGCCCGATTCCCGATGTGCCCGAGCCTTCTTCGCAGGAGATCACCTTCCTGCTGGACACGGTGAACACCGCCTTGGGCTCGGCACTGCGGCCCGATGACATCGTCGGGTCATACGCCGGATTGCGGCCGCTGATCGACACCGGCGCGGGCCGCACCGCTGACGTGTCGCGCGACCACGCAGTATTCGATTCTCCCTCCGGGGTGATCAGTGTGGTCGGCGGCAAGCTGACCGAATACCGTTACATGGCAGAAGATGTGCTGGACCGGGCGGTGGCGTTGCGGGGGCTGCACGCAGCGCAGTGCCGGACGCGTAACCTGCCCTTGATCGGGGCACCCGCGAATCCAGGGCCTGCTGCCGGCCCGGGTTCGGTGCCGGCTTCGATGGTGGCGCGCTACGGTGCCGAGGCCGCGAGTGTGGTGGCCACCGCGACGTGTGAGCGGCCTACCGAACCGGTCGCCGACGGCATCGATGTGACCCGCGCGGAATTCGAGTACGCCGTAACACATGAAGGCGCACTGGATGTCGACGACATCCTCGATCGGCGCACGCGAATCGGCCTGGTGCCGCGCGACCGTGAGCGAGTGGTGGGGGTGGCCGAGGAGTTCCTCTCCGCGGTGCGGTAGCTCTCCTTTTCCCGCGAGCAGACGCAAAATCGCACGTTTTGGCCCTCAAACGTGCGATTCTGCGTCTGCTCGCGAGGGGGAAGTGTCCGAGCGATGACGGTTGAGGTGGTTGTCGATGCGTTGGGCGAGTCGGGCGGGATAACGCCTGACGTCGTAAACCACGATCGGGATGATCGTCCATCCGAGTTCTTGAATGAGCGCCGACCGTGTTTTGTCGCGGATCATCGCGTCGGGGCCGGAATGCCAGTCAATGCTTTCGTATTCGGCAGCCATCCGGTGTTCGGGCCAAGCGAAGTCGACGCGAAACAGCTCGCCGTACGGCCCATAAATCGGGTATTGCAGCTCGGGTGGCGGGACGCCATAGTCGATCATCACCAGTCGGGCCTCGCTTTCCATTGCTGATTCGGCACGTCCGTCCGCCAGCGGTAGTAGTCCGCGAACCGCGACGATGCCCCGGCGCCCCTTCTGCTCGGCGATCGCGCACTCGAGATCGGCGCCGCTGCAGTGCATTGAGTGCAGCGCGGCGTCAAGTGTTGCCAATGCCCTCGGGCGGCGCAGCTGCCGCGCGACCTCTACCGCGGTCCATGCCGGTGCGGTAGCTAGGCGACCTCCGATCCGCTGCAGCCGGGCGCCGACGCGTTGGTGAACCACCAAACCGGTGGTGGGGCGCATCCGTACCCCCGGGTCGAGCACATGGATGGAGTCGGTGCGCTCCGTGTCGAACCCGTACATCGCGGCGGCCGTGCCCATGCAGGCAACGGCCTGTTGACCCATGAACACGTCCAGTGCTGCTAAGCGGCCCAAGAGATCCGGCGGTTCAGCGGCATACACGCCATGCCACACGCGAACCAGATCGCCCGCCTTCACCCGGACGTCGAGTTGCTGGCGAGTCATGACCGTCAGCAGTTGGGCGGTGGTGGCAAAGCCACCCGAGCGTTGGAGCAGGTCTATCGCATCGGAATGCACCGCGACAGCATGGAGTGGCCCCTGCGCGTTGGCTAATCACCGCTGGGGATAAGGGTGAGCAGACGCAAAATCGCACGTTTCCGGGCACGAACGTGCTATTTTGGGTC
>NZ_LZLE01000014.1 GCF_001673155.1 Mycobacterium sp. 1423905.2 | reverse complement strand
TCGACGGCAAAGCCAAATCAAGCCACGATCTAGAGCGACGCCACCACGCCGGCGCAATCGCGGGCGATAGCCAGCTCTTCGTTGGTCGGTACCACCAGCACGGCAATCCGCGACCCCTCCGCCGAGATCAACCGCGGCCCCGACGCGGAAGCGGAATTCAACTCCTCGTCGACCTCGAGGCCGAGTTCACCCATCCCGGCCAACGCGTCCCGGCGCACCGCGACGTCGTTCTCACCGACCCCGCCGGTGAAGGTGAGCGCATCGGTGTGCCCCAGTACGGCCAGATACGCCCCGATGTACTTGCGCAGCCGGTGAACGAATACGTCGTAGGCCAATTTCGCTGCGCTGTCCCCGGATTGAATCGCCTCGCCGATTTCACGGAAGTCGTTGGACCCGCACAACCCCAGCACTCCGGAACGGTGGTTGAGCATCGACTCGATCTCCTCAACCCCCATCTTCGCTGCGCGCCACAGGTAGTGGATGACACCCGGATCGATGTCGCCGCTGCGCGTGCCCATGACCAGCCCTTCCAGCGGCGTCAGACCCATGGACGTCTCCACCGGCCGACCGCCCGCGATCGCCGAGGCCGACGCGCCGTTACCCAGATGCAGCACAATCTGATTCAGCCCGTCCAGTGGTCGGCCCAGCACCTCGGCGGCGCGTTCGCTGACGTACTGATGAGAGGTTCCATGAAACCCGTAACGACGAATCTGCCACCGCTGCGCCACTTCCCGGTCGATCGCGTAAGTCGCCGCAGCCGCCGGCAGTTCGTGGAAGAACGCCGTATCGAACACCGCGATATGCGGAGTCTCGGGCAGCAACTTACGCGCAACCTCGATGCCCTCCACCGCGGGCGGGTTATGCAATGGTGCCAGCGTCGACAGTTCCTTGAGCTTGTCGATCACCGCATCGTCCAGCAGCGTCGGTCGATAGAAGTCGTTGCCGCCGTGAACAACTCGATGGCCGACCGCGACCAGTCCGCAGTTTTGTATGTCGATGCCGTCGTCAGCCAGTTGGTCGAACGCGCGATGCAACGCCGCGTCATGGTCGCGCACCGGCGACGACGCCTCGCCAATCTGCTCGACGCGACCACTGGCCCGGGACTCCCCGGACGCCGGATCCACCAGTTGAAACTTCAGCGACGAAGAACCGGAGTTGATGACGAGGACCAGTCGACTACTCATGAATACCCTGTGCTTGAATCGCGGTGATGGCAACGGTATTGACGATGTCCTCGACCAGCGCCCCGCGGGACAGATCGTTGACCGGTTTGCGCAGACCCTGCAATACCGGGCCGATTGCGATGGCGCCCGCGCTACGCTGCACCGCCTTGTAGGTGTTGTTGCCGGTGTTGAGGTCGGGAAAGATCAGCACCGTCGCGCGGCCGGCGACCGGCGAATCCTTCATCTTGGTAGCCGCGACGGACGGATCCACCGCCGCGTCGTACTGGATGGGCCCCTCGACCAACAGATCTGGCGCCCGGGAGCGCACCAATTCCGTGGCGGCTCTGACCGAATCGACGTCCGCTCCGCTACCGGACTCGCCCGTGGAGTAGGACAGCATGGCCACGCGCGGCTCGATCCAGAACTGCGCGGCGGTGCGGGCCGAGGATATGGCGATGTCGGCCAGTTGCTCGACGGTGGGATTGGGGATGATCGCGCAGTCACCGTAGGCCAATACCCGGTCCGGCAGGCACATCAGGAAGATGCTGGACACGGTGGATACGTCGGGCACCGTCTTGATGATCTCCAACGCCGGTCGCACGGTGTGGGCCGTGGTGTGCACCGCCCCGGACACCATGCCGTCGACCATGCCGTTGTACACCAGCATGGTCGCGAAATACGTGGCGTCGTTCATGATTTCGTGGGCGTGTTCGAGGGTGACACCTTTGTGCTTGCGCATGTCTGCGTACTGCGAAGCGAACTGTTCGCGCTGATCACTGGTCCGCGGGTCGATCACCCGCGCGTCGTCCAGGTCCACCCCGAGTTCCGCGGCGCGCAACCGGACTTGGGCTTCGTCGCCCAGTATGGTGAGGTCGGCGACGCTGCGCTGCAGCAGGCGACCGGCCGACCGCAGAATGCGGTCGTCCTCGCCTTCGGGTAGCACGATGTGTTTGCGGTCGACGCGCGCCTGGTGCCGCAACCGATGGGTGAACATCTGCGGGGTGACGACGGCCGGAATCGGGACACTGAGCTGCGCCAGAAGGTCGGCGGTGTCGACGTAGTGATCCATCAACTCCAGCGCCGTGTCGATCTTGCGTTGCGACGCCGCGGTGACCCGCCCCCGCGCCGAAGCCACCGCGCTGGCCGTGTCGTAGGTGCCCAGATCGGTGGTGATGATGGGCAATCGCAGCCGCAGGCCGGAGACCAGCGCCGCGATGGAGGGGTGCGGTTGGATACCGCCGTTGAGGACGATGCACGACAGGGACGGAAAACCTTCTGCCGCATGGGCACTGGCGACGGCGAGGACGACGTCGGAGCGATCGCCGGGCGTGATGACCGCCATGCCGTCGCGTAGGCGTTCCAGCACGTGCTCGGCGGTCATCCCGGCGACCAGTACGCCCAGCACCTCACGGTCGGCCAACTGCGCGTCGCCACGAATCTGCGTTCCGTGCACGGCCCTGGTCAGCTCGGCCACCGTCGGTGCGGCCAACAGCGGCTCCTCGGGCAGCACATAGGCGCGAGGCGCGAACGCGCGCAACGCATTTGCGACGGCGTCAAGCTGGGCCGGGTCGCACCGGTTGGCGACGACGGCCGCGGCGTGCGCGCGTTCGGCGGTCAGCTCAGCCAGGCATACCGCGACCACACTGGCGATCTCGTCGGGCGTGCGCCCCTTGCCGCGAACCGTCAACAGCACCGGCGCACCGAGATTGGCGGCGATGCGGGCGTTGACCGACAGCTCGGCCGGGCTGGTGACGTCGGTGTAGTCACTGCCGACGATCAGCACGGCGTCACACGACTGCGCCATGGCGTGGTAGGACTCCACAATGCTGCCGATCGCCGCATCGCGGTCGTCGTGCAACTGTTGGTAGGTCACGCCGACGCACTGGTCGTACGGTATGCCCGCCGTGGCGTGCTCCAGCAGCAACTCGAGGATGTAGTCGCGCTCGCCGTTGGTCGCGCGTCGCGCGATCGGCCGGAACACACCGACTTTGGCGACTTTCGCGGTCAGCCGATGTAGCAGCCCCAGCGCGACGGTCGACTTACCGGTCTCCGACTCAGGCGCAGCGACATAGATCGACCAGACGTCGGTGTCGGGGCCGGGCACAACCCGTCAGCCCAGCCGCCGCAACCGGGGCTCCAGGTCCCGTTGGAACAGCTCCAGGAACCGGCGCTGGTCGTGGCCGGGTGCGTGGAATACCAGGTGGTTCAGACCCCAGTCGACGTAATCCTTGACCTTCTCTACCGCCTCGTCGGGGTCGGAGGCCACGATCCAGCGCTTGGCGACCTGCTCGATGGGCAACTCGTCGGCCGCCTTCTCCATTTCGAGGGGGTCGTGGATGCTGGTCTTCTGTTCGGCGGTCAGCGACAGCGGCGCCCAGAACCTGGTGTTCTCCAGCGCCAGCTCGGGGTCGGTGTCATAGGAAATCTTGATTTCAATCATCCGGTCGATGTCGTCGGGGTTCTTTCCCGCGGCTTCCGCGCCCTCCCTCATGGCGGGGATGAGCTTGTCCTTATACAACTCTTCGCCCTTACCGGAGGTGCAGATGAAGCCGTCGCCGGCACGGCCGGCGTATTTGGCGACCTGGGGTCCCCCGGCGGCGATGTAAATGGGGATGCCGCCCTCGGGCACGTCATAGATGGACGCGCCTTTGGTGTGGTAGTACTCGCCCTCGAAGTCGACCCGGTCGCCCAGCCACAGCTCGCGCATCAGCCGGACCGATTCGCGCAGTCGTGCGTAGCGCTCCTTGAATTCGGGCCACTCGCCCTCGTATCCGGTGGCGATCTCGTTCAGCGACTCACCGGTTCCGACGCCCAAGAAGATGCGATCCGGGTAGAGGCACCCCATCGTGGCGAACGCCTGGGCGATGACGGCGGGGTTGTATCGGAAGGTGGGAGTGAGCACCGAGGTGCCCAGCAGCAGCCGTTGGGTGCGTTCGCCGACGGCGGTCATCCACGCCAGAGAGAACGGGGCGTGTCCACCCTCGTGGCGCCAAGGCTGGAAGTGGTCGCTGACGGTGGCGCTGTCCATGCCATGCTCTTCGGCGGCGACGGCCAGCTCGACGAGCTCACGCGGTGCGAATTGTTCAGCGGACGCCTTGTACCCGAGTCTTAATCCAGCCACTAGTTCTTTCTACTCCTAGGATCGCTTCCCCTTGAACTCACGGTCGCGACCCGCTGCGCCCGGCTTCGCCGCGCTGGCGATCGCTCCGCCCAAAAAGTCGCGACCCGCTGCGCC
>NZ_LZLE01000013.1 GCF_001673155.1 Mycobacterium sp. 1423905.2 | reverse complement strand
TGCACCGGAGACCACAGCGGGATCTCATCGGTTCCCCCTGCCCCCCCCCCCCCGATGAGATCCCGCTGGATCCTTCGCCCAACACCTAAGTAGCGTGAAGCCATGTCGGAACTGCCTGGCGCCGGCACCGCTGCCCAGCTAGGACCGGATTGGTCACCGTGGCCGGCACGCATCCTCGGGCACGCCGATCCACTGAAGATCGACCACCAAACCGGCACGCACCGCATCATCTCTCCGGAAATGACTTGGCAGGCAATCCAGCCGCTGCTGCAACCGGCCGGCATCACCCGAGTTGCCGACCTGACCTGGCTCGACGACCTCGGCATCCCCACCGTTCAGGCGGTCCGTCCCGCCTCGCTGACACTGTCGGTGAGCCAGGGCAAAGCCACCACTTACCGCGCCGCCCAGGTTTCGGCGGTGATGGAATCGTTGGAAAACTGGCATGCCGAGAACATCACTGCGGACTTAACCCGCACCGCCACAACGGAACTCGGTCCGGAACTGACCTACGACCCGGCAGCCCTCAACCGGCCGGCGGGCAGCCTTTACCATCCTGGCGCCAAGCTGGACTGGATGATCGCGACGACCTTGCTCACCGGCCGCCGTACCTGGGTGCCGTGGCTGGCCACCGTCGTCAACGTATCGGTCAGCGATGCCTGGGGCCCGCCGATGTTCGGCATGGACACCACGGGATTGGCGTCAGGCAACAGCTATCACGAAGCCACTTTGCATGCGTTGTACGAGATCATGGAACGCCATGCGATGGCCACGGCCACTGCGGGTTCGACGTTGTTCGGTGTGCCACTCGAGGATGCGATGCAGTCGACCTGCGCGCAGTTGTTCGACCTGGTGCACTCCGCGGGCAGCTCGCTGCAGATCGCCCGCATCGACGTATGGGACGGATTCTATTGCTTTGCCGCCGAATTGAGTTCGCCGATGATGCAAGTTCCGTTCAGCGGCAGTGGGCTACACCACGACCCGAACGTGGCGCTGTCACGGGCGATCACCGAAGCCGCGCAGTCGCGCCTGACCGCCATCAGCGGGGCTCGCGAAGACCTGCCGACCGCGATCTATCAGCGGTTCGCCCGAATGCACACCTACGCCCCGGCGAATCGGGCGATGCAGTCGATGCCCGATGCGGCACCGACGCCGTGGCACACCGAGTACACCAACTCCCTGCCCGATTTGTTGGCGGCGGCCGCATCCGCCGTCGCTGCCGTAACGGGGACTGAGCCGTTGGCCGTGGTGTGCGACTTCCCCGCCGCCTGCATACCGGTGGTGAAAGCCATCGCCCCCGGTCTGGCGGCGTCCATCCAGTCACCCATGCGCACCCCGTTGCAGGAAGCATGACCGCGCGCGGACGGATCGTCGTCACCGCGGGACCGACGATCAGCGCCGGCGACATTCACGCGATCGCGCCGGAAGCCGAAATAGCACCGCCTATTTCGTTTGGTCAGGCCTTCGGTTACGGGTTGCGCGCGGGTGACACGCTGCTCATCGTCGACGGCTTGTTCTTCCAGCACGCATCGGTGCGGCACAAGGAACTGTTGACTCTGATCGCCGACGGCGTGCGGGTCGTCGGCTCGTCGAGCATGGGCGCGCTGCGGGCAGCCGAGCTGCACCCGTTCGGAATGGAAGGGTACGGCTGGGTTTTCGAGGGTTACCGGGATGGGCTATTGGAGGCCGATGATGAGGTCGGCATGGTGCACGGTGATCCCGAAGACGACTATCCCGTCTTCGTCGATGCGCTGGTCAACATTCGTCAAACGGTGGCACGGGCGGTCTCCTGCGGCGTGTTGTCCGCGACGATGGCTGACCAGCTCATTGAGACGGCGCGCGTCACACCGTTCACCATGCGGACGTGGAACCGCCTGCTCGACGCGACCGGAGTGTCCGAGAGCCGTTCGCTGGCAGAGCATTTGCGTTCGATGCGGGTGGACATCAAACACGCCGACGCCGTGCTCGCGCTGCACGAGGTGGTGCGCGGCCCCCGCGCTGTCGCGGTCAGACCCGGTCCGCCGCCGACCGTTTGGTCCGAGCGCTGGCGGCAACGCTGGGCACCGTCGACACCGGTGCACCTCTCCGCCGAGACATCGGTGAAGGTGACTGATACCAACGTACTTTCGTTTCTCAGCGTGTGCGCGAACGATCGATGGGCCTACCTGCCGGCCCTCGAACAGGTGGCCGCCTGGCACTGGCGGGCACACCATCCCGACGACCATCCCGACCATCAAGGCAGCGTCCGTGACCGCGCCGCTCGCGCCACCCAGGACGTCACTTCGCAGACCTACCAACGCGCTCTGGAGATTGTGGCTCACCGCTACGCTCAGGCAACCGGCATCATCAACGGCGACGGCTTCCCCGACTCCGCCCGGTCGTACTGGCTCACGGCCGAGGAAAACCAAGGACTCACCGACGACCCCGTCGCGGTGTCGGCCCGGCTGACCACCCGTACCTTGTTCTTCGCCCACTCACTGCCGGCCACCCGACACTTCCTCCATCTGCTGCGCGAGGATCCGCGGCTGGCCGAATGGCGCACCATGGCTGCCCGAGCGTTGGCTAGACGAGACGAATTAGCCCGGCAGAAGCCGCATCTGAATCTGCATCGGCCCGATCCGACACAGCTCAAGCGTCTCTTCGGCGCCCGCTGGGGAGTCCCGGCTGACCGGGTCGAGTTGGCTCGACGCGGCCTGATGAGCGAAGACGCCTTCTACGCCGCGGCCACGCTGTTCGCCGTGGCCGCCGCTGACGACCAACTGCCCTCGATAGCGGTTGGGGTGCTGGGTAGCGGTTAACCGACCCGTTCCACGCCGGCGATATTCCGCTTGCCCCGGCGCAATACCAACCAGCGGCCGTGCAGGAAATCGCTTGGCTGCGGGGTCCATTCGTCGGATTCGATGCGAACATTGTTGACCGATACGCCACCCTCGCCGATAGTGCGCCGAGCCGCGCCCTTCCCGGCGGACAGTCCGGTGGCAACCAGCAGATCGACGATTCCGTCTGGAGCGCCGGGTTTCAGTTCGGCGACGGAGGTTTCGCGTAACGCCGCGGTCAAGGTCGCTTCATCGAGCCGGTCTAGTTCACCTCGGCCGAACAACGCCCGGCTGGCGTGTTCGACCGCTTCGGTGGCGGCTTCGCCGTGCACCAGCACGGTCAGTTCGGTGGCCAGCCGGCGTTGCGCGGCCCGCTGTTGCGGGCGTTCGGCGGTGGCCTGTTCCAGCTCGGCCAGCTCGTCGGCGGACAGAAAGGTGAACCACCGCAAGTAGCGGATGACATCGGCGTCCGCGGTGTTGATGAAGTATTGATACCAGGCGTAGGGGCTGGTCATCTGGGGGTCGAGCCACAAGCTGCCGCCACCCGTGGACTTGCCGAACTTGGTGCCGTCGGCGGCGGTCACCAGCGGCACCGTAAGCGCATGCACTGTCGCTCCGAGCTTTTGGCGTACCAGACGAACCCCGGCGATGATGTTGCCCCACTGATCCGAACCGCCGATCTGCAGCGCGCAGCCGTGGCGCCGGTGCAATTCCACGAAATCATTGGCCTGCAGCAGCATGTAGCTGAACTCGGTGTAGGAAATGCCTTCGCCCTCGAGCCGGCGCCTGATGGTGTCGCGGTCGAGCATGACGTTGACCGAGAAGTGCTTGCCAAGATCGCGGAGAAATTCGATGGTGGACATGGCTTGTGTCCACTCGAGGTTGTTCTCGACCAGCGCTCCGGTCGGCGAATCGTCGAAATCGACGAAGCGTTCCAACTGTCCGCGAATGCGATCGGTCCATTCGGCGACGATGTCGACGTCTTGCAGGCTGCGCTCCCCCACTTCGCGCGGGTCACCGATCATGCCGGTCGCCCCGCCGGCGAGGACTATTGGCCGGTGCCCGGCGCGCTGGAAGCGGCGCAAGGCCAACAATGGCACCAAATGTCCGGCGTGCAGGCTCGCCGCGGTCGGGTCGAACCCGGCGTACACCGTGATCGGGCCCCGCTGCGTTTCGGCGGCCAACGCGTCCAAGTCGGTCGACTGGGCGATCAATCCGCGCCAAGCCAACTCGTCCAGGATCGGTGAAGACTGTGAAGACATCGCCGACGACTTTAGTCGCTGGCGCCCGGCGCGGGCGCCCGCGGGCTGCGGCGATACGCCGACACCTCGGGTCGCCCGGTCAGCCACAAGCGCCACGGCCGGTCGGCGGCTTGGCTGACGCCAACGCGGGGACCCTCGGTCGCCGTCAGCGGTTCGTGCAGCTGCAACCGCACCGGGCTGGCTGGGTCGAAGACGTCGATGCCATTGTCTGCCATGGTGATTCCCAGTGCCGAGCACAGATTACCCGGACCTCGGGCCAATGCGACCGTGCGAACCAGATCCCCGCGCCGGGCCCGCGCCACGTCGAATCCGTCCTCGATCGCGCAGGCCCTGAGCAATACCGCCGCAGCGGTGCCGTCGGGCCCGCAGGAGACGTTGGCGCAGACGTGAATGCCATGGCTGCGGTAGGTGTAGAGCCGCCCCGGAGGTCCGAACATGACGGCGTTACGGCCACTGCGGCCGCGATAGGAATGGGCCGCGGCATCCGGCCACGGCCCGTCGGGGACTCCCCCGTAGGCCTCCACTTCGACGACGACGGCGCGCACGCCCCGGCTGACGAGGGTGGCGCCGAGCAGTCGATGCGCGGCCTCGACCGGGTCAACCAGAAGTTGCTCGGCGCTCATCGGACCGATTCTGCCTGGGCCTTGACAGAGCGTCCGCATAGGGCGCACTATTCATCGCATGATGACTTCATCGAGTGATGAATTCGCAGCCGGTGGTTCCGAAGCAGCTGTCAGCATCGAGAACTTGCGGGTGGTCCGCGGCAAACACACCGCATTGCACGGGCTCTCGGTGGAAATCGGCGGCGGCTCCATCACCGGCCTGCTCGGCCCGTCCGGGTGCGGCAAGAGCACCCTGATGCGTTGCATCGTGGGGACGCAGGTGGTGACCTCGGGCAGCGTCACGGTGCTCGGGCACCCGGCCGGGTCCGCCCCGCTGCGCCGCCGAGTCGGTTACCTGCCGCAAGACGCGGCGATCTATCACGACCTGC
>NZ_LZLE01000012.1 GCF_001673155.1 Mycobacterium sp. 1423905.2 | reverse complement strand
ACCTGCGCGTCGAGGGCGTCGTGGTGGAGCATCTGGGTGGAGTCGACGACTTGGTCGACATCGTGGCGGAATTCGCTCCCAGCCCGCGAGCGCGATTGGGTGTGCTGGTTGACCACCTGGTGCCCGGTTCCAAGGAGGCCCGCATCGCCGACGCCGTCGCTCACGGGCCGGGCGGCCCCAACACGCTGGTGGTGGGCCACCCGTACGTCGACATCTGGCAGGCGGTCAAGCCTGGGCGACTGGGGCTTACCGCCTGGCCGATCGTGCCGCGTCACATCGACTGGAAGCACGGCGTGTGTGACGCCCTCGGCTGGCCGCACACCGACCAGGCAGACATCGCCGCGGCCTGGCGGCGAATCCGGTCGAAGGTCCGCGACTGGAACGACCTGGAACCGGCGTTGATCGGCAGGGTCGAAGAACTGATCGACTTCGTAACCCAGCCGGCCGCATAGCTCCCGGTTGGCAGTAGAGATCGAGCCGGTCGAAGATGTGGCATACGTCACCGTCACGTTGGCGTCCGGGATGAACACTAAGCCGTGACCACCCAATCATTCGCCAAAACCATCGGAGGAAGCTCATGACCGACGCGCTTGTGATCGATGCTGAGGGCCTCGACCGGCTGTCCTGTAACGCCAAAGCGGATCCCACCACCGGTAAGAAGACTCTGAAAGCCAAGACGGTGTGTGAATCCGGCTTCCGCAACATGACCTATGTGCGCGACTTGGCGCCGATGCTGGTGGGTGAGCCGCCCGCGCTGCTCGGTGACGACTCCGCGCCCAACCCGTCCGAGACCTGCCTGGCCGCACTGGGTTCCTGCATCTCGGTGGGACTTCTGGCCAACGCCACTCACCGCGGCGTGACGTTGACCAAGATCGAGGTCGAGATGGAGGGCGATATCGACATCTCCGCCGTGTGGGGCGTTGGTGACACACCGGACGGCAAAGTACTGGGGTTCACCGCCGTGCGCTGCAAGGTGACGCTGGACGGCGACGCCGACGAGGCCACGCTCAAAGAAATTCACGACAACGCCATCGAGTGGTCTCCCGTGGTCAACACGTTCCGCCGCCCGGCAAGCGTCGACTCCACCTTATCTATCGGTTAGGCGCAGACGGCATGAGTTACAACTCGTCGAAGGCGCAACTTGCCGAAACCATCCGCTTCGCCCGGGCGAAGAAGGGGCTCAGCTGGACCAAAATCGCCGAGGCGATCGGCAAAGACCGGGTGTGGACCGTCGCGGCGCTGCTGGGCCAGCATGCCCTTTCCGCCGAAGAAGCCGCGACCGTGGGCAACCTGCTGGACCTCGACGACGACGCCGTCGCAGCCCTGCAACTGGTGCCCTATCGGGGCACCGACGAGGCGGTCGCGGCGGACCCGACGATCTACCGGTTCCACGAGGCACTGTCGGTCTACGGGCCGGCGCTCAAGGAACTGATCAACGAAGAATTCGGCGACGGAATCATGAGTGCCATCAACTTCCGCATGGACGTCGAACGTCGCCCCGATCCAGACGGGGACCGGGTGATCGTCACTTTCGACGGCAAGTTCCTCGACTACCGATGGAAGCACACTGAACAGGAGGGCTCACCGTGACCGCGACGATCGACGCCGAATCGGAAGTCCTCGATCCGGATTTACTGGCCGACATCCGCGCCCACGCCGGCGCGTTGGACCGCGGCGAGGACAGCTCTCGGCGCAGCTTCGCCAGTCTGGGTGCCGCCGGTGTGCTGGGTTTAGGCGCACCGAACAACAGCGACGGCAAGCTGCACCAAATGGCAGAGGTGATTCGCCGCATCTCCGGTGAGTGCATGAGCACGGGGTTTTCGGTATGGGCCAATCGAATGGCGGTCGAATACTTGCTCTTTGCCGCAACACCGTTCAGCAACGATGCGGTTGCGCCGTTGCGGGCAGGCACGGTGCTGGGGGTGACCGGCATGGCTGCCGCATTCAAAGAAGCGGCCGGGTGCGGAAGCTTGGAATTGAGTGCTGCCACCGTCGCGGGCGGCTATCGGGTGAGCGGTTCCCTTCGTTGGGCCAGCAACCTCTACGAGGACTCGCTGATGATCACCGCCGCACGAACCGACGCCGGCGACCGACTGATCGTCGCCGTACCGCTGAACACGCCGGGCGTCACCCTCGGTGACCATTTCAAGTTGTTGGCGATGGATAGCACGGCGTCGTCCTATCTGGAACTCAAGGACGTGTTCGTACCGGACGAGCAGGTTCTGTCGCGGGACTTCGCAACGTTTCTCAGTGGGGTACGCCCCACTTTCCTTGTGCTGCAATCGGCGATGTGTCTCGGTCTGGCCAAGACAGCGGTGACTCAAGCCAAAAGCGGTGTGACAGGCGTCAATTCCGTTTTCGCTGACGAAGTGGATCTGGTCACCGAGAACCTCGACGTGGCTGAAGCGGAACTGACCCGCTTGGTTGGCGCGGTCGGAAGTGCGCAGCCGCCCAGCAAGAAGGAGTTGTTGTCGCTGCGCCTTCACGCGGCCGAACTCGCCAGCGCCAGCGCGGCGTTGGAGATTCGTACCGCAGGCGGCAAAGGGTACGCGAGCAAGACACCGGCTAGTCGCCGCTTCCGGGAAGCGGCGTTCATTCCTGTCCAGTCGCCTTCCGAAGCCCAGCTCCGGTGGGAGCTGGAAAGCTGCAGTTGAGCGGCCTCCCAGGTCGGCGATGACCGCGGGGGCCTGCCCGGCCGCCGAGTCGGACTCCGAGCATTCGGTCGGCGGTATTCCGCTGGCCGATCTGGTGCGCGACTTTCACCGACCCATGGTGAATTTTGCGCGCACCATGGTGAATTCGTCGGCGGTGGCCGAAGAGGCGGTGCAAGAGGCATGGGTGCAGGTGATCAAGTCCTCCGGTTCCTTTGAAGGACGCTCGTCGGTGGCGA
>NZ_LZLE01000011.1 GCF_001673155.1 Mycobacterium sp. 1423905.2 | reverse complement strand
GATTCACCGCCGACCTTGGCGACGATGTCCTTGAACATCTGCCGGTCCTCGCCGCGCTGGATCGCGTCGATGTCCGCGCCGATCAGCTCGACGTCGTAGCGCTCCAGCGCCCCGTTCTCGTGCAGTGCGACCGCGGTGTTCAGCGCGGTCTGGCCGCCGAGCGTGGCGAGCAGGGCATCGATCTTGTTGCCGCGCTCAGCTTGTTGGGCAATCACCCGTTCGACGAAGGCAGGGGTGATCGGTTCGACGTAGGTGAAGTCGGCGAACTCCGGGTCGGTCATGATGGTCGCCGGGTTGGAGTTGATCAGGCTGACCTGCAGACCTTCGGCGCGCAACACCCGGCAGGCCTGGGTGCCGGAGTAGTCGAATTCGGCCGCCTGCCCGATGACGATCGGTCCCGAGCCGATCACCAGTACGTGGCGCAAGTCGGTGCGACGCGGCACTAGCGGTCCCCTTCCTGGGCGCGGTGCGCGCTCACCGCTGCCCCTCCATCAGGTCGATGAACTGGTCGAACAGATACTCGGCGTCGTGCGGCCCCGCGGCGGCCTCGGGGTGGTACTGCACCGAAAACGCCCGCCCGTCTTTGAGTGTCACGCCCTCGACGACACCGTCGTTGGCGCAGGTGTGACTGACCACCGCCGTTCCGAACGGCGTGTCGAAAGACTGACCGGCCTCGCCTTCCAATGCGAAACCGTGGTTCTGCGAGGTGACCGCGACCCGGCCTGTGGCATGGTCCATAACCGGGATGTTGATCCCACGATGACCGAAGACCATCTTGTAGGTCGACAGGCCCAGTGCCCGGCCCAGGATCTGATTGCCGAAACAGATGCCGAACAGCGGGATTCCGGCACCCAAGACCTCTTGGGTCAACGCGACCACGTGGTCGGCGGTGGCGGGGTCGCCGGGCCCGTTGGACAGGAAGACACCGTCCGGCTTGATGTCGGCGATCTGGTCGAAGCCGGCCGAGGCGGGCAGCACATGACTGCGGATCCCGCGCCGCGCGAAATTTCGTGGCGTGTTGGTCTTGATGCCCAGATCCAACGCGACCACGTTGAACCGTTGCGGCCCATCGGGTTCCACCACGTAGAGGTCTGGCGTGCTGACTTCACCGGCGAGGTCGGCGCCCAGCATCGATTCTTGGGACCGGACCCGCTGCACCAGGTCGTCGGGATCGGCCAAGGCCGGACCGGAGAACACCCCGGCCTTCATCGAGCCCCGGCTGCGCAGATGGCGGACCACGGCCCGTGTGTCGATACCGGCGATGCCGACGATGTGCTGG
This sequence comes from Mycobacterium sp. 1423905.2, assembly GCF_001673155.1. Taxonomy (GTDB): domain Bacteria; phylum Actinomycetota; class Actinomycetes; order Mycobacteriales; family Mycobacteriaceae; genus Mycobacterium. Next base: position 5,960 of record NZ_LZLE01000011.1, on the reverse strand, counting down.
CGGATCAGTTCGTCTTCCAGGGTGCCGCTGGCGCGCCAGTTGGAGGGTTGCGGCGACGGGTCGCGCACCGCGTAGCCGGCGACCCAGATCTTGTCGCCGCGGCTTTCGGCGTCCTCACCGTTCCAGCCGGTGTTGCCGATCTGCGGGGCGGTGGCCACCACGATCTGGCGGTGGTAACTGGGATCGGTCAGCGTCTCCTGGTAGCCGGACATGCCGGTGCTGAAGACGGCCTCACCCAGCGTTTGACCGACGGCGCCGAACGGCGTCCCGGTGAAGATGCGGCCATCTTCGAGCACCAGTAGCGCCCGGTTGTGGTCTGTCACGCGACTCCCTCCGGCTGGCCGTCCAGCCACTCTTCGTATTCGCTGCGATTGTTGGCGCGAAACCCCGTGTCGATCTCGACACCGGCGGGCAACCGCCACCGGATCGCCAGGATGCCGTTGCGAGGACCCACCTTGCCGGCGATGCCCCGTTCGGTACGGATGGCGGTGATCGACTCCTGCGGTATCCAAATAGGTTGCGCGCGAATGCGTTCCATCAAGATGCCCTCGGGGTAGCGGGTGAGCACGGCCTTGCTGCGGTAGCCGAGATCGCCCGCGGTGACCCGCTCGTTCCACGCCGGCGCCAACGTGGAGCCGACATAGAGGCCGCGGCTGGTGCCCAACGCCCCGCCCACGACGTCGGGGAAAGGGGGCAGCGTGCCGATCAGTTCCACCTGCCGCTCACCGCGGCGCCGCCAACCGCGCATCATCAGCTGGATCACCACCGCGATGGCGATCACCACGATCGCCGCGAAGATCAGCGACCCCACCAGTGTGCCTGAGTTCATGCGGGGCTCTTTCCGTCGCGAGCGGTGACCTTGCCGCGCAACAGCGTTGCGGTGACAGTCGCGGGCAGCGTCATCGACTCATAAGGAGTGTTGGCCGACCGGCTGGCCAGGTCTGACCCGGCGACGGTCCAGGTGGCATCGGGATCGACGACGGTGAGGTTGGCCGGCTCACCCACTTCCAACGGGCGGCCCTGGTCGGGCAGGCCGACGATGCGCGCGGGGTTCTCGCTCATCACGCGGGCGACGTCGCGCCAGGTCAGCAGCCCGGGTTTCACCATGGTCTGGACCACCACCGACAACGCCGTCTGCAGGCCCAGCATGCCGGGGCGGGCGGCGGAGAACTCCACGCACTTCTCGTGTTCGGCATGCGGGGCGTGATCGGTGGCCACGCAGTCGATTACCCCGTCGGCCAGCGCCTGACGCAACGCGACCGCATCGGCGGCCTCCCGCAGCGGCGGGTTGACCCGGTTGGCCCCGTCGTAACTGGCCAGTCTGCTGTCGTCCAGCAGCAGGTGATGCGGCGTCACCTCGGCGGTGATCGAAATGCCCTGCTCCTTGGCCCATCTGACGATCTCGACGGTGCCGGCGGTGGAGGCGTGACAGATGTGCACCCGCGCGCCGGCGTCGCGGGCCAGCAATGCGTCGCGGGCGACGATGGACTCCTCGGCGGCCCGGGGCCAGCCGGCCAGTCCCAGCCGCGCGGCGGTCGGCCCCTCGTGCGCGACGGCGCCGACGGTCAGCCGGGGCTCTTCGGCGTGCTGGGCGATCAGCACACCCAGACCGGTGGCGTACTCCAGCGCGCGGCGCATCACCAGCGGGTCGTGCACGCAGATGCCGTCATCCGAAAACATCCGCACCTGGGCGGCGCCGGCATTCATCATGCCCATCTCGGTCAGCTCCACCCCGGCCAGGCCGACGGTGACCGCACCGACGGGATGCACGTCGACCAAGCCGACCTGCTGGCCGCGGTGCCAGACGTGGTCAGTCACCACCGGCGTGTCGGCGACGGGGTTGGTGTTGGCCATCGCGAACACCGCGGTGTACCCGCCTAAAGCCGCTGCGGCCGAACCGGTTTCGATGTCTTCGGCGTATTCGCGGCCGGGCTCGCGCAGATGGGTGTGCAGGTCGACGAAGCCGGGCAACAGCACCTGGCCGGTGGCGTCGATGACGTCGGCCAGTTCCGGGATGGCCAGCTGCGGGCCGATGTCGGCGATCTGGCCGTCATCGATGAGTACATCGACCGGCTCGCCCTCCCCGTAGCGCCGCACCCCGCGTAGCAGCACGCTCATGCCGCCCCCTCTTTTCCGGCCGACTCGGTCCCCACCAGGACATGGAACAGCACGGCCATCCGCACGTGCACGCCGTTGGAGACCTGTTGCAGCACCGCTGATTGCGACGAGTCGGCCACCGAGGAGGAGATCTCCATGCCGCGCAGCATCGGGCCCGGGTGCAACACCACGGCATGCCCGGGCAGCATCGCCTGACGGCGCGCGGAAAGCCCGTATCGGGTGGAGTATTCGCGCACCGACGGGAAAAAGCCGCCGTTCATCCGCTCGGCCTGTACCCGCAGCATCAGTACGGCGTCGGCGGCGGGCAGTTCGGCGTCGAAGTCTCCTGAGACGGTCACCGGCCAGCCCTCCACGCCGACGGGTAGCAGTGTCGGTGGCGCCACCAGCACCACCTCCGCGCCCAGCGTGTCGAGCAACATGACATTGGAGCGCGCGACCCGGCTGTGCAGGATGTCGCCGACGATCACGATGCGTCGGCCTTCGATGCCACCGAGCCGTTGGCGGATGGTCAGCGCATCCAGCAGCGCTTGGGTGGGGTGCTCGTGGGTGCCGTCGCCGGCGTTGATCACACACGGGCCACCGTCGGTGGTGGCGGTCCATTCGGCGAGCAGGTGGGCGGCGCCGGAGGCGGGGTGGCGGACGATCAGCGCGTCGGCACCGGCCGCCCGCAGCGTCAGCGCGGTGTCGCGCAGCGATTCGCCCTTGCCCACCGACGACCCCGCCGCACTGACGTTGATCACGTCGGCGCTCATCCACTTGCCGGCGACCTCGAACGACACCCGGGTGCGGGTCGAATTTTCGTAGAACATCGTGACGATGGTGCGACCGCGCAGTGTCGGGAGCTTCTTGATCTCGCGACCCACCAATGCTTCGGCGAAGCGGTCGGCGTCGTCGAGGATTGCGGTGGCGTCGTCGCGGGTCAGATCGCCGGCGGCGAGTAAATGCCTGCTCATGAGGCGTCCCGGGAGATCACGACGCCGTCGCGGCCGTCGTGCTCACTGAGCTGCACGTGCACGCTTTCGGTGCGGGAGGTCGGGACGTTCTTGCCGACGTAGTCGGCGCGCACCGGAAGCTCGCGGTGGCCCCGGTCGACCAGCACGGCCAGCTGCACCGCGCGGGGCCGGCCCACGTCGCGCAGCGCGTCCAGCGCCGAGCGCACCGAGCGGCCCGAGTAGAGCACGTCGTCGACCAGGATCACCAGCGCGTCGTCGATGCCGCCGGCGGGGATCGACGTGGCCGCCAGTGGCCGCGGCGGCTTGATCATCAGGTCGTCGCGGTACAGCGTGATGTCCAGTGCGCCATGGTCGACCGCGACTCCGCTGAATTCGCCGATGTGGGCGGCCAGCCGATCGGCCAGCAGGACACCGCGGGTCGGGATCCCCAGCAACACCACGCGCGGCGCGTCGGCACCGTCCAGCGCGGTCTTTTCGATGATCTGATGTGCCATGCGGGAAATGGTCCGACCCACGTCGGCCGCTGACATCAATTCTCGGGGTGCAGCACCCATGCGAGAGCTTGACCTCCTTCTCCGCCTCTCTGGACGGGTCGTTAAAGGATGTCGACTGCCGGGCAGCCTAGCACTGACTTGCTCGACGGCGACGAATCGGGTCGCGTGCGCCGTTCCGGAGGTGCCGCAATCGGGTCTACCCTGGCCCAAATGACGGGTCCGAGTTCTTCACGCCGCATTGACTTCGATGCCCTCTACCGCGGCGAAAGTCCCGGCGAGGGTCTTCCGGCGGTGCAGACGCCACCATGGGACACCAAGCAACCCAAAGAGAACGTCGTCGCCTGGATGGCCGAGGGCCTGATCCACGGGGACGTCCTCGACATCGGCTGCGGGCTGGGCGACAACGCCATCTACCTGGCCAAGAACGGCTACCGGGTGACCGGGCTCGACATCTCGCCGACCGCGCTAGCCACCGCGCGGCAGCGCGCCCACGACGCTGGGGTGGAGGTGACCTTCGCGGTCGCCGACTCCACCAAGCTCGACGGCTACACCGACGCCTTCGACACCGTGATCGACAGCGGCATGTTCCATTGCCTCGACGACGACGGCAAGCGCAGCTACGCCGCGGCCGTGCACCGCGCTACCAGGCCGGACGCCACCCTGCTGCTCAGCTGTTTCTCCGATGCCAATCTGGCCGACGAACAGTGGCCGCGGCCGGCGGTGTCGGAACAGACGCTGCGCGAGGTGCTAGGTGAGGCCGGCTGGCATATCACCTCGCTGGAGCCCAGCACGTCGCACCGTGAGATGGACGGGAACGAGGTTGAGATGTCGTTCTGGTACTTACGCGCTCAGCGCGTCGCAGGCGACGCGGACGAGCCGCAGCGCTGACACCCCTGGCGGCCCACTACCCGCATGCAACTTGCCGGTTGAGAACGCAGTTCGAGGGTGGCGAGTAAGTACCGGAGAGCACACCTCGGAAACCACCGGTGGCCGAACCGCCCGGCGCTATGACGCGGTTCCAGTTCGCGGGGGCGATGACAAAGTGCGTCCCTGATTGGCTGACGGTGCTGTTCCACGTGTGCAGGACGCCTTGTCCCGGCGGCATGTCGAATTCAAGCCGCCAATCGGACATCGGCGCCAAACTCGCATTAGTGATGCTGAAGTTGGCGATGAAGCCGGTCTGCCACGTCGACGTCACCGACAAGGTGGCCGCCGCCGCATGAGCCGCCGGGGCGACGGCGAGTCCCAGGACGGCAACCAGCAATGCCGATACGATGACGTGAAGCGCTGTCCGGCAGCGCTTCACGTGCCTTTTCAGTCCGGCCATAGCAGCAACACTAAAGTTGACCGGCCGCTATGACCTCCCGCAGCCCGGTTAGCTGCGGGAACTTTGCGCAACCGAAACCGTGTTGAGATTCCCGGCTGAACCCACGCCCGGTGTCAGCCGCTAGGGTCGCAGCCCCGACGTCCCTCGTGCGCCCAAGCCAGCAAGTCGGGCGGGGCGAGCTGGTTGATCCGGTCGTAATAGCGCCGATACACCACCTCGTCGAAGAAGTGTCGCCAGTCGCCGCGACTGCCGGCCCGGAAGAACCGCTCGTTGCTGCGCCAGATCCCCTCGGTGGATTCCGGCGCCAAATCCGATGCGTGAGCGCGCATTTCGTCGAGGCCGGCGTGGCGGGCAAGCTCGGCGGCGCGTTCTCGGCTGACGTCGTAGCCAAGAGCCTGGCCCAGCCGAACCAGCTCGCCCACCAGGTCGGTCTGCAAGTCCAGATAGTGGAACATCGCCACATTGGGTTGGTGGCGTCGCGTCCAGACCGTCCAGAAGTGGTGCAGGATGTTCGACAACGAGCCCATGTGCTTGGCCGGCGGCGCAAAGCCCGGCCGGTCCGGCGGGACGATCGGCCCCTCCAACCAGTCCCGGAACGCCTCGTGCGGGGTGCGGTCACGTGGTGCGTCCGCGGCTTGCAGCGCACGGTTCAAAGCCGCGTGGTTCATGTTGTCCCACTGCGCCAATTCCGACATCGCGGCGTCGCGCGGGTCGCGGCCGACGCCGATGTAGGTGACGCGGTCGTCGAGCACCAGCCCGTCCAGCGGCGTGTGCGTCTTGATGAACCGGCGGTGGCGCTGGGCGTCGAGCGTGGCGACCACGTCCTCGATCGGCCGGACCGTCCGGTCCAACCACGGCGAGACCATCGACAACGGCCCGGGCAAGTCTGGCCCGTCGAAGATCAGCAACGACACCAGGCGCTGGGATGCGCTGCAGTTGCGCGACGGCGACATCGTCATCTCGGCGCCGTCCAAATGCGGCGTGACCTGGACCCAGCGCCTGGTGTCGTTGCTGATCTTCGACGGGCCAGACTTGCCCGGGCCGTTGTCGATGGTCTCGCCGTGGTTG
>NZ_LZLE01000010.1 GCF_001673155.1 Mycobacterium sp. 1423905.2 | reverse complement strand
GCCCAGGCGTGCAACGCCTGTCCTGGTCGGTGGAAGACGTTGCCGAGCAGCTGTACGCCATCCGGGACCTGTCGGCCCCGCTCATCTTCCCGCCGGTGCCCCACGGCCACGACGACCATATCCGCTATAGCTTCGAGTCCGCGGCCTGGGCGAGCCGGGAGCGCGCACATCATGGCTAGCGCCGGACCCCTGGCCGGGGTGCGAGTCGTCGACCTCACCGCAATGGTGATGGGACCCTACTGCACCCAGATCATGGCCGACATGGGCGCCGACGTCATCAAAGTCGAGCCGCCGCAAGGCGACGACACCCGCTACATCTCGGTCGGCCCGGCGCCGGGAATGAGCGGTGTCTTCGTCAACGTCAACCGCGGCAAACGCGGGGTCACCTTGGATCTGAAGTCCGACTCCGGCCAAACCGCGATGCACGCGCTGATCGAGCGGGCGGACGTCTTCATCCACTCGATGCGGGCCAAGGCGATCGGTCGACTCGGTTTGAGCTACCCCGACGTGTCTGCCATCAACCCGGCCATCGTCTACACCAACTGCTACGGATTCGGACGGCGCGGACCCCACCGCGACCGGCCCGCGTATGACGACACCATTCAGGCGGCCTGCGGACTGCCCTCCGTGCAGGAACAATTGACGGGCGAGGCGAACTACGTCGGTACCATCCTGGCCGACAAGGTCGCCGGTCTCACCGCCCTCTACGCCACGATGATGGCGCTGTTCCACCGGGAACGCACCGGCGAAGGCCAAGAGGTGGAGATCGGGATGTTCGAAGCCGTCGCCTCTTTCATGCTGGTCGAACACGCCAATGGCGCCATGTTCTCTCCGGCGCTGGGTCCGGCGATCTACCCCCGGACGGTGGCGCCCAACCGGCGGCCGTATCGCACCAGCGACGGCTACATCGCCGCGTTGATCTACAACGACAAGCATTGGGCGGCCTTCATCCGAGCCGTGCGGCCGCCGTGGGCCAGTGACGGGTACGCCACGCTCGAGGGCCGGGCACGTCAGATCGACGCCGTCTACGCGCTGCTGGCCGAAACGATGGCGCAACGCACCACCGAGGAGTGGCTCGAGTTGTTCGGTGAACTCGAGATCCCGGCCGCACCGCTGTCCAGCCCAGCCGCGTTGTTCGACGATCCGCATCTGAACGCCGTCGACTTCTTCGAGACGGTAGACACCGCGCACGGACCGGTGCGCTTCCCAGGTGTGCCGGCTTGGCTGTCCCGGACGCCCGGCAGGGTCGCCGGTCCAGCGCCGGAATTGGGTGCGCACACCGCCCAAGTTCTCGAGGAACTCGGGCTGAGCTCGGTGGAAACCGGAGCCCACGCCGACCCCGCCAGCCCGCTGTAAAAGGCAGCCGAAAACGGTTGCGTGTCTTCCACGGATCCAGCCTGCGCCGACTCTAAGCTTGCTGGGATCACGAGGAGGGGCAACGACGTATCGGCAGCAACTTCGGCGCCGGGCGACGAGATGGTCGGGGCGCACTAACAGCGAGCACTGAGCCGGGCGGGCAGCATCCCGCACCGGCGCGTTCTGCTCGGCGGCGCTGGGTAGCCCCGGTGCGACGGGTCGGACGGCTGGCCAAGTGGGACACGCCGGAGCGCCCCAACGGGATCCCAGCCTTGGACGGCTTGCGGGCGATCGCCGTCGCGCTTGTCCTGGTGGGGCATGGCGGCATACCGGGGGTGGCCGGCGGCTTCATCGGGGTCGACGTCTTCTTCGTCCTGTCCGGCTTTCTGATCACCTCGCTGCTGCTCGACGAACTCGGCCGCAGCGGCCGCATCGACCTGACCGGATTCTGGATTCGACGCGCGCGGCGACTGTTACCCGCGCTGGTATTGATGGTGCTGACAGTCGGGTTGGCCCGCGACATGCTTCCCTACCAGTCGCTCACCGGGTTGCGCAGTGACGCGATCGCAGCCTTCCTGTGGATGGCCAACTGGCGGTTCGTCGCGCAGAAGACGGACTACTTCACCCAAGGCGCTCCGCCCTCACCGCTGCAGCACACCTGGTCGCTCGGGGTGGAAGAGCAGTATTACTTCATCTGGCCGGTGCTGCTGATCGGGGTGACCCTGCTGCTGGCGGCGCGCGCCAAACGCTACTTCGCCAAGACCACGGTGGGCCACGTCCGGTTCGCTACCTTCGTCATCGGCACCCTCGGCGCGGTGGCGTCGGCCGCAGCGGCCATCGTGTTCACCACCGACGCCAGCCGGGACCGGATCTACTTCGGAACCGATACCCGTGCGCAGGCCTTACTGATCGGCGCGGCGGCCTCGGCCTTGCTGGTTCGCGACTGGTCGGCACTGAATCGCGGCTGGTGTCTGATCCGGACTCGGTGGGGACGACGGGTGATGCGGGCGCTGCCCGTGTTCGGCCTGGCCGTGCTGGCGGCGATCACACACTTCGCGACCGGCAGCGCCGGCGAGTTCCGCCACGGATTGTTGATCGTGGTGGCAGTCGCCGCCGTCCTGGTGGTCGCGCCCGTCGCGCTGGAGCAGCGCGGTCTGGTGGCGCGCATCCTGGCTTGGCGCCCCTTGGTGGCACTGGGCGCCATCTCCTACGGCGTCTACCTGTGGCACTGGCCAATCTTTCTGATGCTCAACGGCGAACGCACCGGATGGTCGGGACTGCAGTTGTTCGCCGTCCGATGCGCAGCGACGGTGGCAGCGGCCGGCGCATCGTGGTGGCTGATCGAGCAGCCTATTCGGCGGTGGCGACCCGAGCGCGTCCCGCTGTTGCCGCTGGCGGCCGCCACTGTCGCCTCCGCCGCCGCCGCGACCATCCTCGTCGTCCCGGTCGGCACCGGACCAGGACTGCGTGAAGTCGGCCTGCCTCCGGGGGTTTCCGCGGTGGCCGCGGTGTCTCCGTCGCCGCCGGGGACCGGTCAGCCGGTACCCGCGCCCGGTCCCCGGGACCCGAATCAGCCGTTCACCGTCTCGGTGTTCGGCGATTCGATCGGTTGGACAATGATGCACTACCTACCGGCGACACCCGGCTTCAAGTTCATCGACCACACCGTCATCGGCTGCAGCTTGGTGCGTGGCACCCCGTATCGCTACATCGGCCAAACGTTGGAACAGCGAGCCGAATGCGATACCTGGCCGGGCCGCTGGACGACGCAGATCAACCAGGACCGCCCAGACGTTGCCTTGTTGGTCATCGGCCGCTGGGAGACGGTTGACCGCGTCAACGAGGGCAAGTGGACCCACATCGGTGACCCCACCTTCGATGCGTATCTCAATTTCGAGCTGCAGCGGGCGTTGAGCATCGTCGGGTCGACCGGCGTGCGGGTGATGGTGGCCACCGTCCCGTATAGCCGCGGCGGGGAGAAGGCGGATGGCCGGCTTTACCCGGAGGACCAGCCCGATCGGGTCAACCAGTGGAACACCATGCTGCGCAATGCCGTAAGCCAGCGCCCCAATGTCGGAATCGTGGACCTGAACAAGAAGCTGTGTCCGGATGGGGTTTACACGGCGAAAGTCGACGGCATCAAGGTGCGCAGTGACGGGGTCCACCTCACCCCGGAAGGGGTGAAGTGGCTCATCCCCTGGCTGGAAGAGTCGCTTCGATGATTAGCTGCTTGCCCAGCAGCTGATTTCCATACTGTCGGTCGCGCGGACGGGCAGGTTGAAGGTGACGTAGCCGGTGTCCGGGTTGCGAACGTGGTCGAGGTAGGTCCCGGCGTCGGCCGCCTCGGTGTTGTCGGCGATCACCAGCGCTCCTGGCGTCAACCGAGGTTCCAGCAGTTGAATTACCGGCAGGTACAGGTCTTTCCACCCGTCGAGTAGGACGAAGTTGACTGGACCGTCCAGCTCGGTCAGCGTGCTCAACGCATCACCTGCCAAGACGGTGATGACGTCGTCGAGGCCGGTCTCGGCGAATGTCGCCGTCGCCGCGGCAATCTTGGTGTCGCTGAGCTCGGTGGTAATGACCCGGCCGGTACCGTTGTCGCGCACGGCCGCTGCCAGATGCAGTGCGGAGATGCCGAAGGACGTGCCGAATTCGACCACCGTCTCCGGACGGGTGGCCCGCACCAACGCGTAGAGCAGCTGGCCCGCTTCCGGGGTCACCGGGATGTAGAACTCGCTCATCGCTTCGGCGCGCTCCTGCGCGGTCATCGGTCGGGCGAAATCGCCGCGCCGTTCCTGCAACCGCGACATCTGGTCTTTGGCGGCGGCATACATTCGATCAAGCGTCGACGCGACCCGTGGGTCCTGCAGAGTAGTGGCCATACTTCGAGGGTAGGCGCACGGGGAACCGGTTTGACGAGTCGAGGGTTCGGTGCAACCATGGGATCCGCAAGACACCTCGGTAGGTGAGGCGTCTGTACGGACACAGGCCACTGACCCCGAACGTCGAGAGACGCCCCGGGTCAGGACAGCTCTTCCCGGCCTAAGGGTTGAGCCCAAGTGGCTTCCGAGGCAATCGGATACGCCGTGCAGTGCCGAAGCTCCGACGAGAGGGGTGTGTTCGACGGTTAGCCGTCGAATGTTCGCGCTCCTTTCGTGCTGGTGAACTGTGCAGACACCCGCGTGTGTCCCGGCTGCAAGGAGGTGAGGGCGAGATATGAGTCCCAGCGATAGTCCCTATCCCGAATCCATCTCGTCCCGATCCGGCTCCGGCACCTGCTTCGCTGCCTGAATTGCGACTGCTTGACCGTCACGTGAGTGACGGTGCGCTGACGTGCGCCGATCGGGCCGCTGGCAGGAGTACACCATGGTGATGAAAGTCATTGCACCCCAGATGACGTCTGTCGAACGCCGCTCAATGTTGCGGCGAGCCGCCGAGCGAATCCGCATGGCAGTCAACATGACTGCCGAAGAACGCGCCGATGCGTACGTGGCGCGGCTGCCCATATCGGTACTGGGTCCCTAACCAGGCGATCGCCACCGAGCAGGCGGCGGGTGCCCACCTGGCGCCCGTCGTCCGCACTCGGTCGCGCCCGGCAAAAACATTGCGAAGGCGAGACATTCGATGACTTCTACCAGCGCTAGCCACGAGGCCAGCGCACCCCGGACACCCGCCGCTGCGCCCGATTCGGCGCACAACGGCGAAATCGTCGGCGCCTTCGGCCGTATCCGGCGAGGCGCGGGCCCCACCACGGGGCCGTGGCGCCGGCTACAGACCTTGATGGTTATCAGTGGTCCCGGGCTGATCGCCATGGTCGGCGACAACGACGCCGGCGGAGTGGCCACGTACGCTCAAGCCGGCCAAAACTACGGCATGAATCTCCTGTGGACGCTCACCCTGCTCGTCCCGGTGCTGTACGTGAACCAGGAGATGGTGCTGCGCTTGGGTGCGGTCACCCGAGTCGGTCACGCCCGATTGATCTTCCAACGATTCGGGAAATTCTGGGGCGTCTTCAGCGTCGGTGACCTGTTGGTGCTCAACGCATTGACGATAGTCACCGAATTCATCGGCGTCGCACTGGCACTCGGCTTCGTGGGCTGCCCGAAGATCGTCGCGATTCCGGTCGCGGCGGTGTTGCTGTTCGCCGTGGTGGCCGGCGGGTCTTTTCGTCGCTGGGAGGCGATGATGTTTCTGCTCATCGCGGTGAATCTGGTGATATTTCCCATGACATTGTTGGTCCACCCGTCGTGGAAGAGAACCGTCGGAGGCCTGATGCCCCAATTCCCCGGCGGTCTGAACTCCACGGTGTTGTTGTTGATCGTCGCGATCGTGGGGACGACGGTGGCGCCGTGGCAGTTGTTCTTCCAACAGTCCAACATCGTCGACAAGCGGATCACGGCACGCTGGATTCCCTACGCCCGAGCCGATTTGGCGCTGGGCATCGTGGTTGTCATGGTCGGTGCCACAGCGCTGATGGCGGTGACCGCTTTCGGATTGGCAGGCACCGCAGCGGTCGGCAACTTCACCGACGCCGGAGCGGTTGCCGCCGGGCTTGCCGACCACCTCGGCAGGACGGTCGGTGTGCTTTTTGCCATCATCCTGTTGGACGCATCGTTGATCGGTGCGAACGCGATCGGCCTGGCCACCACTTACGCCGTCGGTGACGCCATGGGCAAGCGGCACTCGCTGCACTGGAAGATCAGCGAAGCACCATTGTTCTATGGCGGATACGCGGTCCTGCTCGCGGTGTCGGCCGCCGTCGCCTTCAGCCCCGACCACGTCTTGGGCCTCGTCACCCAGGGTGTCCAGGCACTGGCCGGGGTGCTGCTGCCATCTGCCACCGTCTTTCTGGTGCTGCTCTGCAATGACAAAGCGGTGCTGGGGCCATGGTCAAACACGCTGCGGCAGAACATCGTCGCGTGGACCATCGTGTGGGGCCTGGTGCTGTTGTCGCTGGCCTTGACGGCCGCCACCTTCTTTCCGCACTTGTCGACGGCGACCGTTGAGGCCGGGCTTGCGGTGGGTGCGCTGACGGGACTGACCATCGGTGCCGGTGCCATCATCACCGGCCGTCGTGGTGGCGACCTAACCGGTATGGATGCGGCCGATTACGACCGAATTATTTGGTGCACACCAGATCTCGCCACACTGACGCGCCCGGTCATGTCACCCGCCCGACGCGCGGGACTGTTCACGCTCCGCGGCTACCTGGCGCTGGCGGTCGTACTGGTGATCATCAAAGTCGTCGAGGCGGGCATGGCGTAACTGGACTCGTCACGGCACCAGAACGATCTTGCCGTGGGTATGCCGTTGCTCGAGGACAGCGAACGCGTCGGCCACCCGATCAAGCGGAAAGGTGGCGGCGATGTCGAAATCGATGACACCGCTGGCCACCAGCCCGGCGATCTCGGCCAGCACTTCGGGCGTCGAGGCGTCCACGCTGCCCTCGGTCTTGGCACCGACTTCGCCCGCCTTCTGAAACGCGATGATGGTCTCGATCCGCTCCGGCGCCACCCCCAGATCGACGGCCAGCTGCACGTAGTCGGGCCCGAACAGATCGATGAACGCATCGATCCCCTGCGGCGCCGCTTCACGCAACCGTTGCGGCAGTCCGTCTCCGTACGCGATCGGCGTCACGCCATGGGCGCGCAGCCACTCCCAATTGTCCGGGCCGGCAATTCCCAAGACGCGTACGCCGCGATGAACCAACAACTGCACTACCACCGTCCCGACGCCGCCCGCAGCCGCCGAGACGGCAACTGTCTCACCTGCCTCGGGGGCGACGGCGCGCACCGCCGCATACGCCGTCACGCCGACCACATAGAGCGAACCCGCTACTTCCCAACTCATTTCGGGCGGCTTGCGAATCAATTGGGTGACCGGAACGGCGGTATGGGTAGCGTGGCTGGACCGGCGAAAGCTGAACCCCAATACTTCGTCGCCAACCGCGAACTCGGTGACCTCGGGTCCGACGACGGTCACGATCCCGGCCAGGTCACTGCCCTCCCCGGAGGGAAAGGTCGCGGGAAACATCTCGTGCATCGCGCCCTGGCGGATCGCGGCCTCGCCGGGATTGATCCCGGCCGCCCGAATTTCCACGACCACCTCACCGGGCCCGGGTGTCGGCATCTCGATGTCGGCAACATACAACACGTCTCGTCCGCCGTAACGGTCGAAACGTACCGCGCGGGCCGTGGTCGCTGTCATGACACCACCCTCTCGATCAGTCCAAGCACCTGCAAGTCCGTCACGTACTTGTCGATCAGCGCCGCCGACAGATGCGGAATGTCTTGTTCCGCAACGATCTTGGCGGCGCGCACCGCGCTGCGGAACACTTCGGTGGGGGCCGGGGCACCGCGCAGCGGACGCTGCGGTTCGCGATAGGCGTCGAGCAGCGGTAACACCGAGTATTGACGCTGCTTGTCGGGCAAAGCACGCAACGCGGTCTCGAATCGCCCGCGCCACTCGTCGTAGTCGTCGATGCGGCGAATGTCATGACCTGCGGCGATCAGCCAATCCACGAAGACATCCAGTGATACTCCGTCGTCGTGCGGGTTCATCACGTCGAAAGACCGGAAAATTCTGGCTTCACCGCTGTCTTCACCCAGGGTGGTCACCGCTTCGGCGACGAAATCAGCAGGCAGCCCATCGTAGTGAGCCCGCGCACGGGTGCCCGGCTCGTCGGATTCATAGAACGACCACGGGGCGATACCGGTCACGAGCAGGCTGAAGATCAACCGGGTGAACGCATCGGGCACGTTGAGCTGCCCCGCGAAGGAGCTGTGCGCCAGGATCATGTCGGAACGGAACACCGCCACCGGCAGGCCGCACAGGTCGTGGGCTTCGCGCAGCAATACTTCGCCGGCCCATTTGCTGTTGGCATACCCGTTGGCGTAGCTGTCGTCGATGGGCCGCACCGCGCTCACGGCCCGGATGTCGCCGTCTTCGTCGAACTCACCTGCCGGCACGGGTATGGCCACCGCCACGGTCGACAGGTAAGTGACGGGTTTGATGCGCGCGGTGATCGACAAACGGATCACCTCGGCGGTGCCGACGACATTGGGCCCGAAGAGTTGGTCGTAGGGCAGAACATGGTTGACCAGCGCGGCCGGATGGACAATCAAGTCGACCGTCTGCGCCAGCCTCTCCCAAGTCTGTTGATCAAGACCGAGATTGGGCTCACCGATGTCACCGGGGATGATCTCGAGATGGTCGGCGGCCAACTCCTCGAATCGCTGCACCAAGTCAGAGTCAGCGCTCCCGAAGACGTCGGTCAAGCGCTGCCGGGCGGCGTCGGCGTCGCTGCCGCGCACAATGGCAATCAGCTTCCCGTCCCGCTCGGACAGCCGTTGTAACCATTCCAGGGTGAGGAACCGGCCTAGGTACCCGTTGGCGCCGGTCAGCAGCACCGTGTGCGCAGTACCGGTAGACCGGGGCAGCGCGGCAGCCACGGCCAAGGTCTGCGCGTCGATGAACTTGTCCAGGGTCAAATCCGCCGCACGCACCTGCGTCGCGCCGTCGCCGTGCACCGACGCGAAGGAGGGCCGCTTGCCGGCGGAATCCCGTTCTGTGGCAATGTAATCAGCCAATGACTTCAAGTTCGACGTGGGGCCGATGATCAGGCCTACCGGTACTGAAACATTAAGAATGTCTTGCAACAGGTTGCTGAAGGTCAACGCCGACAAGGAATCACCGCCGAGATCCATGAAATGCGCATCCGGGGCTGGTGGTCCGCCCACCATTCCCAGCAACGCTTCGGCGGCGCGGGTCAACGTTTCGATGACCGGACGGTCCGCGGCCTCCGCGCGCAACGAACGCAATTCGGCCACCCGAGTCTCGGCGAGTTCGGTGTAGAGCTGTTCGAGTCGCTCGCCGTAGTGCTCCTTCAGCCTGGGCCGCAGCAGCTTGCCAACACCGGACAACAAACCGTTGTCGGCACTGAACGGGTCGAGTTCGACCAGGAAATCGACAGGCACCTCGTAGGATTGCAGCTCGGCTTGTTTCGCGGTCTGCCTCAACGATTCGCTCAGCGCCGCTTTGAGTCCCGCGGTCTCCCCGGCGAATCTCTGCAGAGCTTCGCTGGTCGGCACCACCACCGCCAACAGGTAGGGTCGCTCACTGTTGCCGTAGACGAAGATCTGCCGAACCAGAGGCGCGCTAGCGAACACCGCTTCGAGTCTGGCTACCGCGACGAACTCTCCCTGAGCCAGTTTCAGGACATTGTTGCGTCGATCGACGTAAGCAAGGCGGCCCGGTGCCAACTCGGCCATCACGTCACCGGTCCGGTAATAACCTTTGGAGTCAAAGGCATTGGCGGTCACGTCGGGTCGTTTGTAGTACCCCGACATCGAGGTCGCCGACTTCACCAGCAGCTCGCCACGCGGATGCGGCTTGTCGGTGCGGAAGTAGCCGAGTTCGGGAACGTCGACCAGCTTGTAGTCGATGACCGGAGGTTGGGTGATCAGCCCGTCCTTGGTGACCATGCCGACCTCGGTGAGGCCGTAGCCGTCGACGACGTGCACATCTAAACAGGTCTCGACAAAGGATTTCATCTCCGCCGACAGCGGTGCGGTGCCGCTGAAGCTGGTGAGGACGCGACCGCCGAGTACGTTCTCTCGCAACTCATTCAGCGCCTCGCGCTCGGCTGCGCCGACGTCGGCGCCTTGGGCGAAGCGGCGGTCGACCGCGCTCTGATAACGCTGATAAAGCATCTCGGCGACCCGCGGCACCAGACCCATTTCCGTGGGCCGCACCAAGCTCCAGTCATCGAAAAGCGTGGACAAATCGCTCTCCGGCACGAAGTAACTGGTTCCGCCGGCCTGAAACGCCGTGGACAGCGGGATGCGGCCACCCAGGTGGTTCAACGGCATGAAGTTGACGTTGATCACCGGGATGTCTTCGGCCTCCGGCAACAGCTGGTTCGTCCAGATCTTGGCCACCATCCGCTCGGAATACATTGCGCCCTTGGGTAATCCGGTGCTGCCAGAGGTGTACATGATCATGGCGAGCCGTTGGTCGGTGTCCGCGGTGAACAGCGGCTCAGGAGGTAGGGCGCGGCCGCGCGCGACCGTGTCGTCAAGTGTTTCGATGCTCACCGACATGGCTGCGGCGGCCAGCTTGTCGCGTGCCCGCTGCATGCTTTCCCGATGGTCGTCGACTTCGGGTTGGTAATCGAAGACAACCAGGCGGCGCAGCGAGGTGCTGCCGAGGGCGGCTTCGACGGCCAGGTCCAGGTACCCCGCCCCCGCGGCGAGGGTCTGCGGTTCCACCTCGGCGAGGATGGGCTGCAACCGGGATGCGGTGGTGTTGTGCTGCAGCGGTACCGCCACCAGACCCAGGTACCCGCAAACCAGATCGACGGTGAGGTACTCGGCGCTGGCGAAGCCGACGGTGGCGACGAAGTCGCCCGCAACGGTGGGATTGACCGGATCATTGCGCCATGCCGCGGCAATCGCGCGCACGTTGTCCCAGAGGTCTTGGTACTTGATGGTGTCGAATCGCGGCAGCAAGGTGGTGATGGTGCGGCCGGTTTCGGGATCGGTCGTCACCGAGCGCGCTCGCCAGCCGAGTGCCGGACGATCCCCGTAACCCGCGACGAGAGTTTCCAGCACCTCGGACAGTCGTCGTTCGGGCTGGCGCGCAGTCGCGCGAGTGCCGGCGTCCGGCTTGGCGCGCCGGAACTGCTCGTCTTCGGCGAACAACCGCTCGATTCGGGCGGCGAGGGGTGTCTTCTCCGGACCGTTCATAAGTCGGCCTTTCGTTCGCGCGGGTCTCTAACCCAAACCCGCGCAGCAGCGCCCGTCTTCCAGCTGGTGAATGTGACCGTCGCCACACACCCGGGCGGGCGCCGAAAGAGTCAGGCCACTACGTCGATCGGATCACCAACGTTGACCTGGTTGAAATACCAGGCAGCGTTGTCCGGGCTCAGATTGATGCATCCGTGGCTGACGTTGGAATAACCCTGCGAATTCACCGACCACGGCGCCGAATGCACGTAGACCCCGCTGGAGGTGACGCGCACGGCGTACTGGGCTGTGATCAGGTACCCATCCGAGGAGTTGAGCGGGATGCCGATGGTCCGTGAATCCATGACCACGGTGCGTTCTTTCGACATGGCGTTGAAGTTGCCGATCGGCGTCGGACGACTGGGCTTACCCATCGACGCCGGCATCGTGCGCAACACCTCACCGTTGCGGCTGACGGTGAAGGTGTGCTTGGAGATGCTGGCCACACCCAGAAGCGCGTCGCCGGTCTCGAAGCCTTCGGTCAATTCCTGGACACCCACCGAGACGTGGGTATGTGCAGGCCAGTACTGATTAGGCACCCACTGCACGACATTGCCGTCGAGCCACTGAAAATGCCCGCTCATGTTGGTCGGCGAGGTGACGCGAATCGTCCGTTCGGCAGCCCGGCGATCGAAGACGGGGGCATTGAACGTGACCACCACCGGGTGTGCCACACCCACCACGGCGCCGTTGGCCGGCAACACCGACGCGACACCGGGTGGTGGCGTGGGTACCGGTAGCGCGCCACTAGCCGGGCTGCCCGACCCCGCCGCAACCATCACGGCAATTGCCACCATAACGAACAGATAACGAACCGCTCCGCGCATGGCGTCTACCCTCCGAGATGGTCCAATCAATACATCGACATTCTAGATGGTGTGTTGCCTATCGGGGCCATAGCAAACATTTTTCGGCCAGCTCCGCTAACGTCGGTAGCCGACCGAGCGGCGACAGGCTAACCTCACCGAGATCGTGCCCACGGCCCAGGAGGTGCGGTGCTCTTCCGCCAGCTCGAATACTTCGTCGCCGTCGCCCAAGAGCGGCATTTCGCCCGGGCCGCCGAGAAGTGTTACGTCTCGCAGCCGGCGCTGTCGTCGGCGATCGCCAAGCTGGAACGCGAACTCAACGTCACGCTGATCAACCGCGGTCACAGTTTCGAGGGGCTCACCGCCGAGGGGGAACGACTGGTCGTGTGGGCCAAGCGAATTCTCGCCGAACACGATGCGTTCAAGGCGGAGGTTCGTGCAGTGCAGTCCGGTATCACCGGGACGCTGCGGCTGGGCACGGTACCCACCGCATCGACCACGGCGTCCTTGGTGTTGTCGGCGTTTTGCTCGGCTCACCCTTTGGCGAAGGTGCAGATTGCGTCTCGGCTGGCCGCGACCGAACTCTATCGGCGGTTGCGCGAATTCGAGCTCGACGCCGTCATAGCTCATCCTGCACCCGAGGACAGTTCCGACGTGGACCTGATTCCGTTGTACGAGGAGCATTACGTGCTGCTGGCCCCGGCGGACCTGCTGGCACCGGGTGCCACACAATTGCGGTGGCCGGACGCCGCGCAATTGCCGCTGGCCTTGCTCACCCCCGATATGCGAGATCGGCAGGTCATCGATGCCGCCTTCGCCGAGCATGGGCTCGCCGTCGCTCCGCAAATTGAAACCGACTCGGTGGCTTCACTTTTCGCACAAGTCGTGACCGGCAATTCGGCCTGCATCGTGCCGCACACCTGGTTGTGGACCACGTCGATCGCTGGTTCGACGAGCGGGGACGTGCGCGCGGTTGAGCTCGTCGAGCCGAGTTTGAAAGTTCAGATCGCACTGGGCACCAACGCCTCAGGGCCGGGATCACCCGTGGCTCGAGCACTGTCGGCATGCGCGCAACAGCTGACGTTGAACGACTTCTTCGACGCACAACTACGCAGCTTGACCAGGTCGCGCTAGGACTACTTCGCGGCCCTGGTGGGGTTTCGGCTCGCCAGGTGTCCGCTCTCCACGCCCGCGGCGGGGTCGAGTTCGCAGTCGATGAGGGCCGGACCGTTGGATGCCAACGCCTCGTGCAACGCGGTCGTCAACTCCGTCGGCGTCGTCACGTGATATCCCGTGCCGCCGAACGCCTGTGCCAGCAGCTCGTGGCGAGCCCCGGCGTTGAGCACCGTTGGTGCCGGATCCTTCGCGGAGCGGGTTGCACCGCCGGGGATTTCGTCACCGCGGTACACGCCGCCATTGTTGAGTATGACGACGGTGATCGGTAACCGGTAGCGGCAGATGGTTTCGATCTCCATGCCGCTGAACCCGAATGCGCTGTCTCCTTCGATCGCGACGACCGGCCGACCGGTCTCGACCGCGGCGGCGATCGCGTATCCCATACCGATGCCCATCACCCCCCAGGTGCCGGTGTCGAGCCGGTGCCGTGGCAACTCCATGTCAATGATGTTGCGGGCCAGATCCAGCGCGTTGGCGCCTTCGTTGACGACATAGACGTCCGGGTTCTGCTGCAACACCGCACCGATGGCGCCCAGTGCGTTGTAAAACCGCATGGGATGCGGGTTCTCGGCCAGGCGCTCGCGCATCTTGGCGTTGTTGGCGGTGCGACGTTCCGCGAGTTCGGTAGTCCAGGACGTCGATACGGTGATCGGTTGCCTGGCCAAGCCTTCGGTCAGCGCCGCCAGTACCGAACCGATGTCACCGGTCAACGGGGCCGCGATCGGCTGATTGCTGTCGAATTCCGAAGCGGCGATGTCCACCTGGACGAACTTGGCGTCAGGGGACCACTGCGGCGATTCGCCATGTCCCAGCAGCCAATTCAGTCGTGCGCCGACTAAGAGCACGGTGTCGGCGCGCGAGATCGCCATTGAGCGAGCCGCGGCGACCGACTGGGGATGCGAGTCGGGGAGCAGTCCCTTGGCCATCGACATCGGCAGGAAGGGTATGCCCGTCGCTTCGACGAATGCCCGGACAGCGTCGTCCGCGTGCGCGTAGGCGGCGCCTTTGCCCAGCACGATCAGTGGGCGCTGGGCCTGCGCGAGCACGGTCAACGCCCGGTCGACGGCCTCGGGTGCCGGAAGCTGCCGAGGCGCCGGATCGACGATCTGCCAAATCGAGGCTGCTGCGGCTTCGCTTTCCATGGTCTGGCTGAGCACCTCGCCGGGGATGTCGAGATAAACGCCACCCGGACGCCCCGAGATGGCGGTGCGGACGGCGCGGGCGATGCCGCGGCCGACGTCTTCCACCCGTGCGATCCGGTAGGTGGCCTTGGCGAACGGCCGCGCGGCGTTGAGTTGGTCGAGGTCCTGGTAGTCACCCCGCTGTAAGTCCACGACGGCCCGGTCGCTCGATCCAGAAATCTGGATCATGGGAAAGCAATTCGTGGTGGCATTGGCCAGGGCGGGCAGCCCGTTGAGGAATCCCGGACCCGACGTGGTCAGGCAGACGCCCGGCCGCTGAGTCAAGTACCCCGCCGCGGCGGCGGCATTGCCTGCCGACCCCTCGTGCCGGAAACCGATGTAGCGGATCCCGGCCGCCTGCGCGCTGCGCGCGAGATCGGTGATAGGGATCCCGACGAGCCCGTAGATGGTGTCGACACCGTTGGCTTGCAGTGCCGAAACGACCAGATGGAAGCCGTCGGTCAATTCGACACCGGTCATCGTGGCGCTCCTCCTGTGCGTGGGGTTCTTGGTCATCACTGTGGTCCGGTGCGCGACGGGCGTCCAAGACGGGGTCGCTATCCGGTGATTCACGGCGTCTATCGATCCTCCTGGACCAGGCTGGCTTCCCCTCGATAGGTGTCGGCTATCGAGCGTTAGCGGATCCGTATTGGACGTGGCGGCCTCGCGGCGGGCATCGTGCTCCTTAGGTGCTTCAGAGCACCGCGACACTGCAAAGGAGCGCAGCGATGTCAGCACAGGTGACTGCCCAGGATGCGGCTGCAGCGGGACCTCGCATCAGCGATTTGGTCGAGGCGGCGGCAGGCCGGGTGCCCGACGCGCCGGCGCTCATCGTCACTCAGGACCGAGTGCCGGTCAGTTACCGCGAGTTGATTCGTCTCGTCGACGACCTGGCGGGACAATTGACTCGCGCGGGTTTGCAGCCGGGTGACCGCGTCGCATTGCGTACCCGCAGCAACGCCGAGTTCGTGGTTGCGCTGCTGGCAGCGTCGCACGCGAATCTCGTTGCGGTGCCGCTCGACCCGGCGTTGCCCGTGGCTGACCAACGCGCCCGCACCGAAGCGGCAGGGGTGCGCGCGGTCCTGATCGACGCAGCGACGGCCGGCGACGAAGCGGAACCGACGATGGTCTGGTGGCCGATCGCCGTGTCGGTCGACCGTGCCGCGCGTGCGCTGTCGGTGCAGTTGGACGTGACCGGCCAGCCCAACCCGGCCACCTCGTCGCCGCAGGGTCTGCAACCGGATGATGCGATGATCATGTTCACCGGCGGAACCACGGGGTTGCCCAAGATGGTGCCCTGGACGCGCGGCAACCTGGCGAACTCGGTGCGCTCGATCGTCGCCGGATACCAGCTGGGCCCTCAGGATGCCACCGTGGCGGTGATGCCGCTGTACCACGGCCACGGCCTGGTCGCTGCGTTGCTGTCCACCCTGGCCTCGGGCGGGACGGTGTTGTTACCGCCCGGTGGGCGCTTCTCGGCGCATACCTTCTGGGACGACATCACCGCCGCCGGCGCCACCTGGTACACCGCCGTCCCGACGATTCACCAAATCCTGTTGGAACGCGCGAAAGCCGAGCCGCCAAACCGGCTTGCTGCATTGCGGTTCATCCGCAGTTGCAGCGCGCCGCTGACCGCCGAAGTGGTGCAGGGACTGCAGGCCGCGTTCTCCGCGCCGGTCGTCTCCGCCTTCGGCATGACCGAGGCCACCCACCAGGTCAGCACCACTGGGGCCGACGAGGTTGAAAAGCTATCCGCTGCAACAGGACTCGTGGGCTCTTCGACTGGTGCGCAGATTCGGATCGCGGGGCCGGACGGGGCTGCCCTGCCGGTGGGCGAGGTGGGAGAAGTGTGGTTGCGGGGCGACACGGTGGTGCGCGGTTACCTTGGGGACCCGAAGATCACCGCCGCCAATTTCACCGACGGCTGGCTGCGCACCGGTGATCTGGGCTCGTTGTCCGATGACGGTGGCTTGAGCATCCGCGGTCGGATCAAGGAATTGATCAACCGCGGAGGCGAGAAGATCTCTCCGGAGCGCGTCGAGGGCATCCTGGCCAGTCACCCGAACGTGTTGGAAGCGGCGGTGTTCGGGGTGCCGCACCAGATGTACGGCGAAGCCGTCGCCGCGGCGATAGTGCCGCGGGAGGACAACCCGCCGACCGCAGCGGAATTGACCGAGTTCTGCCGAGAGCGGTTGGCCGGCTTCGAGGTCCCGGCCAGCTTCGAAGTGACCAGCGAGTTGCCGCATACCGCCAAGGGCTCGCTGGATCGCCGGGCGGTGGCCCAGCGGTTCGCCCGGCAGGGCTGAGCGGGCGTCGGACCGCTAGACCGAAGCCTTCACCCGGGCCGCGGCGGACTCCGGCATCGGCTCATAGCGGGCGAACGCTCGGGTGAACGTCGCGGCGCCGTGCGCCAGCGAGCGCAGGTCGTTGGCATACCGCGTCAATTCGACTTGCGGCACTTCGGCTTTCACCACAGTGCGGTCGTTACCGGCTGTATCGGTGCCCAGCAGCCGACCGCGTCGCCCGGACAGGTCGCCCATCACCGCGCCGACATAGTCGTCAGGGACCACAACCGACACCTCGTCGATCGGTTCGAGCAGGATGATCTTGGTAGCCGCCGCGGCTTCCTTGAGCGCCAGCGCGCCGGCCATCTGGAAAGCGAAGTCCGAAGAATCGACACTGTGGGCCTTGCCGTCGAGCAGCGTGACGCGAATGTCGACCACCGGGTAGCCGGCGTGCACGCCCTTCTCCATCTGGGCGCGGACGCCCTTTTCCACGCTCGGGATGAATTGGCGCGGTACCGCTCCGCCGACGACCTTGTCGACGAACTCGAATCCAGAGCCCTCCGGCAGCGGCTCAACCTCGATATCGCACACCCCGTACTGCCCGTGGCCGCCGGACTGCTTGACGTGGCGACCATGTCCTTTCGCCTTGCCGGCGAACGTTTCTCGCAGCGGCACGCGAAGCTCGACGATGTCGACGGTGACGCCGTAGCGGTTGGCCAGGGCGTCGAGGACCACGCCCGCGTGGGCTTCGCCCATGCACCACAGCACGATCTGGTGGGTCTCTTGATTCTGCTCGATCCGCAGGGTGGGATCTTCAGCGGCCAGGCGGCCCAGCCCCACCGACAACTTGTCTTCGTCGGTCTTGGCGTGTGCCGCGATGGCGACCGGTAACAGCGGTTCGGGCATGGTCCAGGGCTTCAGAACCAGCGGCTCGGACTTGTCGGAGAGGGTGTCACCGGTTTCCGCACGGCTCAACTTGCCGATCGCGCAGATGTCTCCGGCCACCACAGCGGTAGCCGGGCGTTGCTGTTTGCCGAGCGGAAACGACAAGACCCCGATGCGCTCGTCCTCGTCGTGGTCGGGGTGGACGTCACCGTGCCCGTTGGTTTCACCGAAGAAGGACGAAAAGTGGCCGGAGACATGGACGGTCGCATCCGGCTTGATCATCCCGGAGAACACTCGAACCAAGCTCACTCGGCCGACGTACGGGTCCGACGTCGTCTTGACCACCTCGGCGAGTAGCGGCTCGGAGACGTCACACGCCAGTTCGGCGTGCGTCGCGCCCTGCGGCGTGAAGACATCGGGTAGTGGATGTTCCTTGGGGGACGGAAAGCCGCGAGTCGCCACCTCCAACAACTCCAAGGTGCCCACACCGGTGCCACTGGACACGGGAATGACCGGAAAGAACGAACCGCGCGCAACGGCGCGCTCCAGGTCCGCGATGAGTATCGCTTCGTCGATCACCTCACCACCGAGGTAGCGCTCCATCAGCGACTCGTCCTCGGATTCTTCGATGATGCCTTCGATGAGGGTGCCGCGCGCCTCCTCGATCCGGGCAACGTCCGACGGGTCCGGGCGCCGCGTAGTGCGCTTGCCGCCGGAGTAAACGTATTGCGTTTGAGTCAGCAGTCCGATCAAACCGTCATCGGTGGGCAGGTACAGCGGTAACACTTTGTCGCCGAAGGCGTCTTGAGCCGCGGCCAACGCTTCGTCATAGTTCGCGCGGGCGTGGTCGAGCTTGGTGATGACCACCGCCCGGGGCATGCCGACTTGGTTGCATTCCCGCCAGAGCGACTTGGTGGGCTCGTCGACTCCCTCATTGGCGGCGATGACGAACAGCGCGCAATCGGCGGCGCGCAAGCCCGCACGCAACTCTCCGACGAAGTCGGCGTAGCCGGGAGTATCGATCAGGTTGATCTTGACGCCGTCGCGTGACAGGGAAGCCACTGCCACGCCGACCGAGCGCTGCTGGCGGATCTCGGCATCGTCGAAGTCGCAGACCGTCGTGCCGTCCACGACCGATCCCGGCCGCGACAGCACCCCACCGGCCACCAGCAGCGCATCGACGAGGGTGGTCTTGCCACCGCCGGACGGTCCCACCAGCACCACATTGCGAATGGAATCCGGACTTTCGGCGGTGGGGACCGTTGCTGTGCTCTGCGAAGTACCCGCTCTGTCGGCCATGACGTTCCTCCAGTCTCCCGGCCTCGTTGCCGCGGTGTGTTCTAGCTCACACGCGATGTCGCCAACCTTTCTCCCATCCGAGGCCCAACACAAGGGCGATCGGGTGGGCGGTTAGGCGTGCCAGCTGGACCAGTGCCGCGCAGCTAGCGCGATGACCGGACCGTTCAATGAAACCGACTGATATTGAGGGTATTTGGCGCGAAGCAGCCGATAGCCCGTGTGCAGCGCCGCACCGTCGCGGTGAACGGTGGCCACACCGTCTACCCGCACCCACCACAACGATGTCCAGTCGTCGGCGTAGTGGTCGACCAAAAGGCTGGCCCGGGGGTCGTGTTCGATGTTGTCCAAACGGCGCAGCCGCTGGGTGCTCTTCGGTTTCGCGTCCACGGCGGTGTAGATGACCTCGCCGTCGACGGCGAACACCACCGGCACCAGATGCGGTTTGCCCGCGGCGGTGATGGTGGCCAGTCGTGCCACCGGAGACTGCGTGAACCGGACCTTCGGGTCGAAACCGTCCACCTGGTCAGCTTAAGGGCCGGTCGCCGCCGCGTTGATCATGCCGGGCCGGCCCGCCATTGCCGACCGTTTCAAGTGACGGCGCAGGAGTGGCAGCTAGCCAGCGGAAAATTGCTGTGGCGCAACGGGTGGCCGGCGGCAAGTCGAAAGCTCAAGTTGGCCCGAGTCAGGGCTGGCTCAAGGTAGCCTTATTGCTGCATAGCAAGATTCGCTAACTATCGACCGCTCGGTCGGCACTCGGGCCCGTGACCACCGCAAACCTCAAGGGGCACTAGCACATGGCTGACTACGGGTCGTCCCCAGTGGGGGTGTTGCGGCCACAGTTCGAACTCGTTCAGGCTCATTACGATCTGTCCGACACCCTCTTCGCGTTGTTTCAGGACCCGTCGCGGACATACAGCTGCGCGTATTTCGAGCACGACGGTATGACGCTCGAGCAAGCACAGCTCGGCAAGCTCGATATGTGTTTGAACAAGCTTGATCTGCAGCCCGGGATGACTCTGCTGGACATCGGCTGCGGGTGGGGCTCAGCGATGCGGCGCGCGATGGAGAAGTACGACGTCAACGTCGTCGGTCTTACGTTGAGCAAGAAGCAGCATGCGTACACCCAGCGGTTGCTCGGCGACATCCCAATCGGCCGCTCTCACACGGTCCTGCTGCGTGGCTGGGAAGAGTTCGACGAACCGACTGACGGCATAGTCAGCATCGAGGCGTTCGAGGCCTTCGGAAGGCAGCGCTACGCGGCCTTTTTCGAGATGGCACATCGAATCCTGCCCCCCGGTGGCCGGATGGTCTTGCAAACCATATTCGCCCACCCGCCCCGTTACTGGAGGAAGCGTGGTATCCACACCACCACGAGTGACTTCAGGTTCATGCGCTTCATCAGCCAGGAGATTTTCCCCGGTGGCGAGGTGCCGTTGGCCGACGACGTCGTCGAGTTTTCAAGCGCTGCCGGCTTCTCGTTGCAGCATGCGGAAATTTTGAGCCCGCACTACGTTCGTACGCTCGATGCGTGGGCGGCGAACCTGGCGGCCCGCCGCGACGATGCGATCGCGGCCACGTCGCCCGAGGTGCACGACCGCTTCTACCGGTACCTGACGGGCTGCGCCGACTTCTTTCGGAGGGGCATCATCGAGGTCGGGCAGTTCACTTTCGCCAAGGGTGAATGTCCAGCACCCTAGAAGCTATCCGCGCCGCAGCTCAGGTGCACCTGTTCGATTCGCCCCGCGTTACCGTTAGCTGATGCTGGCGGCGCAGACTCAGATCACCAACCTGCTTTATCGCTACGCCGAATGCATCGACAGCGGTGACCTGACCGCAGCAGCCGACCTCTTCGCGCATGCCCGCATCCGGATCGGCGATGACGCCGAGCACGGCAGCACGGACGCGGCCGGGCTGTTGACGATATGGAAGTCGCTTATTGTGCTGTATCCAGACGGCACCCCGCGGACCAAACACGTGGTGACCAATCCCATCATCGAGGTGGACGAGGCTGCCGGGACTGCGGCCTGCCGGAGCTATTACACGGTGTGGCAGCAAACCGACGATTTGGCGTTGCAGGCTATTGTCACCGGTCGCTACCACGACCGGTTCGAACGAATTGACGGATTGTGGCGGTTCTCCTACCGCGATCTGACGCTAATTGACATGGTCGGTGACATAAGTCACCATCTTGCCGGTCCTATTTCCAGCGCCCCGCGCAGTCGGCGGGGAGTGGAGGGCTAACACCGTCTGAAGTGGGTATCTGGACTACGGTGTTGTTGCAAACTGCCCGGACCGTAGGGCTGAATGAATTCGCTTTCTTTACCCCGACGCAGGAGGTCACGGGATGAACAAGTCGCGAAACCGGTCACTGAGGTGGTCATGGTTGATCGCGGTGTTGACGGTGCTCGGATTCGGCCTGGCTACTCCGCCGGTGCCCGCGCCGGCCGCGCCGTCCTTCCCGTTGGACCCGTCGGCACTGGTGGGACAGGTTGGCCCCCAGGTGGTCAACATCAATACCAAGCTGGGCTACAACAACGCCGTGGGAGCCGGGACCGGCATCGTCATCGATCCCAACGGCGTGGTGCTGACCAATAACCACGTCATCTCCGGCGCCACGGACATCAGCGCCTTCGACGTCGGCGACGGCCGAACTTATGGTGTCGACGTGGTCGGCTACGACCGCACCCAGGACATCGCGGTGCTGCAGTTGCGTGGCGCGGCAGGCCTGCCCACCGCCGCGATCGGCGGTGGGGTCACGGTCGGTGAGCCGATCGTGGCGCTGGGCAACACCGGCGGGCAGGGCGGCACGCCGCGCGCCATGGCCGGCAAGGTCGTCGCGGTCAACCAAACCGTCCAGGCTTCCGACCAGTTGACCGGCGCATCCGAGACGCTCAACGGTCTGATTCAGGTGGACGCCGCGATCCAGCCCGGCGACTCGGGTGGCCCCGTGGTCAACAATGGCGGTCAAGTGGTGGGCATCAACACCGCCGCCACCGAAAACTTCCAGATGTCGCAAGGCGGTCAAGGGTTCGCCATCCCGATCGGGCGGGCAATGGGCATCGCCAACCAGATCCGCTCGGGTTCGGGCGGCGGCACCGTGCATGTCGGGCCGACCGCGTTCCTGGGCCTGGGGGTGGTCGACAACGGCGGCAACGGTGCACGCGTGCAGCGTGTCGTGGGTGACGCACCCGCCGCATCGGTCGGTATCTCCAACGGAGATGTGATCACCGCCATCGACAACTCCGCGATCAATTCGGCGACCGCATTGTCCGATGCGCTCAACGGTCACCACCCCGGTGATGTGATCTCGATTACGTGGCGCTCCAAATCTGGCGGCGCGCGCACCGAAAATGTGACGTTGGCGGAGGGGCCGCCGGCCTGATCCGCCGCGTTTTAATCCTCCCGGTGAGTGAAATCGGCTGCTACTAACCATGATTCGCAAGTTCTCGCCGGGCGTGATTCTTTGCGTGGCCGGTCGGGTACCCGTGGCATCGTGGAATTGATGAACGACGCAAAACAATCCGTCGAGCACGATCCCGCTGCGGGCAGCCACGTCGAGGGAGGTGTGGTCGAGCACCCGACCGCAGAGGACTTCGACAACGCCGCCGCACTACCCGCCGATCCGACGTGGTTCAAACACGCCGTGTTCTACGAGGTACTGGTCCGGGCGTTCCTGGATCGCAACGCCGACGGGTCCGGCGACCTGCGGGGTCTTCTCGACCGCTTGGACTACCTGCAATGGCTGGGCGTGGACTGCATCTGGCTGCCGCCGTTCTACGACTCGCCGCTGCGAGACGGCGGGTACGACATCCGGGACTTCTACAAGGTGCTCCCGGAGTTCGGCACGGTCGAGGATTTCGTCGCCCTCATCGACGCCGCCCACGACCGGGGCATCCGCGTCATCACCGACTTGGTGATGAACCACACCTCGGACTCGCACCCCTGGTTTCAGGAGTCGCGGCAAGATCCCGACGGGCCGTACGGCGACTTCTACGTGTGGAGCGACACCAGCGAGAAGTACACCGACGCCCGCATCATCTTCGTGGACACCGAAGAATCGAACTGGACGTTCGATCCGGTTCGCCGCCAGTTCTATTGGCACCGCTTCTTTTCTCATCAGCCGGATCTGAACTACGAGAATCCCGCCGTCCAGGAGGCGATGATTGACGTCCTGCGCTTCTGGCTGGGGCTGGGCATCGACGGGTTCCGCCTGGACGCGGTGCCTTATCTGTTCGAGCGGGAAGGCACCAACTGCGAGAACCTGCCGGAGACCCACGCCTTCCTCAAGCGGGTCCGCAAAGTGGTCGACGACGAGTACCCCGGGCGGGTTCTGCTCGCCGAGGCCAACCAGTGGCCGGCCGATGTGGTCGAGTACTTCGGCGACCCGAGCACCGGTGGCGACGAGTGCCACATGGCGTTTCATTTCCCGCTGATGCCACGCATCTTCATGGCGGTGCGCCGAGAATCCCGGTTCCCGATCTCGGAGATCCTGGCTCAGACCCCCGACATTCCCGACCTGGCGCAATGGGGGATCTTTCTGCGTAACCACGACGAGTTGACCCTGGAGATGGTCACCGACGAGGAACGCGACTACATGTACTCCGAGTACGCCAAAGACCCGCGGATGAAGGCCAACGTCGGTATCCGCCGCCGGCTGGCGCCGCTGCTGGAAAACGACTTCAACCAGATGCGGTTGTTCAACGCGCTGTTGCTCTCGCTGCCCGGCTCGCCGGTGTTGTACTACGGCGACGAGATCGGCATGGGCGACGTCATCTGGCTGGGTGACCGCGACGGGGTGCGGACGCCGATGCAGTGGACACCGGACCGCAACGGCGGATTCTCCACCGCGAACCCCGGCCGGTTGTACCTGCCGGCCAGCCAGGACCCCGTCTACGGCTATCAGGCGGTCAACGTCGAGGCCCAACGCGACACGTCGACATCGCTGCTCAACTGGACCCGCACCATGCTCGCGGTGCGGCGCCGCCACGAAGCATTCGCGGTCGGTTCCTTCCATGAATTGGGCGGGTCCAACCCGTCTGTCCTGGCGTACGTACGGGAAACACGCGGCGAGAACGGGGAAGAGGGCGACTTGGTGTTGTGCGTCAACAATTTGTCGCGCTTTCCGCAGCCGATCGAATTGAACTTGCAGCAATGGAACCACTACACGCCGATCGAATTGACCGGCCAGGTTGCATTTCCCCGGATCGGGCATCTGCCATACCTGCTGACCCTGCCAGGGCACGGTTTCTACTGGTTCCAGCTGTGCTCATCCGAAGAGGAGGACCACGGATGACCCCCGCCGCAGCGACGAGAGCCGAGAAGTTGCCATGGTCAGATTGGTTGCCGCAGCAACGTTGGTATGCCGGACGCAGCCGCGAGTTGTCCAGCGCACAAACCGCCGTCGTCGTGCCGTTGCGTGACGACCTGGAGGTGGTGCTGGTCGACGTCGCCTACACCGACGGGTCGACCGAGCGGTATCAAGTGATCGTCGGGTGGGATCACGAGCCAGTGCCGGAGTACAGCACGCAGGCCACCATCGGCTCCGCCGACGACCACATCGGATTCGACGCGCTTTATGACGCCGAGGCGCCGCAATTCCTGTTGTCGTTGATCGAATCTTCGGCCACCCGAGGGGAATCGGAAACGCAGATCCGGTTCGCTAAGGAACCCGACGTCAAGTTGCCCTTGGACGCCTATCCCCGCGTCGCCGACGCCGAGCAGAGCAATACCAGCGTCATTTACGATCGCGCACCGGCGGCCATTTTCAAGGTGTTCCGCCGGGTCAGCCCGGGAATCAATCCGGATATCGAGCTGAACCGTGTGCTCGGCCGCGCCGGTAATCCGCATGTGGCACGCCTGCTGGGCATCTTCGAGCTCGGATCCTCGGAACAGGCGCCGGAGTCGGCCTGGCCGCTGGGCATGGTGACGGCGTTCGCCGCCAACGCGGCCGAAGGCTGGGCCATGGCGACAGCCAGTGTCCGCGACCTCTTCGCCGAGGGCGACCTCTATGCCCACGAAGTGGGGGGCGACTTCGCCGGTGAGGCCTACCGGCTCGGTGAAGCCGTCGCCTCGGTACACGCCGCGCTGGCCGAAACTCTCGGGACGGCGCAGGCGCCCTTCCCGGTGGACACGGTGTTGTCGCGGTTGTCCGCCGCGGCCGCCGCCGTGCCGGAGCTCGGCCAGTACGTCAGCACCATCGAGGAGCGGTTCCAGAAACTGGCCGACGAACCCATCACTGTGCAACGCGTCCATGGCGACCTGCACCTCGGCCAGGTGCTTCGCACCCCCGAGACCTGGGTCCTGATCGACTTCGAAGGTGAACCCGGGCAACCGCTCGAGGAACGGCGGGCTCCGGATTCGCCGATGCGCGACGTGGCCGGTGTATTGCGCTCCTTCGAGTACGCCGCATACGGGCCGCTGGTCGACCAGGGCGGTGACAAGCAGCGCGCCGCGCGTGCCCGGGAGTGGGTGGAGCGCAACCGAACCGCGTTCTGCGACGGGTACGCCGCCGCGTCCGGAACCGACCCGCGCGATTCGGCACTGGTGC
>NZ_LZLE01000009.1 GCF_001673155.1 Mycobacterium sp. 1423905.2 | reverse complement strand
CCAGCTCAGCCGATGAATTTCGCGAGCCCGACGTATCTGTACAAGTGGCGGGTCTGCCTCTCGCCGTAGCCCGACCAAGGAGCGCGACGTGCCGGTCCAGGAAGACTTCATCGAACAGGCGGCGCCGTTTCGCGCCGAACTCATCGCGCACTGCTACCGCATGCTCGGCTCGGTGCACGATGCCGAGGACTTGGTACAGGAAACCTATCTGCGTGCCTGGCGGGGTTATGAAGCGTTCGAGGAACGCGCCGCGCTGCGCACGTGGCTGTACCGCATCGCGACGACCGCCTGCCTGCGGGCCCTGCAGAACCGAGCGCGACGGGTGCTGCCTGCCGGGGTGGGTGACGCATCGTTCGACCCCGAGACGCCCCTCGAGGGGGCTGCGCCGCACAACTGGCTCGAGCCGATACCCGACGCCTTGACGTTTGCGACTCCCGAGACCGCCGTTGCCGCGCGGCAGAGCATTCGGCTGGCGGTGATGACTGCCTTGCAGGAGCTACCAGCACGCCAGCGGGCCGTGTTGATCCTGCGCGATGTGGTGCAATTCAGCGCGGCCGAAGTTGCCGAGCTCTTGGAGACCACACCGGCCGCCGTCAACAGTTCTTTGCAGCGTGCGCGTAGCCGTCTGGCCGAGGTGGGGCCCGTCGAAGAGCAGCTATCGGAACCCGACAGCGCCGAACGCCGGAAGCTGATCGACCGCTACTGTGCAGCGTTCGAGAACGCGGACATGGCCGCCCTCACCGAACTGCTGCAAGACGACGTGAAGCTGCAGATGCCGCCCGTCCCAGTCTGGTTCAGCGGCCGCGAGGTCGTCCTGCGCTTCCTCACCGCCAGAGCGATGGCGAAGGCGGGCGACATTGTCATGATCCCCACGGCCGCCAACGCGCAGCCGGCGGTCGCTGAATACCGCCGCAGCGCCGAGGCGGTCAAACATGCCCACTCCATTCACGTCATCAGCACCGGCCCGGGCGGGATCGCGGCGATAACGGTGTTCCTCGACCCGACGCTGTTCACGTCTTTTGGGTTGGCCGCAAGCGTCTAGCGCCTCGGCACCAAATCGGGCGCGATTTACACTGACAGACTTCTCGCAGCGTCTTCGCTGCGCGATTGGGTAACCCTTCTGGTCTGAGGTTCTCGGCTCCTGCCGCTTGCGCCATGTGGACAGGTCTGCTGCACCCCGGGAGGATTGGCGTGTAGACGAAATCGAAGGGTGATGGATGAAGATTCCGGGTGTAGCCGACGTCGTGGGTGGAATCACCGGCGGGGCGACGCTGGCTTTGCGGACCGGCGTGCAAACCGCGGCAGGTGCTGCCGGTGCCGTCCAAGCGTTCACCAGCCCGGTAGTCGAATTGGTTACGCCGGTGGTGCAGTCGGCGGCCCGGTCGACGGGTCGCGTGCTCGGCACCACCAACGGCGCCAACGGATCCCCCGAGCACATCGCGCCGCCGGTGCGCTGGCGTAGCGGGCGCCGCATCCATCTGGACCTGGACCCGTTGCTCCCGTTCTTCCGCTGGCATGAGCACGCCGCCGTGGTCGAGGAGCCGGTACGCCGGGTCGCCGGCGTTGCCACCGCTCACGTCGAAGGTGCACTGGGCCGGCTGGTCGTGGAGTTAGACGCCGACGCCGATGACGACGCGGTCCTCGACGAGGTTCGCGACACGGTCGTCGCCGTAGCGACCGACATCTCCGAGACGGCACCGACCACCTCGCCTGCCGCACCGTTCGCCGATCCGGGCAACCCGTTGGCGATCCTGGTGCCGTTGACCGCCGCGGCGATGGACGCCGTCGCCGTCGGTGCCGCCGTGACTGGCTGGTTCACCCGCCTTCCGGTGGCACCGCGCAGCGCGCGAGCAGCGGCAGCCCTGTTGAACTATCAACCGCGCGTGGTCTCGGTTCTGGAGTCGAGGCTTGGCCGAGTGGGGACCGACATCGCGCTCAGTGGGTCCACCGCGTTGGCCTACGGGCTGAGCCAATCCGTCGGCACCCCCCTGCTCAACCTCGCGTCCCGCACCCTGCAGCTTTCCGAGGCCACGGCGCACCGGCAGCGCTGGCACGACCGCGAACCCGAATTGGCCTCCCCGCGCCGACCGCAGGCTCCGGTGGTACCGGTGTTGTCCTCTGCCGGTGCGGAATCGCAAGCACCGCGGCACAATTGGGCGGCCGCGGCAGCGGGCGACACCTCGCACGTCGTCGTCGACGGCGCCATCGACGCCGCGATCGACACCGAAAAAGGCTCCATGGCCGGACCGATCGAGGACTACGTGAGTCAAGCGGCGAACGGGTCGGTGATCGCCGCCGCGGGTGCGTTGTTCGCGGGGGGCGGCGCCGGCGAGGCCGCCGAAGCGATTCTGGCCGGCGTACCGAAGGCCGCGCATCTGGGCCGGGAGTCGTTCGCCGCGACGCTGGGTCGCGGTTTGGCCAACGCCGGGCTTCTGGTCCTCGACCCGGGTGCGCTGCGCCGCCTGGATCGGGTGAAGGTGGTGGTGATCGACGGGGCCGCGCTGCGCGGTGATCACCGCGCGGTGTTGCGCGCCCAAGGTGACGAACCAGGCTGGGACGACGACCGCGTGTACGAGGTCGCCGATGCGCTGCTACACGGCGAAGAGGCTCCAGAACCCGACCCCGATGAACTGCCGGCGACCGGCGCGCGACTGAAATGGATTCGGGCGCAGGGCTCTTCGGCCGCTCCCGCCCAGGGCTTGGAACACGCCGAACTGGTGGTCGACGGCCAGCGCGTGGGTAGCGTCGCCGTCGGGTGGGAAGTCGACCCGTACGCGATCCCGCTGTTCCAGACCGCACACCGCACCGGTGCCCGGGTGGTGCTGCGTCACGTCGCCGGTACCGAAGACCTTTCCGCCAGCGTGGGATCGACTCATCCGCCCGGTACCCCGCTGTTGAAGTTGGTGCGCGAGCTGCGGACCGACCGTGGGCCGGTGTTGCTGATCACTGCGTTGCACCGAGACTTCGCCTCGACCGACACCTTGGCCGCACTGGCGATCGCCGATGTCGGTGTGGCACTGGATGATCCGCGCGCCGCTACGCCGTGGACCGCGGACGTCATCACCGGCACCGACCTCGCCGCGGCAGTGCGGATTCTCTCGGCGCTCCCGGTGGCGCGGTCGGCTAGCGAATCGGCGGTGCATTTGGCCCAGGGCGGCACCACGCTGGCCGGGCTGCTGCTGGTCACCGGTGAGCAAGATCGCACCAGTAACCCGGCCAGTTTTCGGCGCTGGCTCAATCCGGTGAACGCCGCTGCCGCAACGGCTTTGGTATCGGGGACGTTGTCGGCCGCCCGGGTACTGCGCCTGCCCGATCCCACTCCGCAACCGCTGACCGCCTGGCACGCACTGGATCCCGAGATCGTCTATTCCCGGTTGGCCGGCGGCTCCCGCACCTTGGCCGTCGAAACCGGCACCTCCACCTGGCGGCACAGGCTCGACGACCTGTCCTACAGCCCGGCCCTGGCGCCGCTACGCGGACCGGTGGAAGCGGTGGGTCGCTTGGCAAAGGCGACGCGACACGAACTGGCCGACCCGTTGACCCCGATCCTGGCCGTCGGTGCAGCGGCGTCGGCGATCCTGGGCAGCAACGTCGACGCGCTGCTGGTCGCCGGCGTCATGACGGTCAACGCGATCACCGGTGGCGTACAGAGGTTGCGCGCCGAGGCGGCGGCGGCCGAACTGTTCGCCGAGCAGGACCAATTGGTGCGTCGGGTGGTGGTGCCGGCCGTCGCGACGACCAAGCGGCGGTTGGAAGCGGCCCGGCACGCCACGCGCACCGCCACCGTGTCGGCGAAGTCGCTGCGGCCCGGTGATGTCATCGACGTGTCCGCACCCGAGGTGGT
Source organism: Mycobacterium sp. 1423905.2 (assembly GCF_001673155.1). Lineage (GTDB taxonomy): Bacteria > Actinomycetota > Actinomycetes > Mycobacteriales > Mycobacteriaceae > Mycobacterium. Next base: position 3,744 of record NZ_LZLE01000009.1, on the reverse strand, counting down.
GCCGGCCGACGCCCGGCTTCTGGTGGCCGAGGACCTCGAGGTCGACGAGTCCTTTCTCACCGGTGAGTCGCTGCCGGTGGACAAGCAGGTCGATCCGGTGGCCGTCAACGACCCCGACCGGGCCAGCATGCTCTTCGAGGGCAGCACCATCGTCGCCGGCCGAGCCCGTGCCATCGTCGTCGCCACCGGGGTCGGCACCGCCGCACATCGCGCCATCTCCGCGGTCGCCGACGTCGAATCGTCGGCCGGCGTGCAGGCGCGACTGCGGGAGCTGACCAGCAAGGTGTTGCCCCTGACCCTGGCCGGCGGGGCCACGGTGTCCGCGTTGGCGCTGCTGCGCCGCGCGACGCTGCGTCAGGCGGTCTCCGACGGTGTCGCCATCGCGGTGGCCGCGGTACCCGAGGGTTTGCCGTTGGTGGCGACGTTGTCCCAACTCGCCGCCGCGCAGCGCCTCACCGCCCGTGGCGTGCTGGTGCGTTCCCCGCGCACCATCGAAGCGCTGGGCCGGGTGGACACCGTCTGCTTCGACAAGACCGGCACGCTCACCGAGAACCGGCTGCGCGTGGTGGTGTCGGTGCCCAGTAACACCGAACCGCTCGGCCCCTATCCGGACGCCAGCGACCCGCAAGCGGTGGCCGTCCTGCGTGCTGCCGCGCGCGCGTCGACCCAACCCCAAGAGGGCCAGGGGCATGCCCACGCCACCGACGAGGCGATCGTCACGGCGGCCGCCAAGTCGCGGGACGGTCGGCCCGACTCGGAGTGGACGGTGCTGGCCGAGGTGCCGTTCGAGTCCAGCCGCGGCTATGCCGCCGCCATCGGCACGTTGAGCGGCGGGAACGGGACACCGGTGTTGGTGCTCAAGGGTGCCCCCGAAGTTGTCTTGCCCCGGTGCAAGTTCGCCGCTCCCGACGCCGATCAACAACACGCCGGCGCTCTGGTGGACAACCTCGCCGAGCAGGGGTTGCGCGTTCTTGCCGTCGCGCAGCGGGCTTGGCCCAACGGAACCTCCGACGATGAAGAGACCGACGCCGACGCGGTGGATGCGGCCGCCCAGGATCTGGAACTGCTGGGCTACGTCGGGTTGGCCGACACCGCACGGGCTTCGGCGCGGCCGCTGATCGAGGCGTTGCTGGACGCCGACCGCAGCGTCGTGCTGATCACCGGCGACCATCCGATCACCGCTCGGGCCATCGCCCGCCAATTAGGGCTGCCCGAGGATGCCCGCGTGGTCACCGGGGCGGAACTGGCCGGCCTGGACGAAGACGCGTGCGCGAAGATCGCCGGCGACGTGCAGGTGTTCGCCCGCGTCAGCCCCGAACAGAAAGTTCAGATCGTCGCGGCGTTGCAGCGGTGTGGGCGGACGACCGCGATGGTCGGCGACGGCGCCAACGACGCTGCGGCAATCCGGATGGCCGACGTGGGAATCGGAGTCAGCGGGCGTGGTTCGTCGGCCGCTCGCGGCGCCGCGGACATCGTGTTGACCGATGCCGATCTGGGTGTATTAGTCGACGCGCTGGTGGAGGGTCGCAGCATGTGGGCCGGTGTCCGCGACGCGGTGACCATCCTGGTCGGCGGCAATGTGGGTGAAGTCTTGTTCACCCTCATCGGCACCGCCTTCGGAGCGGGACGGGCACCGGTGGGCGCCCGCCAGCTGCTGCTGGTCAACTTGCTCACCGACATGTTCCCCGCTCTCGCAGTCGCCGTGACCTCCACATACGAGGACCCCGAAGAGGACGATGACGTCAGCGACGAAGACGTCGAAGCCGCTCGTCGAGCCCGCCAGCATGAGGTGCTGACCGCGCCTGCGCCGTCACTCGATGCGCCGCTGATGCGCCAGATCCTCAACCGCGGCGTGGTGACGGCCGCCGGAGCGACAGCCGCCTGGGCTATCGGGCGCTGGACGCCGGGCACCGAACGCCGCACCGCGACAATGGGATTGACCGCACTAGTGACCACTCAGCTGGCTCAGACGCTGCTGACTCGTCGGCACAGCCCGCTGGTTGTGGCAACCGCCCTGGGCAGCGCCGGCGTCTTGGTCGGCATCATTCAAACGCCGGTGGTCAGCCAGTTCTTCGGCTGCACGCCATTGGGCCCGGTTGCGTGGACCGGAGTGATCGGCTCCACGGCCGGCGCCACGGCCATCTCGGTGCTGGCACCGCAGTTGCTGAACAAGGCGGTCGACGTGGTGCAACCCGAGGAGGAGCAGGACTCCTAGCGCGGCCTCAGCTCGACAGTTCCCGGCGCAGTACCTTGCCGGCCGGATTGCGCGGGATGCGGTCCACCACGTGAATGTCTCTGGGCTGCTCGAAACGAGAGACTTTGCCCTTCAAATACTCCCGCAGCCGTTGCGCGTCGACGTCGCTGCCCGGGCGGGCGACCACGTAGGCCGCCAGCCGATTCCCGAACTGCTCATCGGGCACCCCCACGACGGCGTTTTCGGCGACGTCCGGATGTGCGGCGAGCGCGTTCTCCAAGGCGCGTGGATACACGTTTTCACCGCCCGAGACGATCATGTCGTCCTCGCGGCCGACGATGTACAGCCGGCCCACTTCGTCGAGGTAGCCCATGTCACCGGTGCTGGTCATGCCATCGATGACGGCTTTGCCGCCCCCGCCGGTGTATCCCTGCGAGGTGAGCTGTCCACCGACGAAGACGCGTCCGGTCACGCGCGGTCCCAGTCGCCTGCCGTGCCGGTCGTAGATCCGCACCGGACATCCTGCCACCGGCTTGCCCACGGTTTCGGGTGCCTGCCGCAGATCCGCTGGTGTGGCCAGGGATCCGATGCCGACCTCGGTGGAGCCGTAGAGGTTGTACAAGACGTCGCCGTAGGCATCCATGAACCGTTGCGCCAGGCCGGGATCAAGCCGATCGCCACTGGAGATCACGACGCGCAAGGCCGGTAACGGATTCCTGGCCCGCACTCGCTCGGGTAGGTCCAGGATGCGGGACAGCATGATCGGCACCGCGCTCAGCGCGTCAGCACGCTGCAACGACGCTTGCGCAAGGGTTGCTTCGGCATCGAAGCGCCGGTGCGTCAGGACGGTACCGCCCAGCCCCATGGCCAGCATCAGGATGCCGAATCCCAGACCGTGAAACATGGGCACCGCCAATGCGACTCGCGATCCGGCGGGCAACCGCGTGCGCTCCAAGAGCGTCACTCCGACTCCGAGACCCGAGCTGATCCGCGGGGTGCGCGGCACGCCTTTGGGCACACCCGTGGTGCCCGACGTCAACAGGACGATTCGTCCCGACGACACCACCTGGGGGCGCCGAGCACCTTCGTCGGCGCGGGCCGCCTGGGGATCCAGGGCTTGGATCGATTCACCGGTGTCACCGATCTGCTTCTGGAACTCTTTGTCGCAGAACATGACTCGAACATGATGTGCACTCAGCGCCCCGGCGAGGGCGTTGGTCCGGAACTCGGTGTTGACCAGCACGATGTCGGCGCCCACCAGGGCGGTGGCGAAAACCGCCGCGATGAAGCTGCGTCCGTTGCGGCACATGATGCCCACGGGTTGACCGGGTCCGATTCCGGCGTCGAGCAATTCGCGCGCCAGCGACTCGGTCATCGCCTGCAACTCCTGATAGCTCAGTACGCCGTCGTCGTCGACGATCGCCGTGCGGTTCGGCCACCGCGCCGCTGAAATGGCAAGCAGCGTGTACAGATTCGTGCCACTGCGCGTGATTTCGCGGACCAGCCGCGCCGCTGCGAGCGGGCCGGGGAGCGCCAGCAGTCCCGACGAG
>NZ_LZLE01000008.1 GCF_001673155.1 Mycobacterium sp. 1423905.2 | reverse complement strand
CTGGCCACCGCGTCACCGAACGGGACGATCCCGCCCGGAAAGCGCTTGAGCTTGTGGTAGCGGCGCCACCGGCTGGCCGGAAAGGCGTGGTATGCCGGTTCGCCGATGGGGGTGGCCAGGGCCAGCGCCTCGTTGAAGTGGGCGGGCAACAGCTCCTCGGCCAGGGCGAGCATCTCGGGGAAGGTCCGCGGCGGCTTGGCATTGGCTACCCCGAAGGTGGTCAGCACCCAGGTGCCGTCCTCGTAATGCAGCATGCCCAGACCCAGGGACTGGTCGTGCGACGCGCCGGCGACCACCACCTTCTCCCGCAGCGCCCCTTCGGGCAGCCGGAACTGGTGGGTGGCGTAGTGGATGCCGATGTCGATGATCGCCTCCGGTGCGCGCGGGTATCCCCACTGCTCCAGCCACACCGGCAGCCGGGTGCCCCGCCCAGCCGCGTCGACGACCAGGTCGGCGGCGACGAACTCGGGTTCACCGCCCGGCCCGTCGGCCGCGGGATCGAGCAGCACCCCGGTCACCTTCTGGTGGGCCCGGTCGAAGCGCGGTTCGAAGACGTTGCGCTGGACGATCTCGACGTTGTCGATGTCGCGGACTCGCTGTCGGATCTGCCATTCCAGGTGCGGCCGGCTGGGCACGTACGCGGTGAATTCGTCGCGCAACGTGTGCCCGGTGCCCAGCACGTGGCCCGCGGCGCCCAGGTGGATGCAGTCCGGCCGGTTCTCCAGCATCGGCACCCCGGCGGCCACCATGTCGTCCAGCAGGCCGGGGAAGTGACTTTCGAACTCGTTGGCCCCGCGCGCCATCAGCATGTGCAGGTGACGATCCTGGGGGACCGTGGCGCGGTTGGCCGGCGCGGTGGGCAGCTCGTCGCGCTCGTACACCGTGACCCGGTGGAAGAAATCGGATAGCACCCGCGCCGCGCACATCCCGGCGATGCTGCCGCCGATGACGATGGCGTGATCTCTGTTTTGTCCGCTCCCCCGCATTCCCGCAGACTACCCACTACTGTGCTGGTCCAGCGGGTGACCCACGACAGACCCACGACAACAGGGACGGGTGACATGACCGGTCGATGGCGCATGAAGTCGGTGGAACAATCGATTGCCGACACGGACGAGCCCGAGACCCGACTGCGCAAAGATCTCACCTGGTGGGACCTGATGGTATTCGGCGTCTCGGTGGTGATCGGTGCCGGCATCTTCACCGTCACCGCATCGACGACCGGCGACATCACCGGCCCGGCCATCTGGATCTCGTTCCTGATCGCCGCGGCCACCTGCGCGCTGGCGGCCCTGTGTTACGCCGAGTTCGCCTCCACCCTGCCGGTGGCCGGCAGCGCCTACACCTTCTCCTATGCCACCTTCGGTGAGTTTCTGGCCTGGGTGATCGGCTGGAACCTGGTGCTGGAGCTGGCCGTCGGGGCGGCGGTAGTCGCCAAGGGTTGGTCCAGCTATCTGGGCACGGTGTTCGGATTCGCCAGTGCCACAGCCCGTTTCGGCTCGTTTCAGCTGGACTGGGGCGCGCTGGTGATCGTCGCCGCGGTGGCCGTCCTGCTGGCGCTGGGCACCAAGTTGTCGTCGCGTTTCTCGGCGGTGGTCACCGCCATCAAGGTGTCGGTCGTGATCCTCGTGGTGATCGTCGGCGCGTTCTATGTGAAGGCGGCCAACTACTCGCCGTTCATTCCCAAGCCCGAAGCCGAGCATCAAGGCAACGGCGTCGACCAGTCGGTGCTGTCGCTGCTGACTGGGGCCGGGGGCAGCCACTACGGCTGGTACGGCGTCTTGGCGGGCGCATCGATCGTGTTCTTCGCCTTCATCGGCTTCGACATCGTGGCCACCATGGCCGAGGAGACCAAGCACCCGCAGCGCGACGTCCCGCGCGGCATCCTGGCCTCGCTGGGCGTCGTCACCCTGCTCTACGTCGCGGTGTCGGTGGTCCTGTCCGGCATGGTGTCCTACACCCAACTGCGCACCGGCGCGGGAGGTGGCCAGGCCAACCTGGCCACCGCGTTCCGGGCCAACGGGGTGCACTGGGCCAGCGGCATCATCTCCGTCGGCGCGCTGGCCGGGCTGACCACCGTGGTCATGGTGCTGATGCTCGGGCAGTGCCGGGTGTTGTTCGCCATGGCGCGCGACGGCCTGTTGCCGCGGGGCCTGGCCAAGACCGGCTCACGCGGCACGCCGGTGCGGATCACGGTGCTGGTCGCGGTGGTGATCGCCGCGACGGCCTCGGCGTTCCCTATCACCAAGCTCGAAGAAATGGTCAACGTCGGCACCCTGTTCGCCTTCGTACTGGTCTCCGCGGGCGTGATCGTGTTGCGCCGCAGCCGCCCCGACCTCGAGCGCGGGTTCCGCGCGCCATGGGTACCCGCGCTTCCGATCGCCTCGGTGTGCGCATGCCTGTGGCTGATGCTCAACCTGACCGCGCTGACCTGGATCCGGTTCGGCATCTGGCTGGTGATCGGGACCGCCATCTACTTCGGCTACGGCCGCCGCCACTCGATGCAGGGCCGCCGGGACGCATCCGCTCCACAGCTGGCGACGGAGACCTAACCGCTCGCAGTGGTTTACAAAACAGCGTCGTGTGTCTAGACAAGAGACGCAAATGGCGATATTGTCCAACCTTAACGTGGTGTGACTCACAAGGAGGTTTGGCAGATGACCACACAGTTCCAATCCGAACTACAGCCAGCGGCGCAGTGGCGCGACAAGAAGCGCCATCTGTGGCTGCTGGGCCTGGTGGCCCCGACCGCGCTGTTCGTGATGCTGCCCCTGGTCTGGGGGCTCAACCGGCTGGGCTGGCACGCCGCGGCCCAGGCGCCGCTGTGGATCGGGCCGATCCTGGTCTACGTCCTGCTGCCGCTGCTCGACCTGCGGTTCGGGCCGGACGGACAGAACCCGCCCGACGAGGTGATGGAGCGGCTGGAGAACGACAAGTACTACCGCTATTGCACCTACATCTACATCCCGTTCCAGTACTTGAGCGTGGTACTGGGCGCCTACCTGTTCACCGCGTCAGACCTGCACTGGCTGGGTTTCGACGGCGGACTGAACTGGGCCGGGAAGCTCGGCCTGGCGTTGTCGGTCGGTGTGCTCGGCGGCGTCGGCATCAACACCGCGCACGAGATGGGACACAAGAAGGACTCCCTGGAGCGCTGGCTGTCCAAGATCACCCTGGCGCAGACTTGCTACGGCCACTTCTACATCGAGCACAATCGCGGCCACCACGTCCGCGTCTCCACACCGGAAGACCCGGCCTCGGCCCGCTTCGGCGAGACGTTCTGGGAGTTCTTGCCGCGCAGCGTCATCGGCAGCCTGCGGTCGGCGGTCAAGCTCGAGGCGCAACGCATCCGCCGGCAGGGCATGAGCCCGTGGCACCCCAAGACCTACCTGTCCAACGACGTCCTCAACGCCTGGGCCATGTCGGTGGTGCTGTGGGGCGCGCTGGTCGCGCTGTTCGGCTGGGGCCTGCTGCCCTTCGTCGTCATCCAGGCCGTCTTCGGCTTCTCGCTGCTCGAGGCCGTCAACTACCTCGAGCACTACGGGCTGCTGCGGCAGAAGAACCCCAACGGCCGCTACGAGCGCTGCGCCCCGGTGCACAGCTGGAACTCCGACCACATCGTCACCAACCTGTTCCTGTACCACCTGCAGCGGCACAGCGACCACCACGCCAACCCGACCCGGCGCTACCAGACGCTGCGCAGCATGGAAGGGTCACCGAACCTGCCCAGCGGTTACGCCTCGATGATCTCGCTGACCTACTTCCCGCCGCTGTGGCGCAAGGTGATGGACCACCGGGTGCTCGAGCACTACGACGGCGACATCACCAAGGTCAACGTGCAACCACGGCTGCGGGAGAAGATGCTGGCCCGGTACGGCGGTGCGGCATGACGACCCCGGCCTCACCGGCCTACCAGTGCCCGGTCTGCGACTACGTCTATGACGAGGCCAAGGGTGACGCCCGGGAGGGTTTCCCGCCCGGCACCGGCTGGGACCAGATCCCGGAGGACTGGTGTTGCCCGGACTGCTCGGTGCGCGAGAAGGTCGATTTCCAACCGATAGGAGCAAGCAAATGAGCGACCAAGGCAGTGACTACAAGCTCTACCAGTGCGTCCAATGCGGCTTCGAATACGACGAGGCCGAGGGCTGGCCGGAAGACGGAATCCCGCCCGGCACTCGCTGGGACGACATCCCCGAGGACTGGAGCTGCCCGGACTGCGGCGCGGCGAAATCGGACTTCATCATGGTCGAGGTGGCTCGCCCGTGAGCGCCGCAAACACTATTGTCGCGCCTGTGAAGCGGATCCCTTACGCCGAGGCGTCGCGCGCCCTGCTGCGCGACTCGGTGCTCGACGCGATGCGGGACCTGCTGCTCACCCGCGACTGGTCGGCGATCACGCTGTCCGACGTCGCACGGACGGCAGGCATCAGCCGGCAGACCATCTACAACGAGTTCGGCTCCCGGCAGGGCCTGGCGCAGGG
>NZ_LZLE01000007.1 GCF_001673155.1 Mycobacterium sp. 1423905.2 | reverse complement strand
GCGGCGCGCCGCCTCGGCATCCCACCCGGCCTCGACCAGCCGCAAAAACGCATCAATAGTGTCGGGCAGCGGCGGCGCCGCATCGGATGGGGCCGCGCCGTCGCCGTGATCATGCTTCCACTGGGTGATCAACGCCTCCCGATGAGATGCCAACGCGGCGTCGAACGTCGCCGCCTCGTCGCGGGGCAGTTTGATCCGCCAGCAGCTGCCCGCCTCGGTGGTGGTCTTACTGATCGAGCGCTCCAGCTCGGGGCGAGGATCGGGGTCGGGGCGCGGTTCCAGCTTGATCGCCGTGCGCAACTGATTCACCGTGGCCACCGCGGCCAGCTGGGCGTAATGCTCGTCAGAACCCTCACCCGCGCGCGCGGCGACCACCCCGACCTGATCCAGCGACAGCCGCCCTTCCCGCAACGCCTCGGTGCACCGCGGAAACTCCCCCACCCGGGCCGCCACCGTGGCGATCGTGTGCGCGTTGGCCGGCGAACAGCCAGTCTTCCAAGCCACCAACGCCGGTATGGACCGCGCCCCGGTATTACCCCACAATCCGTCGCGATCGATCTCGGCGACGATCTCCACAATGCGCCCATCAATCGCATTGCGCTGACCACACAACTGCGCCAACTCCTCAAACAACACATCAAGACGCGTGGGCTCATTCACCACCCAAGCGCC
>NZ_LZLE01000006.1 GCF_001673155.1 Mycobacterium sp. 1423905.2 | reverse complement strand
GAGCGCGGCGTCGAGGCAAAGTGGGCGTCTTCCATTTCCGGCTACTGGCGGCGGGGTCGCACCGAAGAGACGTTCCGGCAGTGGAAGAAGGAACTCGCCGCGGCCGAGGCTGGCGCGCAGTAGAGGGTCACGGCATCCTCACTCCATGGCACTGACACCGCCGTTCGGCGACTACCAGCTCGAGATCTATTTCCAAGGCCTCGCCGGGGTGGCCCCGCAGCTGCCGATGGCGTTCAAAGAGTTGGAAGCCCGAGCCGAGCAGGCCATGTCGCCGTCGGTGTGGTCCTACGTCGCCGGCGGCGCCGGTGACGAGCACACCCAACGCATCAACTGCGAAGCCTTCGAACGGTGGGGCTTGATGCCGCGGATGTTCGTCGGTGCCAGCGAACGCGACATGGCCGTCGAGCTCTTCGGCCTGACCTTCCCATCGCCGCTGTTCATGGCGCCGATCGGCGTCATCGGCATATGCGCTCAAGACGGCCATGGCGACCTGGCGACCGCACGCGCGGCCGCCGCGACCGGCGTCCCGATGGTCGGCTCGACCCTGATGACCGACCCCTTGGAAGACGTCGCCGCCGAGTTCGGCGACACCCCGGGCTTTTTCCAGCTCTACACACCACGCGATCGCGACCTGGCCGCCAGCCTGGTCAGCCGCGCGGAGGCGGCCGGCTACCGGGGCATCATCGTCACCCTCGACACCTGGGTGCCCGGCTGGCGACCACGGGACCTGAGCACCGCCAACTTCCCCCAGCTGCGGGGGCACTGCCTGGCCAACTACACCAGCGATCCGGTGTTCAAGGCCAGCCTGCCCCGCCCGCCCGAAGAAGACCCGCAAGGCGTGGTGTTGCGCTGGGGACAGATCTTCGGCAATCCCTTGACCTGGAATGACCTGCCCTGGCTGCGTTCTCTGACGGACTTGCCGCTGATCCTGAAGGGGATCTGCCGTCCCGACGACGCCAGACGCGCCAAGGACGGCGGCGTGGACGGCATCTACTGCTCCACCCACGGCGGCCGGCAAGCCAACGGCGGCCTGGCCGCCATCGAATGTCTGCCCGGTGTGGTCGAGGCGGCCGACGGGCTGCCGGTGTTGTTCGACTCGGGCATCCGCAGCGGAGCCGACATCATCAAGGCGCTGGCCCTGGGCGCTACCGCCGTAGGCGTCGGCCGGCCCTACGCCTACGGCCTGGCGCTGGGCGGTGTCGACGGGATCGTGCACGTGCTGCGCATGTTGCTCGCGGAAGCCGACCTCATCATGGCCGTCGACGGCTATCCGACCCGCAAAAGTCTCACCCCGGACACGCTGCGGCGCGTCGGCTGAGGACCGTCGCGACTTTTCTGCCAGCGTGGACGCATGCCGCAGAACTACGAGCCGATCCTCGAAGAGTTCGACGAGTACTTGGGGTTGCAATGCGGCCGCTCGGCGCACACCCGCCGCGCCTACCTCGGCGACCTACGGTCGCTGTTCGCCTTCCTCGAGGACCGCAAGTCCACTCTCGACGCGCTGAGCCTGCCGGTGCTGCGGGCATGGCTGGCCACATCAGCCGGTGCCGGAGCGGCTCGCACCACCCTGTCGCGGCGTACCTCGGCGATCAAAGCCTTCACCGCGTGGGCCGCCCGGCGCGGCATCCTGGCATCCGACCCCGCCGTCAGGTTGCAAGTGCCCAAGGCCCACCGCACCTTGCCCGCGGTGCTGCGCCGGGACCAGGCTCTAGCCGCGATGACGGCCGCGCAGGCCGGCGCTCAGGAAGGTGATCCGCTGGCACTGCGCGACCGGCTCATCGTCGAATTGTTGTACGCCACCGGGATTCGCGTCAGCGAACTGTGCGGCCTGGACATCGACGACGTCGACACCGGGCATCGGCTGGTGCGGGTCCTGGGCAAGGGCAACAAACAACGCACCGCGCCGTTCGGGCGGCCGGCGGCCGAGGCGCTGCACGCCTGGCTCACCCACGGGCGCCCCGCGCTGGCCACCGCCGAGTCGGGACCGGCGCTGCTGCTAGGCGCCCGCGGTCGACGACTTGACGTGCGCCAAGCCCGCACGGTGGTGCATCAGACGGTCTCCGCGGTGGACGGCGCACCCGACATGGGACCACACGGGCTGCGGCACAGCGCCGCCACGCATCTGCTCGAAGGCGGCGCCGACCTGCGCGTCGTCCAGGAACTGCTCGGCCACTCCAGCCTGGCGACCACCCAGCTCTACACCCATGTCGCGGTCTCGCGGCTACGCGCCGTGCACGACCAAGCCCACCCCCGGGCGTGACGGGTGTCAGCCCGCCAGCAAGAGATCTGCCGCTCGCTCGCCGATCATGATCGAGGGCGCATTGGTATTACCCGTCGTGATCGTGGGCATGATCGAGGCGTCCGCGACCCGAAGGTTGTCGATGCCACGCACTTGAAGGTCCGGCCCCACAACGGCATTCGGATCGCTGCGGGCCCCCATCCGACAGGTGCCGACTTGATGGTGATAGGTACCCACCGCCTGGCGGACGAAGCGGCGTAGATCGTCGCGGGTGATCGCCATAGGTCCCGGCGCAACCTCGGACGCGCGCCACGGCGCGAACACCGCCGAAGCACCGATTTCCCGGCACAACTCGACGGCGTCAACCACTGCCTCCAGATCGGCCTGATCGGCCAGCACATTGGGATCGACCAACGGCGCATCGCTGGGATCGGCAGATGCCAGCCGCAAGGTTCCACGCGACTGCACGTTGACCAATCCTGCGGCGATCGTGTACCCGTGCTCCGGCATTGGATACCCATCGGCCGGGTAGGGAATGTGGATGAACAGCGGCTGCAGATCCGGCGCTTCACCCTTGCATCCGCCGCTGCGCGCGAACAATTGCGCCTCGAGCAAGTTGTTAGTGCCCGGCGGCAACGGGTCCTTGGCCGCATAGATGTTGCTGACCAGGAGATGGTCGTGCAGATTCTGCCCAACCGCGGGCAGATCCACTTCGGGTGTGACGCCAACGGATTCCAGGTGTGCGCCCGGCCCGATCCCGCTGAGCAACAACACTTTCGGAGAACCCACTACACCGGCGCTCAGCACCACCTCGGCATCCGCATAGGCGCGGCACGGAGGCCGGCCACCGTCGGAGTACTCGACGCCTACGGCGCTTCCGTTCTCCAGCAGGACCCGATGCACGAGGGCGTCGGTGGTAATTCTCAACCGCGGGTGATGCAGTATCGGTGCGACGAAACTTTTCCAGGCACTCATCCGCTCACCGTGCAATGCGGTGATGTGGTTGTACCCCACCCCGACCATGTCGCCGGCGTTGAAATCATCAACAACTTTGTGCCCGGTCGCCAGCGCCGCCTCGACGAACGCTTCGGAAACCGGATGGGGCGTCACGATGGTCGACACCGGCAGCGGCCCGTCGGCGCCGTGAAACTCATTGGCACCTAATTCATGTGACTCCGAACGCTTGAACAGTGAAAGCACATTGTCCCAATCCCAACCGGAGTCACCGGTGGCGTGCGCCCACTGCTCGTAATCACTGGCGTGCCCCCGGATGTAGATCATGCCGTTCAGGGAACTGCTTCCGCCCAGAACCTTGCCCCGCGGCCAGAACAACTTGCGGGAGTTAGCATTCGGCTGCGGCGTGGTGAACATCGCCCAATCGTGGGGACCGCCGAACAACGCCGGCCAGTCCTGCGGACAGTGAATGGCCGGGTCGGTGTCCGCCGGACCCGCCTCGATGACGCGCACGCTGTGGCCGGCATCGAGCAACCGTCGCACGACGACACTGCCTGCCGATCCCGCCCCCACGACGATGTAGTCCGTCACGTCACTCTTCATTGCGACTCCTCAGGCGATTCCAGCGATACCACTATATCGGTATCACTGGATACAATCGCAAGCGTCAGCCAACGAGCGGCTTCAGCCGAATCGGCGTCGCTGTCAATAGGCCCAGCGGGTCGACGTAGTTCGCACCCGACGCCGGGCCCCACATCGCACCCCAGTGCAGACATGCCGGCGCTGGGCAGCCGTGATGACCGGCGATCAGCTCCCCGAGCATGGTCTCGGCCGTCACCACCTGGCCGGCCCGCACCGCGGCGCGCACCGGCTCATAGCTGGTGTGCAAGCCGCCTGGATGCGCCACCGAGACAACCGGGCGTCCGGCCAGCGATCCGGCGAAGACGACCGTGCCAGCACCTGCGGCGAACACCCGCTGTCCCGGCGCGCCGGCCAAGTCGACCCCGCGATGCCCGGGATGCCAGTCCGGTGTCGGCGCATCGAACTCGCGCACGACCGTCGGCGGCGGGCGCAACGGCCAACTCAGCCGGCCGTCGTCGGCATCGGCCGGGGGTGCGTTCAGCAATACCCAGCACAGCAGAATCAGCGCTACCCATCGCACCCGATCAGCCCAGCCGCACGTCGACGCCGCGACCAGTCACCCCCGCCG
>NZ_LZLE01000005.1 GCF_001673155.1 Mycobacterium sp. 1423905.2 | reverse complement strand
TGTGCACCCAACTGCGCGAGCGCGGGCCGTTGCAATTGCCGGGCGGCAATTTTGTGTTGTTCTCCAATTACCGCGACTGCGACGAGGTGTTGCGGCATCCGGCGTCGAGTAGTGACCAGCTCAAATCCACCGCCGCCCAGCAGATGGAGATCGACCCGGCGGCGCGCCGGGAAACCCCGCCCGGGTTCTTGTTCCTCGACCCGCCCGATCACACCCGGCTGCGCAAATTGGTCAGTAAGGCGTTCGCGCCCAAGGTGGTAAGCGCCTTGGAACCCGAGATCCGGGCGCTGGTGAACGGGCTGCTGGACCGCATCGCCGCCGCGGGCCACTTCGACGTCATCGACGACTTCGCCTACCCGTTGCCCGTCGCGGTTATCTGTCGCTTGCTGGGAGTGCCACTCGAAGACGAACCGCAGTTCAGTTGGGCCTCGGCGCTGCTGGCACAGTCATTGGATCCGTTCTTCTCGTTCTCCGGAGAAGAAGCCGACGACCTGAACGAGGCGCTGGATGCCGGCGCGTGGCTACGCGAATATCTGCACGGGCTGATCGCGCGGCGTCGTTCGCGGCCTGGTGAGGACCTGATGTCCGGCCTGATCGCGGTCGAGGAATCGGGCGATCAGCTGACCGAGGAAGAGATCGTCTCCACCTGCGTGCTGCTGCTGGTTGCCGGACACGAGACGACGGTGAACCTGATCGGCAACGCCGTTCTGGCGATGTTGCGCGACCGTCCACAGTGGGCGGCGCTGGGCGCCGACCCCACCCGCGCGGCGGCTGTCGTCGAGGAGACACTGCGCTACGACCCGCCGGTGCAGTTGCTCGGCCGCATCGCCGACGCGGACCTCGCGATCGGTGATACCCAGGTGGCCAAGGGTGACGTGATGATGCTGCTGTTGGCGGCCGCGCATCGCGATCCGACCGAGTTCACCCGGCCCGACGTCTTCGATCCCGACCGAGGCACGGTGCGGCACTTGGGTTTCGGCCGTGGCGCGCACTATTGTCTGGGTGCGCCGCTGGCGCGGCTGGAAGCCAGTGTGGCGTTGTCGGCGGTCACCGCCCGATTCCCGGCGGCGCGACTGGACAGCGCACCGCACTACAAGGCGAATGTCACCTTGCGTGGACTGTCGGCGCTGACGGTCACCGTCTGAAGGTCTCACCTGCGCGCAAGAAACGATCGGACGCTCAGCGCGTCTGGAAACGGTCACCGCCGAACGAGATCAGCAACGGGATCGGCGTCGCGACGGGCAAGGTTCCTTCCGCGTCGAGGTAGACGCCGATGGTGTACTCACCAACGGTCTCCACAGCGAAGGAAAGCTGCGGGTTGAAGCATCGGTATTTCGACGGTCTGCCGTCTTCATCGGGCCATTGCCACGCCGAACGAAGTGCGCCGCGCACCGTGCCGTCGGGATCTTTGCACACCACGAAAATCTCGGCGTTGTAGTCGTCACCGGCGGGCGCATGCACTACGAGCACCAGCGGAACGGTCAGCCAAACCGGCACATGGGTAACCCAATAACTCGTCGTCGGTATGCGAGTCGCGTCGATGGCGGAGTCGTCAATGGTCGCGGTTCCAGCTACCAGCAGTGCGGCTACGTGCATCCCGACAGACTATCGGTCCCCGAGCCAAGTCCGATCAACGCCAACGGTTTCGTTTCCGGAGTTCCCGGCAAGCACGATGGAAATCGGTATGGGCGTGCATAACTCGAACATACCGTCGGGATCGTAGTAAGCACCGATGGTGTACTCGCCGAGCACCTCCACCGGGATCGAAAGGTCTTGGGTAAAGCATCGGTATTTCGACGGCCGGTTCTGTTCGTCGGCCCCGTGCCTTCAAACCACGTCATGGGCAGGCAGGTGGGCGTTGATTGCGCCGCGTTCGTCCAGCGAGGCGGCACCCGCGGTGAATAAGGACGAGACGTGCAGCGCCACAACGGCTTACAGCCGGGATGACCTATCTGCGGACGAGCGCATGCCAGGCCAGGTCGGCGATCATCGCGCAATAGGCGTCGTCGATCGGTCCGTCACCGTAGAGGCCGCGAATGTAAAGCGGCGACGACACGATCTGCACCGCCGCCAGTGTGTTGACCCCGTCGCGTAGCTCGCCGCGCTCTCGGGCCCGATCGATCACGGTGCGCACCGCGGCGAAGCGCTCCTGCCAGTAGTTCAATCGAGTGTCGGTGTCGTGGTGTCCTCGCCCGTCCATCACCATCGCGCGCAGATAGATGCGACCGTGTTTGGTGTTGATCTGGGCGGTGATGTGCCGGGCCAACGCCAGCAGATCTCCCCGCAGCGAGCCGGTGTCCAACGCTTCCCGTATCGCATCGCCATCGTCGAGGGCGGCGTCCATGATCAATCGCTGTCGGTCACCCCAGTAGCGGTAGATCAGCGCCGCATCGAGGCGGTGGCGTTCGGCAAGTGCTTCGATGCTGAATCGCTCGACGCCCCAACGCGCCAACTCGTCGAGCACGGCCGGCATCACCCGCGCCTTGATGTCCGCGGGAATGGCTCTGCGAGACATGTCGGGTTGTTGATACGGCCGCATACGTCCACCCCTACCTCGTGCCTAGGCCCGGCACTATGTCGCCAAGACTAAAGGTCACCGGCTGCTCGAGTTGGTCATATGTGCAGGTCCGCGGATCACGATCGGGCCGCCACCGGTTGAACTGGGCGGTATGGCGAAACCGCGCGCCCTCCATGTGGTCGTAACGAACCTCGACCACCCGTTCTGGGCGCAAGGGCACAAACGAGAGGTCCTTGCCCGCATTCCAGCGGGAGAATTCGTTCTTCCGCGGCGTGCGCTCACCGGCTTCGTGCGCGGCCCAATCCCACGGATGGCCGTCAAACGTGGTGACCAGGGGCTGCAGTTCGGTGAACAGGCGACGCCGTTCGGCCATCGGCAAGGCACCGATCACACCCACCGAGGCCAGTTGGCCATCGTCTTGATACAGCCCCAGCAGCAATGAGCCGATCGCATCGCCGCCGGACTTGTGCACGCGGTAACCGGCCACCACGCAATCCGCGGTCCGTTCGTGCTTGATCTTGAACATGACGCGCTTGTCCGGCTGATAGGTCACGGTCAGTGGCTTGGCGACGACACCGTCGAGCCCGGCGCCCTCGAATTCGTCGAACCACCGCTGCGCCAGCGTTTGGTCGGTGGTCGCCGGTGTCACATGGATCCAGGGACCGGAGTCGGCTAACGCATCGACCAATGCGGCGCGGCGCTCGCTGAACGGACGCTTGGTGTAGTCGTCGTCGCCCAGGGCGAGCAGGTCGAAGGCGATGAAGGACGCCGGCGTCTGCTGAGCCAGCATTCGGACTCGCGAATCCGCCGGGTGAATGCGCTGTTGCAATGCCTCGAAATCCAGACCGTGATCGGCGGCGATGACGATCTCGCCGTCGACGACACAGCGCGGCGGCAGCTCTTCTCTGACCGCGGCGACGAGTTCGGGGAAGTAGCGGGTCAGCGGCCGTTCGTTACGGCTGCCCAGTTCGACCTCGTCATCATCTCGAAAACAGATGGAGCGGAAGCCATCCCACTTCGGCTCGTACGACGCGTCGGCGGGAATCGTTTTCACCGACTTCGCCAGCATCGGCGACACCGGCGGCATGACGGGTAAGTCCATTGCTTCATTCTGGCCTGCGCCATGTTGGAATCGAAGATATGGCTGCAACAGCGCAAGAGGTCGACGTCGACGGCATCGCGGTGCGGTTGACCAATCCGGACAAGGTGTATTTCCCGCAACTCGGCTCCAACGGCACCAAGGGGCGGCTGGTCGAGTACTACCGCGCGGTGGCGAGTGGCCCGATGCTGGACGCGCTGCGCGACCGACCCACCCACTTACAACGGTTTCCCGACGGCATCGACGGCGAGGAGATCTACCAGAAGCGCGTGCCGCAGCATCACCCCGACTACCTCGAAACCTGCCGGATCACGTTCCCGTCGGGGCGCACGGCCGATGCGCTCAAAGTGACCCATCCGGCAGCGGTGGTGTGGGCCGCCCAGATGGGGACCGTCACCCTGCATCCATGGCAGGTGCGCTGTCCGGACACCGAGCACCCCGACGAACTGCGCATCGATCTCGACCCGCAACCCGGCACCGGTTTCCCGCAAGCCCGCGCCGTCGCCGTCGACGTGCTGCGCCCGCTGCTGGACGAACTCGGGCTGGTCGGTTACGCCAAGACCTCAGGCGGCCGGGGCGTGCACGTGTTCCTGCGCATCGCCCCCGACTGGGACTTCATCCAGGTGCGTCGGGCCGGCATCGCGCTGGCCCGGGAAGTGGAGCGTCGCGCCCCGGATGCGGTCACCACGTCGTGGTGGAAGGAAGAGCGAGGTGAGCGCATCTTCATCGACTTCAACCAGAACGCCCGCGACCGCACCATGGCCTCGCCGTACTCGGTGCGCCGGACCCCGATCGCCACCGTCTCGACGCCGCTGAGCTGGGCCGAACTGGCCGACGCCGATCCGGACGACTACACCATGGCCACCGTGGCGGAGTTGGTGCGATGCCGCGAGGACCCGTGGGCAGGGATGGACGCCAATGCCCAATCGATCGCCCCACTGTTGGAGATGGTCGATGCCGACGAAGAGCGGGGGCTCGGCGACATGCCGTATCCGCCCAACTACCCGAAGATGCCCGGCGAACCCAAGCGGGTGCAGCCGAGCCGCGATACGGACCTGAAGCGCAAGGACGGTTGACGGCGCGGGTCGGTGCGGCCTGTGGTGAGCAGCGTCTTATTCTGTTCGGACCACGTATTTCGGGCTCCAGGACTGCGGAGGGTCGGATGACGGCCGTAACGGCGTGCCCCGCATGTGGAGTCCAACCCCTGGAGAATGCTCGTTTCTGTCACGGCTGCGGCGCGCCGGTAGCCCGTGCCGGCGCCCTCGCCGAGTACAAGCAGGTGACGGTCCTATTCGCCGACGTGGTTCATTCGATGGACATCGCCGCGGCCGTCGGCGCCGAACGACTGCGCGAGATCATGACCGAACTGGTCACCCGCGCGTCGGCAGTGGTGCAGCGCTACGGCGGCACCGTGGACAAATTCACCGGCGACGGCATCATGGCGCTGTTCGGCGCACCGGCCGCCTTGGAGGATCACGCGTTGCGCGCCAGCCTGGCGGCCCTGGGCATCCAAGACGAGGCCAAGCGGCTGGCAGCCGACCTGGCCGACGGCGTGCCGTTGGTGCTGCGGGTCGGACTCAACTCCGGGGAGGTGATCGCCGGCGAAATCGGTTCCGGCGCTTTCGGGTACACCGCGATCGGGGAACAGGTCGGCATGGCCCAGCGGATGGAGTCGGTGGCGCCGGGTGGTGGCGTCATGGTCAGCGAATCCACTGCCCGGCTTATCGAGGGGGTGGCGGTGCTGGGCGAGCCGCAGCGGGTGCGGGTCAAGGGTGCCCGAGAACCGATGGCGGCCTCGCAGTTGATCAGTGTCGCCACCCAGCCCGAACGCCTCAAGGTGTCGGAGTCGACCCTGGTGGGCCGGGAATGGGAGCTGAGCGCGCTGGCTGCGCTGCTGGACCGGGCGATCGGTGGGCGCGGGTCGGTCGTATCCATCAGCGGACCGGCCGGCATCGGAAAGACCCGGCTGGTGCGCGAGGCCGTACAACGTGCGGAAGCTCTTGGCTTCCACGTGTTTTCCACGTTTGGCGAATCGCACGCCACGGACGTTCCCTACCACGTGATGAAGCGGTTGCTGGGTGCGGTGGTGCGCACCGACGGACTCGACGACGACGCCGCACGCGCCGCCGTTCGGGAGCGATTTCCGGACGGCGACCCGCACGACCTGCTGCTGTTCGACGATCTGCTGGGAGTGCTCGATCCCCAGGCCCAGTTGGGCAAGGTCGACCCGGACGCGCGTCGGCGACGGCTCACCGCGCTGATGAACACGACGCTGTTGGCCCGCACGGAGCCGGCGATCTTCGTCATCGAGGACGCCCACTGGATCGATGAAGCCAGCGAATCGATGATCGTCGACCTGTTACCGGTGATCCCGCAGACACAGTCGGTCGTGCTGATCACCTACCGCCCCGACTACCGAGGCGCCCTGCAGCTCGTGGCCGGCGCGCAAACGTTCGCGTTGGCACCGTTGACCGACAGCGAAGCTTCGACCCTGGTGGCCGAGTTGTTGGGCGACGATCCTTCCGTCGGCGAGATCGGTGAGGTCATCGCCGCGCGCGCGGCCGGCAATCCGTTGTTCGCCGAGGAGATCACCCGCGAGCTCGCCGAACGAGGCGTGCTCGGCGGCCAGCGCGGGCGTTACGCATGCCACGCCGACGCCCACGAGGTCCGGGTGCCGGCCACGCTGCAGTCCGCCATCGCCGCGCGCATCGACCGGCTCAGCCCGCCCGCCAAACACACGCTCAGCGCCGCCGCGGTCATCGGTTCGCGATTCAGATCGGATCTGTTGATGACACTGGGCATCGACCCCTGCATCGGCGAGCTCATCGATGCCGAACTGATTCACCAGGTGCAATTCAACGCCCGCCCGGAGTACGCGTTCCGCCATCCGCTGATCCGGACCGTGGCATACGAGTCACAACTGAAATCCGATCGCGCGCAATGGCATCGGCGATTGGCCGCGGCGATCCAAGCGCGTGACCCGGACTCACCGGACCAGAACGCGGCCCTCATCGCCGAGCACCTCGAAGCTGCCGGTGACGGTGCCGACGCGTACGGCTGGCACATGCGCGCGGCCACCTGGGCCACCAACCGGGACATCGCCGCGGCACGGTTGAGCTGGGAACGCGCGCAGAAGATCGCCGATGCACTGCCCGCCGACGACCCGCTGCGCAAGCCGTTCCGTATCGCGCCCCGCACCATGCTGTGCGGCAGCGCCTGGCGCGCCCACACCGATCCCACCGCCACCTTCGAAGAGTTGCGCCAATTGTGCAGCGAGGCCGGGGATAAGGCGTCATTGGCCATCGCGATGGCCGGGTTGGTGATCGACCTGGCGTATCAAGCGCGCATCCGCGAGGCGTCGCAGTTGGCCTCCGAGGCGATGGCGCTGATCGAATCGGTGAACGACCCGACGCTGACCGTGGCATTGTCGTTCGCGCTCATCTATGTCAAAGGGGAGAGCGCCGAATGGTTGCATGTGCTGCAGTGGTCACAGCGGGTCATCGACCTGGCCGACGGTGATCCGGCGAAGGGCAACTTCATCATTGGATCGCCGTTGGCCATCGCTCACACCACGCGGGCCATCGCGTGCTACTGCCTGGGCCGGCCCGGATGGCGTGAAGACGTGCGGCAGGGACTGGACATGGCCCGTCACGCCGACCCGCTGACCTACGGCAGGTCAGTCGCATACGTCTACTTCCCGGCTATCCCGGCCGGTGTGTTGCGGCCGGACGCTCGCGTGGTGGGGGAGATCGAGGATGCGCTGCGCATCGCCGAACGGTCCAGTGACGACTTCGCTTTGGCGTTTGCCCGGCTCACCCTCGGGGTCGCGCTGGTGCACAACGAGACATCGGACGACCATGACCGCGGAGAGCGGCTGCTGGTCGAGGTGAGCGAACTGTTTCGCCGGCACGGCCACAACTTGTCGGAGTTACCAATCGTCAACGTGTACTCCGCGCGCGACATGGCCCGGCGCGGACAACCCGAGGAGGCGATACCCCTGCTGCGCGCCACCGTCGAGCAATTGGCCACCGAAGGTCAGCTACTGACGTGGGGCATTCCCGCGACGGCGATGCTGGTGGAGACCCTGCTCGACCGCAGCGCCGAAACTGACGTGGCCGAAGCCGCGGCGGCGATCGACCGGGTGGCGACCGAACCCCACGACGGGGATCTGCCAGTGCGCGACGTCTGGCTGTTGCGGATGCGGGCGCTGCTGGCCCGGGCGCAGGGCCGAGCCGATGACTATGCGCAGCTGGCGCGCCGTTACCGAGAGATGGCCACCGCGCTCGGTTTCGAAGGACACATTGTGTGGGCTCAGGCGATGCCGTGAATCATGTTCATGGCCCGGCTGATTCGCGCAACGCGGCGACCGTGTCGGCGAGCGTGGTGCGCGCATCCCGGTAGGTGATGCCAAGCTCCTTCTCGCTGGGCGAATCATCCGACGCCGGCATCTGGGTGTAATACTGCATCCCCGCCGCGGTGAGCGGATTGTCGAACGGTAGATAGGGATTCACCAGATCCATCACTGCGCCCACCGCGCGCAGCGCGCCGTCGGGAACCGGGAGGGGAATCATCCGGGTGTCGGCGACCTCGCCGAGCAGATCCGCCAGCTC
Organism: Mycobacterium sp. 1423905.2; assembly: GCF_001673155.1. Lineage (GTDB taxonomy): Bacteria > Actinomycetota > Actinomycetes > Mycobacteriales > Mycobacteriaceae > Mycobacterium. The sequence goes on along the minus strand of NZ_LZLE01000005.1, from coordinate 47,698 downwards.
GGTGACCGAAACTCGGTGCCCGCCAACCATATAGCGACGCGGTCCTCGACCCGGCTCCAGCAACGCGGCGTGCACCGCGGCCAGATCGCGGACGTCGATCACCAACCATGCCCCGGCGCGGCCGGGGATGGCGTGCATCTGCAGCGCGGCTTTGACACCCTCGCCGGCCTCACCGTATTGGTTGCCACACGGCGGGCCCAGCACCATACCCGGATAGGTGATGTTGACTGGCGCGCCGGCGTCTTGCAAACCGCGAGCATAGATTTCGACCTGAGCCTTGGACGTGCCGTACCCGTCGGTTCCGCCCACCACCGGCAGATCCGCGGATAGCGTCTCCAAGTCGGGATGGAACAGCGCCGAGAAACTCGAGACGTGCACCACCGGATCGAGCCCCCGTTGCACCGCCTGGCCGAGCACGTTGCGCGCGCCTTCCATGTTGGTGGACAGCATCTGCGCTCGCTGCCGCGGGTCGGTCGCCACCAGGGCGGCCGCGTGGACGACGGCGTCACAACCCTGCAACGCCTTGCCGACCGATTCGCGGTCCTTGATGTCGCCCACCGCGTAGTCGGAAATGTCCACCCCGAGCGCGGCAACCGACGTCTGCAGGCGCTCGGGTTTTCGTACCAGGAAGCGGACCGAGTGGCCCGCGTCAGCGATGGCTTTGGCGGTCCATCCGCCGACGAACCCTGTACCCCCGGTTACCAGAACACGCATGGACGCATTGTGCATGACGGGTTTGCTGCACCTTCCGATCGGGTAACACCCGTTACCAGTTCGCACCTTCTCGGGGAGGGAATGCCAGGCGTGGCTCTGAGTTTCAACGACGTCATCAAGTCCAAGTACCTGCTCTTGACGACGTTCACCAAAGACGGTCGCCCCAAACCCACGCCGATCTGGGGTGTGCCAGACGGTGACCGGCTGCTGGTGATCACCGACGACGGGTCGTGGAAAGTCAAGCGAATCAACAACACGCCACGGGTGACCATCGCCAAGAGCGCGGTATTGGGAAAGCCCAAAAGCGAGGAGGTGGAGGCCGTCGCCCGCGTCCTGCCCAAGTCCGAAACCCGGCGGGTCTACAACGCGGTGCTCAAGCGGTACTGGTACCACGCCTGGTGGTTTTACGCACACTCGATCGTGCGCGGCGGCATCGACAAGGTGCACATCGGACTCGAGGTGAAGCCCGCCGCCTGAGCCGGGCCGAGGCATTGTCGCCGCGGGCCTGTCACCATGGAGACGTGACCACGGTGATTGTGGTGACGGTGTTGGTGCTTCTGGGGCTCGGCATCGTGATCAACGGACTGCTTCGGCTGCGTAGGTATCTGAACAACTCGCCCCTGCCGCCAAAACCTCAGATGCCGCCGGAGCCCCCCTCGTTTGACCCCCCGAATTAGGGGTAGAAGCTCCCCGAGCGAATTCAGGGAGCAACATGCGAGCGATGGTGTATCGCGGTCCGTACAAGGTGCGGGTCGAAGAAAAGGACATGCCTCCGATCGAGCACCCCAACGACGCCATCGTGCGGGTGACGATGGCGGCGATCTGCGGGTCCGACCTGCACCTGTACCACGGCATGATGCCGGACACCCGAGTGGGCATGACGTTCGGTCACGAGTTCATCGGGGTCGTCGAGCAAGTCGGGCCCTCTGTGCAGAATCTGAGTCCCGGCGACCGAGTCATGGTGCCGTTCAACGTTTATTGCGGATCTTGCTACTTCTGCTCTCGAGGTCTGTACTCCAACTGTCACAACGTCAACCCGAACGCCACGGCGGTCGGCGGCATCTACGGGTACTCGCACACCTGCGGAGGCTACGACGGCGGTCAGGCGGAGTTCGTCCGCGTCCCATTCGCCGATGTCGGACCCGCGAAAATCCCGGACTGGATGGACGAAGAGGACGCGCTGCTGTGCACCGACGCGTTGGCCACCGGTTACTTCGGCGCGCAGTTGGGTGACATCGCCGAGGGCGACACCGTGGTGGTCTTCGGTGCCGGCCCGGTCGGACTGTATGCCGCACGATCGGCCTGGCTGATGGGCGCCGGCCGGGTGATCGTCATTGATCACTTGGAGTACCGCCTGGAAAAGGCCCGCAGTTTCGCCTTCGCCGAAACCATCAACTTCGCCGACTGCGACGACATCATCGTCAAGATGAAGCAGGAAACCGACTACCTGGGGGCGGATGTTGCCATCGACGCCGTCGGTGCCGAGGCCGACGGCAATTTCCTGCAACATGTCACCGCCGCCAAGTTCAAACTGCAAGGCGGCTCACCCATAGCGGTCAACTGGGCCATCGACTCGGTGCGCAAGGGTGGCACGGTGTCCATCATGGGCGCCTACGGGCCGATGTTCAGCGCCGTCAAGTTGGGCGACGCGCTGAACAAAGGGCTCACGCTGCGCATGAACCAGTGCCCAGTCAAACGGCAGTGGCCAAGACTGTTCGAGCACACCCAGAATGGCTATTTCAAGCCCAATGACATTGTCACGCATCGTGTTCCGCTGGAGCACATTGCCGAGGGCTACCACATCTTCTCAGCCAAGCTGGACAACTGCATCAAGCCAGTGATCCTGCCCACCGCAAGCTGACGTCAGGAAAGCCGATGGCCTACACACCGAATCTGCCACTTACCCACAACTCCGACGCGTTGCGAGCCAGGATTCCCGGTTGGGGAGCCGACCTTGACCCCAGGGACCGTCCGTCCTTCCCGAAACTCCAGGAGAACGCCCCACCGGCCACCGGGGCGCATTGGCAATTCCCGGAACGCCAACCCGAGAAGTGGCCCCGGGAACGGTCGATCGAGCACAAGTTCCTCACGCCGGTGTTCGGCACTTCGTCCCCGCCCAAGGGCCTCTCCGGCGTCATCCGCAAGTACGCATACCGCAAATACAGTGAGGGACGGGCAGCGCACTGGCTCCTGCTGATTGCGGCGGACCGCGTCGACGCGATCGAGAGTCACCTGACTTCGCTCGTGACTGGGCATCCGGACAATCCGCTGACGGAGACCGGGATCAGAAGCGAACTGACCCACCACGGCTACCGGTCCCGGGTGGGCACCAAGCGCGTCGACCTGGCGCACACCTGGATCGATCCGATTCTCATCGGTGCGCCATGGATCGTTCCCGGCGTCGTGGCGGTGTGGGCCGCCCGGGCCAGACGCCGCAGCGGCGACGACGCCTGACCGGTACACGCCCCACTGTCTTGCGCGAGCCAGCAAAGTTTGTCGGAACGATTTCGGGGAACATGCAGCCCATGACCGTCATCGGCATGCAGACCCGGCGGGTATTGCAACCCGCCCGTGCCGGCCAGCGAACGATGGTCAGCTACCTGCTCATGCCACGACCGAAAGATCTGGTCAAGGGATGGCTGCTGGTCGTCACGTATGTGATCGGGCTGCTCAGCACCGGTGCCGTCAGTGCCCAGTCGATCATTCGCGCGCTGGTGGTGTTGGCCGTGGTCGAACTCCTGATCTACCCGGCGCGGTATCAGTGGAACGACATTCGCGGGTTCGTCGCCGATCAGAACCATCCGGCGGCGAGCCGACGTGGTCGGTTACCCGGGCCATTGAGCAAGGCCCGCGCTCGCATCACCGCCAGCGGTCTCGTCGCCTTGGCGAAACTGGGGTGTACCGCGCTGGTCATCGTGTCGCTTCCGGGGCTGCACCTGGCCGGCGTCCTGACCTTCGCCGTCCTCGGCGTGTTCGGTGTGGCCATCCTCTACGAGGTGGTTCGCTCGGCTAGCACCGGGAAAAGCGGAGTGATACCGCCTCCGGTTCGGCCCGGTGTCGTCTCGCTGTGGGTGCTCGTGGGTGCCGGTTACGTGGTGCGCGGCATGGTCGGGTTGGCCCTGGCGGTCGACCCGACTCGACGACCCACACTGGCGGCGGCCGCGGTCGTCACACTGTGGTGCTACGGGACCGCATTCGTGACGTCGCGCTGGGCGGTCGAGGCCACGAGTTTCGCCTCGGTTCGCAACCGGCGACTCATCTGGACCGCGCGGGCAGACCAAGCGCGAGAGCACTTGTTGGCGCTGGTGCGATGGCTTCCCAGTGCAATCACCCAGCCAGACAAGGGCATCCGAGACTGGGCTCCGCTGCAGCAATACACCGCGGTCACCGCACCGTGGAACGGGGCGACCATAGCTGCCGGCGCGGCGGGTGCGTTGACGGGCCGACTGCTGTCCGGCCCGTGCCCCGTCGCCGAGGGCCTGCTGGTCGCCGCTGCCGGTGGAGTGGCCGCCGCACTGGCCGTGGGCGCGCCGGGCCGCCGGCGCCTGGCGGTGGTGCTGACCGCGCTGCTGTTCCTGGGGATCGTGACGGTGCTGCAGGTGCCACGTCCGATGCTGACCGCGTTACCCTGGCTGCTGCTGATGGGCGCGTACCTGTTCTTCAGCACCCGCAGCCTACGAAAGTTGGAGCGGCCCAACGTCGTTCGCTACCTCGCCGGTCGAGTCGGTGCGGTAGCAGGACGGGTCGTGCTCGGCCCCACCACCTGGCAGGCAGTGCAGCGGCACCCTAGCGATGAAAGCCAGGCGTGGGCGACCGCACAGCGCTCGAGCTGATGGAGGTTGCGCAGCGAGCCGCCGAAGCCGGCGCTCGCGTCGCCCTGTATTGGCGTGAAAACGCCGAGCACCTCCCGATTGAGCAGAAGACCGGCCCACGTGACCTGGTCAGTCGAGCCGACCGGGAAAGCGAAGACGCCATCGTTTCGGTGCTCCGCGAAATGCGACCCGACGACGGCATCCTGGGTGAAGAACGCGGCGCCGTCGAGGGCAGCAGCGACGTGATATGGGCGGTCGACCCGATCGACGGCACCACCAACTATCTCTACGGCCGGGCCGACTGGGCGGTCAGCGTCGCTGCCATGCGCCGAGACGACAACTGCGTGCTGGCCGCGGCCGTCGCCGAGCCGACACTGGGTTTGATGACCACTGCGCACCACGGGGGCGGCACGTGGGCCCAAGGACGTCGAATCCACATGTCGGATCTCGATTCGCTGGCCCGTGCGTTGATCGAGGTCAACTTCGGTCGTGACGACCAGCGGGACGCAGCGGGCGCGATGATCGATGCCCTGGCACCGCACACCCGGGACGTCCGCCGCGGGGGTAGCGCTGCCAGCGCGTTGGCTCAGGTGGCGACCGGTCGTGCGGACGCGGCGTGGGTTCCGGGGCTGCAGCCCTGGGACGGGGCCGCGGGTGTGCTGCTGGTCGCCGAGGCCGGCGGTGCGGTGGGGGATCTGTCCGGGCGGACGCCGCCGTGCTGGCCGGCCAGTGGCGACGTGCTGGCATCGCGCCCGGCGCTGTGGGCATCGTTACAGTCGCTGCTTGCGCCGATTTACCACGGAATTGTTTGACGAGGTTTTCCCCGGGTATGTCGGCACCGAGCGTCTAGCACTTGCGCTTCTGCTGATCAGTTGCCCCTAGAGGGAGAAGCGTGTGTCCAGTGTTATCCGTCTGCGGCGCAGTGTCGCTGTTCCACTCAACAGCGCCACATTGCAGTTGCATTGCCGCGCAGTCGAAGTGCCGACCTATGACCGATCGGCGTTGATGCCCGGGATCGTTCACATCGGTATCGGCAACTTCCACCGGGCCCATCAAGCCGTCTATTTCGATGACCTTGCGGCGCTGAACGTTTCGAGGCAGTGGGGCCTCACCGGAGTGAGCCTGCGCAATGGGCGGTCCAGAGATCTCCTGGCTGAGCAGGACGGCCTGTACACGGTGGTGCAGCGCGGCAGCCGTGGGGACACCGCACGGGTGATCGGCTCGATTGGCCAATGCCACTACGCCGGTGAGGAAAGCGATGCGGTGCTCGGCGTCCTCGCGGATCGACGGACCAAGGTCGTCAGCCTCACGATCACCGGCAACGGATACTACGTCGACGGCGCCACCGGGCGATTCGATGGCGACCACGACGACGTACGCGCCGATCTGCAGTCGGCGCGCACGTATACCACCGCGTGGCCTTACCTGGCCGAAGCCCTGGATCGGCGCCGGCGCAACGGCATCGCCCCCTTCACGGTGTTGTCCTGTGACAACCTGCCCGACAGCGGTAAGGCATCTCGCACGGCCTTGGTGTCCTTTGCCGCCCTGCGTGATGAGTCGCTGGCCCGATGGATTGACCGGAACGTCGCCTTCCCGTCCAGCATGGTGGACCGCATAACCCCCAAAACCGGTGACAGCGAGCTGCAATTGGTCGAAGGCAGCTTCGGCATTGCCGACAGAGCGCCCGTGGTGGCCGAGGAGTTCCGCCAGTGGGTCGTCGAAGACAACTTCTGCAATGGTCGCCCGCCGCTGGACGAGGTGGGCGTCGAGTTCGTCGTCGACGTGTCCGGCCACAAGCTGGTCAAGACCCGCCTGTTGAATGGAATCCATTCCGCCATCGGATATTTGGGAACTCTCGCCGGCTATCGGCGCACGCACGAGGCCATGAGTGATCCGGTGATCTACTCCTATGTCGAGCAATTGATGCGCGAAGAAGTGGCGCCGCTGTTGCCGGCCGTGCCCGGGGTGAACGTGCAGGAATACTTCACCACCGTGTTGGACCGGTTGTGCAATCCCCGCATCAGTGACCAACTTTCGCGGTTGGCGGGACGTGGTTCGGTGAAGATGCCGTCGTATCTGCTGCCGTCACTGCACGAGGCGACCGCTACCGGCAGGCCCCGCACATTGTTGATGTTGGCGGCTGCCGCCTGGATTCGCTACCTGTGGGGGTACGACCTCGACGGCACCGCTATCGAAATCCAGGACGTGCAAGCCGATCTGCTGACCACGCTGGCCACCATGGGCAGATACAACCCTGACCCGCTGCTTCGGCACGAACTGTTCGGCGAGCTGCACCTGGTGCCAGACTTGGTAGGTGACCTGGGCCAACTGGTGCACAGCTTGGACACCCGCGGGGTGGTGCCCACCTTACGTCGTTACCTGTGGAGCGAGCACCGAGAACTGCTGCGTCGATGATGAATCGGGAGCGAATGATAGTCGTCAGGCATATTGACCTCGCCAGTATCACCACGGTGCTTTGTGACGCTGATGGGAACCTATTCCCTTCGGAGGAACCGGCATTCGACGCCTCGATCGAGGTGACCAACGACTTCCTCGCCACTTTCGGGGTGACGATGCGGTACACCGCCGAAGAACTCCGGAAAAGCACCACGGGCAAAAACTTCCGCACCACGGCCGTCGACCTGGCGGTGCAGGCGGGCGTTCCGGTCGAAGAGTGCTTGGCAGTGGGGCGCACCGATGCGCGCATCGCCTCGCCCGACGACATCGCACAGGGACGCGCGCTGGGCAGCGCCGAGCTGGAGCATTGGGTGGAGCGGGAACGCGATCATGTCACCGCTCACCTGCGGGTCGCCCTGCGTCCGGACTCCCGCGTCCAGGATGCTCTGCAGGCTCTAGGTTCTCACCATGGTCTTGCGGCGGTCAGCTCCAGCGCCGCCGTTCGGCTCGACGGGTGCTTCACTGCGACCGGCCTGGACGTTTGGATACCCGCGCCGCTGAGATTCAGCGCCGAAGATTCCCTACCGGTTCCGACCAGCAAGCCCGATCCGGCGGTGTACCTGTTGGCCGGTCAGGTTTTGGGGATCGGCCCGGCGCAAGGGTTGGCGATCGAAGACTCGGTGCCCGGTGTGCTGTCTGCAGTCGCGGCGGGATTCCCCACCATCGGCAACCTCATGTTCGTCGCCCCCGACGAGCGTGCCGCGCGCAGCGAAGAACTGGTGGCCGCCGGCGCCAGCGCCGTGGCCGACTCCTGGGCCGCGATCACCGATTACGTCTTCTGGTCGGATGCCTCGACGCTGCTCCGCACAAACCAAGAGGCGACCGGCTGACGGTTAGCGCCGCGTTGCTCAAAACCCTCAACCGCGGCCGGCTGTGACTGCTCAGAGGCGGCCGACGACGAAGTCCGCTGCCTGAGCGGTCATCCCGTTGACGCCGTAGGACGCGTGCGCGGCGGGGTCATTGCCCGCCCCGCAAATTCCGTCCCCGGGCGCGCACAGCTGAATGGTCTTGCCTTGGTAGAGCGGACCGATAGCGATCGGCGGCGCTTTGAGATTGGTCAGGAATTGCGGTGACGGAGTGCCGAACAGCGCCACCGCGGCGACGTGATTGGCCACCTCCGGTGACAGCGGCTGCGGCACGTCGGCGGGTGAGACTCCCTGCGGCACAGCGGCCGACGTCACATACCCGGCAACCGCAGCGCCCTGGGAGAATCCGCCCAGCACTTCCTTGGTCTGCGGGCAGCTACCGGCCATGGACTGGATGTGCGAACTGGCGTCGCGTATCCCGTCGACGACCGTCCTCGGAAAGTCCGGACTACCAAAGTCATTGCTGGCCGGATAATTCACCGCGTACACGTTGAAGGAGCGACCGCCCACTCGCGATCGCACCGCGTCGACGAAAGAGTTGCCGATGCCGCCGACGCCGGGCGGTTCACTGGTGCCGCGGGCGAACACCACCTCGACGTCCGGGCATGGTTCGGCCGCCGATGTAGGGGCGGCCACCATGGCCGACGTGGTCACGCTCGCTGCTATGCCGGTGCCGACCGCGAGGCGGCGCACCGCCGAAAATAACTGTCGTGTCACGAAATTCCTTGTTGTCTCTGGGGTCAACTCGCCGGAGTGAGCCGCAGGATCGGGATGTGGCGGCCTTCGGCGGCCGTCTTGCCTCGGTAATCGCGGTACCCACCGTAGGAACGCTCGGCAAGTTGGTAAAGCCGTCGGTACTCGTCGGGATCCTGGACCTCCGTGGCGCGGAACCGTTCTCCGCCCAACTCGCAGTCCGGATGGGTCAGCAGGTTGTGATACCACTGCGGATTGCGGTCTTCGCCGAAATTGGAGGCAACCACAATCACGTCGCGTCCCTGATGAAAGTACGCGAGTTGAGTCTCCCGCGGTTCACCAGTTTTCGCGCCGCTCATCCGCAACGTCGCCGACGGAGCCACCAACGCCCCCCAGCTCAAGTTGCCGTGGGAGATCCGGCTCAGCAAGGGATCGGTCCGCGCCGCGACGCGCTTGGCGAACAACTGGCCTACCCGCGAACGGGCGAAACCGGCAGCCACCCGGGACAACGGCGTGGTGCGGCGCTCGGGATCGACGTAGCGCAGGGGCATCCTGGCCAGGTACCCGCTACGCCGGCGTTAATGCTTGAAGGCGTCCTTGACCTTCTCGCCGGCGTCTTTCAGGTTTGATTTGGCCTGGTCCAGCTTGCCTTCGTTCTTGGTGCTGTCGTCGTCGGTGGCGCGACCGAGGCCCTCTTTGGCCTTGCCGCCCACGTCGTCGATCTTGTTCTTGATCTTGTCTTCAGCGCTCATGGGTGGGGGATACCCGAGCGGGGTCGATCTTGAAACCGCCGATCACCTCACCCGAGCGGAACCACACCGCGCGGCAGGGTGAGCGGGAGGTCGGCGTAGGTGACGATTCCCGGTGCGGCGGCGACGACGGCCGGGATGGCGTGAATGGTGGGCATCGCCGTCATGATGTGCCCGAGAGTCATGAATTCCGCGATGGTGGTTGCCTGGAAGTACGGCGGTGGCAGAAAACCTACCTTGGTCGTGACGGTTGGCTGTCCGTCGATCTGGATAACCCAACCGTCCTGGTCGATTTTCCAATCGGGTTCCAGCGTCTGACCCTTGCGCCACCGGACGTTGAGCTCGACGACGGTCTTGTCGCCCACCACACCTTGCCAGCTGGCGTACACGCCGGCGACACAGCCTGCCTGGATGGTCCATGACCCGAGATCGAGGTCTGCTGTGGTCTGGGCGTACTCGGCGACACACCGCACGTCGTCGAGTTCGACCCCGAGGGCGTCGGCGACCAATCGGACCGCTTCACCGAAGATGGCTGTGCCGTGCTCCGTCATGGCCTGCAGATCTGGATGGTCGATCGGCTTGCCGAATCCCACCGGTTGTTCGGTGGCCGGCGAGTCGTAGAACGTGGTGTCCGCCGCCTCGTTGACGGTCACCTTGTCCACCCGGTTACACACCATTGCCGACACGATCGCCAGCAACTCAGCGAAACCGGGGCTGACTCCGGATCCGAAAATCGTCGAGCCACCCGCCTGGCAAGCCTCCAGGATTCGGTCCCGGCCGGCACCCAGGTTGTGGCCGGTGATGAACGACGCGGTGGTGACGACGTTGACCCCGGCGGACAGGATGCGGACCAGCTCATCGACGTCGATCCACATCGGGTTGTAGACCACGCAATCCGGTTTGAGCGCCAGCAACTCCTCGGCGTCGTTGGTGGCGGTGACTCCCAGCGGCGGCAGTCCGCACAGTTCACCGGCGTCGCGCCCGGCCTTGTCCGACGACCAGGCGTAGCAGCCGACGAGTTCCAGCAGGGGATTGTCGGTGATGGACTGCAGCGAGCTCTTGCCGACGTTCCCGGTGGTCCATTGCACGACCCGATAAGTGTTTGGCACTCGCTCAGCATAGGGAAGCGTGCGCGCCCGCGACAGGGGTGCAAGCGCACCTCAGTAGGCCGATTCGCTGGCCAGCGCCTCGGCCAGGAAAGCGTCTTGCGGCGGCTGGTCGAGCCGGGCCCCCGCCCACCGGCGCACCCGGTCCCGGGTCTGGGGTGACTCTTCGATGGCGGCGCCCACCACCACTGACGTCGCGGGCCAGTCATGGCCCCAGGCGGCGGTCTCGGTGATCGGCCGGCGCTGCGCGTCGAGGATGGGCACGGTCGCGCGACCGTCGGCCGCCAAGGCGCCGGAACCGCTGACGTCGCCGGAGCGCACCGCGACCGGGACACCGGTCGCTGGGTCGGGACCGATCACGGCGGCACGCACGATGGCGACGACGTCTTGACCGGCGCTCTCCACTCGCCAGTCCACGGTCTGCTCGGCGGCGTCGAAGATGCCGGGCGGTACCGCACCCCAGTTGATCGACGCGACGCCCTGAGCGATCGCGCCAGGAGCCCGCGGGTCGGTTCCCGCGGCCAACGCGTAGTCATCGCGGTGGCCGGTCGCCAGCGCACTTGGCGCCGCCGAATCGTGGACCGCGTCGGAAAGTTCCGCCCAGCCGCCGTAGTCCAGACCGAGTTCGTCGGCCAGTTCGGCGGCGGCCGCGATGAGGTCACGGATGCGCGGATCACCGGTGTACAGGTGCCCGATCAGGGCAGCGGCATGCGGCTCCAGCAGCCCAGTGACATCGGAGTCCAGCGTGTCGTCGGTGAAGAAATCCTGCGCGCCGCTGGTCAACAAGGCCACTTCGACGTCGAGCAACGCGCGGTCCAACGCGGCGATATCGTCGCGCTGACTGGCCGGCCACCAGCGTCGCAGCCAGTGCCCCAGCGCCAGCCGGCGCAGCGCGGCCAACGGCCCGACCGCGACGTCGACATCGGTGAGTTCGACGCTCGGCGAGTCTTGCTCGTCGACGGAGGTCACCGCAGCGGTCACGGCGACATGACCCGACTCGCCGACCACTCGCCACAGCCAGTCAGCGCGGGTGACGTCGGTGAAGGTGATTCGGATCGCCTCGGCCGGTTCGTCGATCGTCCAGGACAACACCGCGCCACTGACCTCCAGCACGGCGAGCAGCGGCGACGGTGTCTGCAGGGGCTCGGTGGGACCGGTGCTCCACAGCCCGGCTTCGGTGACCAGCCTCATCCGGCCACCTGCAATTCCAGCATCGCCTTGATGCGCTGCCGGTGGTCCAGGCTGACCGACCGGGCGACACCTTCGAGCAGCGACCGCACGTCGTCGACGTCGTCGCACGGTTCCTGCCATACGTCGCGTCCGTGTAAGCGCGCCCACAAACGGCTCAGATAGGGCTGGGAGTAGGCGGCCAGATCGTCGACCACCTGGCGTTGCCGCGGATGCATTGGGCCGCCCTCGGCGAGATAGCGCCGTGCATGCAGCACGTATGCCTCCTTACGCAGCCGCGCTTGAATCTGCGCGGCCAGGGCGTAGCGGCTGGTGGTCGATCGGTCCAGCGGGGAGAGCTCGACGGCGACCTCGATACCGGCCACCAGCGCGGCCTGCTTGTCTTCGCTCAGCAGCCCCCACGGCGCGCAGGCCCGATCGACTTCCTCGGCGCACAACAGCGGGACATCGGGCAGCGCATCACGATCCAAAGCCCGGCGCAAGGTCGCCCGTACTCGGTCGACCACGCTGCGATCCAGCGGCCGATCGCTGTCGGAGCCGCCCACGATGGACGGCGGACGTTGCGGCTCAATCGAGCTCAGGCCCAAAGTGACGATCGACCAGGGCAGCTGCACCGGATCGATGCGCGCCAGCGCCCCCAGGTGGTACGGGGTGGCATCGGCGATCACCGCTGACCACACGCGCTGCCGCGCGGTCTTGGCGTTATGGCTGGTGGCGGGTCCCAAGACGGTGCCGAGCTCGGCCAGGAACGGTTCAATGGCGGTGTCGTCGGGGCGAACATCGCGCCAGCTCCGATCGAGCTGGCGGGCCAGGTCCGCGACGACCTGCGGGTCGGCGACGTAGTCGTGGAGTACCTCCACGGCGGTGCGGTCCCGGCCTTTGTGTATGTCCGCCAGCACCGCGGCGGCCATCTCGCGGTCCTCCGGCGCCGGCCTGCCCTTGGTCACCGCGAGCTCGAAGCACACCGGGAAGTACAGCTCCTGTGCATTGCCGCTGCGAATCCGCTGTCGGCGCCGTTCCAGCTTGAGCACCTCGAACCATGCTGCAGCGGAACATAATTGAGTGCCATTGCCGACGATGAGGTCATGCATCTGCGCGGCGGTGTCGGCGGTGACGACCGGGGCTGAGTACTGCGGATTGGCCCGCAACCGCAACACCAGCGGGTCGATGATGCGTTTGACGGTTCGGCTCAGTGGCCCACCGTCGTCACTGCTGAGCACTTCGACACCGGGACCGATCGCGCGCCACGCCTGATCGATCACCGCCCGGCGCGGATGACCCACCGGAGCGGCGGTCACCACCTGTGGGTCCGCGCTCATGTGCACAGAATAGGGGTAACGGTGAACGAGGGGCCATCAGAAAAGTTGGGTTCGGTAGCCCGCCGGGCATAGCAGCCTGATGCCATGAACAAATCCAAGCTGCTGGCCTTCGGAGCCGAGATCGCCCTGATCGCAACCACCGTCCTGTACCTCGCATTCCACGAGTTGTGGATCGCAATTCTCAGCGTCGCGCTGGCCGGGGTCACCATATTCGTCATCAGTCGCTGCGGCGAGCGCTCGCTGCCACCCGCCGAACGGATCGTCGGCGTCGGCACCGTGCGCGAGGTCGACGATGATTCAGCGCAGACCGACACCGGGCCGCAGCAAGTGTGGATCGAGGTGTCCAGCGTCCACGGTGACACCTTCATCGGTCGGCTGGTGCGCGGCGAATCGGACCCGGACGTTGGGGCGCTGCGTCCCGGTCTGGTGGTGCTGGTGGCATTCAACCCCGAGGAACGCGAACACCTTTCGTTGCCTGACGATGTGCTGGCGGTGCGCGCGTCGGGGTTGGTTCTCACCTGATGCTCAGCGCGCACCGTCGACGGCGAAGGTGGCCAGTGCACCCCAATACAGCGGGCTGGCGGTGACGGTTCCGTCCCGCCAGCGCCGCATCTGTGCCCGCTGCCACCGGTTCACCGCGTAACCGGCCTCCGCGGCCTCATGTGCTTCGTCCACGGCCGCGACCACCTCAGCCATCGGATCGGTGTCTTCGGTTGTGCCGGTTCCGAATTGGCGATATGCCGCGGTGGTGGGCAGGGACCATAGTGTGGCGGTCACCAGCTGCGCGCCACCGAGGATCATGGCGGCCACCAGACCCGTCGCCTCGTCGAATTGGTAGTCACCACCGGAGGCGCAGGCGATCAGCGCGACCCGCGGTGGCATCGGCAGCCGCAGGGCCATCAGGTCCGCGGCGGTCAACGGACGGTGGTTGCCGATGGGCTCGGCATCTCCGGGGCAGTCGGCGGTGCAGGCGAAGTGCAGGGCGGCGCGGTGTGCCTGGCCTGTTTCGTCCGCGGAACTGGCGTGCCCGACATACAGCATGCGACTCGGCTGTCGGGCCAGTAGTTCGGCCAGCCACCTGCGGTCGGCGTCGGGACGGCGGAACAACTCGACCGCGGCCGTGACCTGTGGCTGTACTGCGCGGCGGTGCAACAACTGCGTGAAGTGGCGCGCCAGCGGTGTTTGGTCTGACGGCCTGCCGAGTACCGAACCAAGTGGAGAATCCGGCCGCTGGCCGGGCACTCGTGGGTCCAATACGAGCAGCGGCGGCCCGTCGTGCCGGGTGTGCCAAATGGCGGGCGTGCGCGGCGCGTGCACGATGTTCTGCGGCACGGCCCAGAAGACGTCGGCCACTTCCATCAGCCGGAAACCGTCGGTGTGGTCCTTGATGTCGGCCAGCTGCCACGGGATTCGCGCCGGCGCTCGGCCGCTGGCGGTGATCGCGGAGTGCCGGGCCTGTACGAGTTCTTCCTTGGTGGGGCCAGATTTCGGCAGCGCGAGCAAGCCCCAGGGCACCCGCGCGAGTCGGGCGCTGGGCGAGACGAACAGCACCGGGCGAGGAAACGCGATGCACTCGGTCAGCAGCCGCCAGCCCGATACACCGATCAGCAACACCCCCAGGATGTATGCGAGGGTCAATTCGGACTCCGGCGACGCGAACCGACCGTGTCGCAGCGCGCGCCCGATGGCCTCGCGCCGGCTCTCGGCGTTCCGCGGTTCGGGCAGTGCATCGGCTAGTTCTTCTAATGCGGCCAATAGAATTGGTTCTTCAATCACCCACGCGACCGTCCGCGACGGCTGGCCAACGATCCGCAGGCTGGCGTAGGTGGCGATGCCGACGTCGGCGAATCGCAACACCAGGGTCAGTCGGTCGGGTTCGGTCACGGCCAAGTGGACCAGGCCGGCTCGGCCGCGGTGACATCACGGCCGTAGCGCTGCAGGGCCAGCGCCCGATAGTGGCTCAAGATCGGCGAAGCGTCGGGTTGCATCCGCAACGGCGGTAGCGGGCCCAGCCGCGTCAGCGAGCCGGCGTCCCGGAGCGTCGGCCCGGCTGCGGCGGTGGCCAGCTCCGGTGCCGTATCGGTGGCGGTGTCGAGGATTGCCGGCGCGGCGGCGGTGGAGGTCCATTCGCCCGTCTGGCCGGATCCGTCGCGGTAACTGTCGGCGCTGAAAGTGCCTCTAGCACTATGGTATTCGACGAGTTCGCTGATCAGTTCGGTGTTCTCCCACTCCCAGGCGACCGCAAAGGCACTGGCCAGGATGGGCGCTGAAACATGGGTCGCCCACCGCGATCGCGCCTCGGCATCGGTGATCGAATACCGTACCGAGTCGACGGCTAGCGCGGCGGGCACCTTGAGTTCGGCGGCCTGCTCGAGTTTGGTCATCGCCCGCCGGTACTCCGGGGTGCCGATCTCGCCGGTCAATATGCCAAGGGATTCGGCGTGGCGCGCTTCCACTTCCTGCAAGGAATCGTCGGGGTCTCCGGCTCCGTCAAACCCGAGATCGGTCAACGCATCCGCGCGCCACACCGTACCCAAGTGACTGTCCAGGCGGGCATATTGCAGCCAGTTACTGCGCGGTGACGAGTCGAGTAGCTCGCGCGCCTGCGCGATCAACTCCACCGCCCCAGCGAAGCGTCCCCAGAATATCGCGATCCAACTGCGCTGCAGCAGGATTCGATAAAGATGCAGGGGCTTGCCCAGTTCCCGCCAATACCGCTCGGCATGTTCCCAACATTCGTCGGCCGCCTGCAGCGCACCAGCCCCGACGCGAGTGAGGCCGGCATACAACCAGCAGCGGGCAACGTCGTGCGCGCGGGCGTATTTCGCGATGACCGGATAGGCCTGTGCAATCAGCCGCTCGGTGCTTTCGTGATCGTTCGCGGTCCACGCCGCCGCGGCGCGCTCCAATTGCGTCCTGGCGGAGGCCAATTCCCAACCATTGGCTTGTGCGCGGGCGTCGGCGCGCCGAAGCCAGGGTTCGGCCTCTGCCAGCCGTCCCGTTTCCACGCAGAACCGGGCGTAGCCAGTGGCGCCGGCAACCCACAGAAAGTCGGCTCGCTGACTGGTCGCGCCAGGGCCGTTAAGTGCCTCGACCACGTCCGACCACAACGGCACCGACCGCACGTGCAGGTCATCGTCGCAGAGGGCCTCGGCGCACCAGATGCGGGCGTAGGTGCGCAGGTAGGCATGCTCGTCGGCGAGGTCGGGAAAGGCATCGCTTCGGTCATCCAACTGCGCCAGCGCCGCCGCGGCGCCCTCGTGGTCGCCGAGCGCCGCCGCCAGGCCGGTCTGCAGAAAGTGCGCGCGCCGTGAGTATCGACAGATCATGTGCGCGATCTCGGTTTCCGACATCCGGACCTGGCTGGCCGCCTCCGGCATAGTGCCGGCCAGCACACCCTGGTAGATAGACAGGCAGTCGCGGATGCGCTGGATCCGATCGGGCACTGCGTCGATGGCCCCGCGGACCAGGTAAATCGCCCCTAGCTGGGCAAAAACTTCCAGTATCAGGTCGTCTCGGTCGAGCCGCTCGATCTCCGGTATCAGCGACAGCAGCAAGTCCTGCGCCGCGTTCTCGTAGGCGGCGAAGGCCAACTGCTGTGCGCGGTCGAGTTCGTCGACGATCGACACGGCTGCATCATAAGTCCGTGCCCGGGCGACCGTGGGGGCAATCCGCAGCGGCGGACGTGCCTGGCACGCCCGCCGCCCGGTAGAGGACACCATCAGCCGCACGTCACCTTGATGTTGAAGTCCTTGGTGATCATGCCGGCCATGGGGTTCTTCATGTCGGCGCCCTGGGCCTGCCCGGTGATGGTGTAGGTTTTGCCGTCGACCGCGACCTTGGCCGAGCCGACCTTGGCGCCCATGGCGTCGCTGACGGACAGCGCGTTGCCATCCACCACCAACGCCAGCGACTCGACTCGGGGCGTGGCCTCGTCGGTCATCACGACCGCAAGCGCCTGCTGTTGACCACCCGTGGAACCGCTGCCGATGTCGATCTTGCCGCCCTGCTTCACGCAGGTCACCGAGGCCGGGTTGAGGCCGGGGAGGTCGGTGCCGCCCACCTGGACCTGGGTGCCGCCATTGCCGTTGGAGACACTGGCCGTCGAGCCGGCCGAGTGACCGCCACTCGAGCAGCCCACCAGGGCCGACGCGCAAGCAAGGCTGCCGATCGCAACCGCGATAACACGCTTCACTGAACTTCCTTCCCTCATACGCCGCCCCGTTGGCGTCGTCATGGGAGCAAGTACAGAGGCGTTGAATCGCTACCGATCCCAATTATCGTTGCGTCGGAGTCGACACGGAAAAGGCGACATCAGAAAAGGAGCCCGGTGATGGCGCAGGTGAAGTGGTTGGCAGCCCCTGAAGCGCACGATTATCCGGCTGCCGCTGATTACCTTGACCTGCTTGCGGATTCGGCCACGGTCGCGAAGTTGACGAAAAAACTGCGGGCCGGGACGGTCACCCACAAGAAGGCGAAAGACATTCTGCGGGCGGCGCAGCTCACCTTGCTGCCCAAGAAGAACGCGCACGTGGCCGAGGACTTGTCGAAGATCAAGAAGGGGCAGCCGTTGTCGCCAATACTGTTGGTGCGCGGGAACTTCGCGACCGGCATCCCGCTGCAGATCGCCGACGGCTATCACCGGGTCTGCGCCAGCTTCTACACCGACGAGAACACCGACATTCCGGTGATCCTCGTGTAGTGGGAGAGTTTGTCACTGTGATCGACATCGAGGAAGCGCCATCCGCGCGCGTGGTGACCATGTCGTCGGGGCGCGTCAACGCCCTCGACGTCGAGTTGTTGGGTGAGCTGACCGAAGCCGTGCACGAGCTGGCTGAAAACTTCGGCGGCCCGCTCGTCGTGACCGGCGCCGGTCGCGTGTTCTGCGCGGGAGTTGATCTGAACCGGGTGACCCAAGGGGGATCCGGCTACACCGACCAACTGGTCCCGGCGCTGTCTGCGGCGTTCGAGGCGGTGTTCGGCTATCCCGGCCCCACCGTGGCCGCGATCAACGGCGCCGCAATCGCCGGCGGCTGCGTGCTGGCCTGCGCCTGCGATTGGCGGCTGATCAGCCCCGAGGCTCAGATCGGCGCCTCGGAGGTGCGGGTCGGCGTGTCCTTCCCGGTGGCTGCGCTGGAAGTGATGCGCTACGCGTGCGGCGCGCACGCGGAAGAAGTCCTGCTCGGCGGCCGGACTTATCGTCGCGCCGAGGCCGTGGCCAGGGGCTTGGCGCACCGGGTGGTCGCTGAGGACGAGTTGACCGAGGCGGCCATCACCGAGGCGGCCGATCTCGGTGAGATTCCCGCCGCGGCCTATCGCCACACCAAAGCGCAACTGCGTGCGCCCGCCCTGGACCGCATCCGCGCGGGCGAGCAGATCGATCGTGAGGTGCGCACGTTGTGGGGTGCTGAAGAGACACGCCAGGGCATCGCCGACTACCTAGAGCGGCTGCGGCGCCGATGAGGCGACTATTCGTCGACGGCGACCCCGCCGCGTGTGCGGCGGCGCCGGTGCGACGTCTTGCCGCTCGGGCGGCGATTGCGTAGTCCAGCTCTGGGTTCGTCTTCGGCGGCGGGAGCTTCGACCGTCTCTGCGGCGTCCGGCTTCGGTCTTTCTTCTTCAGCAGCGGCGGCTTTCACCGTGGGCGCTGTAGGGGTGGGCTCCTGCGCGTCGGACTCCGCGACCGTTTCGGCCGGCTCGGCCACTTGGGCTTCTTGGGTCTGGGCTTCTTGGGTCTCGGCTTCTTGCGGCTCGGCTTCTTCAGACTCGGCTTCGTCGCCCTCGACTTCTTCATCTTCGTCGAGGTCGTCGGTCGCTTCGGCGCCCTTCTTCTGGCGCCGCACGCGCCGCTCTTTCTCCTTCTTGGGCTTCAGCGGTTTCGGCGGCGGTGGCGGCAGTTCGGCGATGAAGGACAGGTAGAACGCGAAGAACCCGAGCACGGCGATCGCCGCAGCGGCCCCGTAGATGGCGAACAGCCACCGCCCGAAGGTGTCCACGTTTAGCCATATCTCGCTGATGGCCGTGCCGGCAATCAGCACCCCGGCCAGGACATGGCCCACGATCGACCAGGTGCGCAGCGTGAGCGCCAACTTCGGCGTGCCGAGCTCGGGCCTGCGGGTGCGCAACAGCGTGAACAGCACCGGCAGCGCGGCCAAGCCGATCAGCACGCCCGTCGTCACACGCAGCGCCGTGCCCAACTTGTGCGACGTGTCGCCCATCAGCTCTGGCCAACGGGGAAGCACGAAGTAAAAGAAGAGGACGCCGGCGCCAACGGAGACTGACGCGTGCAACAGCATGGCAACCTTGCGCCCCATACCCCTCCTAAAAGGCAGAACGTACAGCGGAGGATGCGGGATTTGAACCCGCGAGGGCTATTAACCCAACCCGCGTTCCAGGCGAGCGCCATAGGCCACTAGGCGAATCCTCCGTGGTCATGGTAGCCGCTCAGTGAAGCCCTAGTGTCTTGCGGTGGCCGCCGAGTGTGTCCGCACAGGTATTACACTCACCATGGACCCCGCGCGGCGTCTATCCTGTGAACTCCCCCAGGGCCGGAAGGCAGCAAGGGTCAACGGGCTCTGTCGGGTGCGCGGGGTCCCCTCAGTTCGGGGACAGCCGAACCAGTGCTTGCAACCACTCGACGGCGAAAGGGCCGCATGGTGTCGTTTGATTCCCTCAGCCCCGAAGACCTCTCCGCGCTGCATGAAAAGCATCAGCAGGCATATGCGGAGCTGCAGTCCAAAAAGCTGAGCCTGGACCTGACCCGCGGCAAACCCGCCCCCGAGCAGCTCGACCTGTCCAACCAGCTGTTGAGCCTGCCCGGGGAGGACTTCCGCGACCCAGAGGGCGTCGACACCCGCAACTACGGCGGCTCGCACGGCCTGCCCGCGTTGCGCGGCATCTTTGGTGAACTGCTGGGCATCCCGGTGCAGAACCTGATCGCGGGCAACAACTCCAGCTTGGAGATGATGCACGACGTCGTCGCCTTCTCCATGTTGTACGGCGGCGTGGACTCGCCGCGGCCGTGGAAAGACGAGCCGACCGTCAAGTTCCTGTGCCCCGTTCCCGGGTACGACCGGCACTTCGCCATCACCGAGACCATGGGCGTGGAGATGATCCCCGTGCCGATGCTCGACGACGGTCCCGACGTCGGCCTCATCGAAGAGCTCGTCGAAAACGACCCCGCCGTCAAGGGCATGTGGACGGTGCCTGTCTTCGGCAACCCCACCGGCGTCACCTACTCCTGGGAGACGGTGCGCCGGCTGGTGCAGATGCACACCGCGGCCCCCGACTTCCGTCTCTTCTGGGACAACGCCTATGCCGTGCACACCCTGACCCACGAATTCATCCGTCAGGTCGACGTGTTGGGACTGGCCGCCAAGGCGGGCAACGCCAACCGGCCGTACGTGTTCGCCTCCACCTCGAAGATCACCTTCGCCGGGGCCGGCGTCAGCTTCTTCGGCGGCTCGCTGGGCAATATCGCCTGGTATCTGCAATACGCCGGGAAGAAGTCGATCGGTCCGGACAAGGTCAACCAGCTTCGGCACCTGCGCTTCTTCGGCGACGCGGACGGGGTGCGGCTGCACATGCTGCGTCACCAGCAGATGTTGGCGCCCAAGTTCGCGTTGGCGCTCGAGATCCTCAACGACCGGCTCGGCGAGTCGAAGATCGCCTCCTGGACCGAGCCCAAAGGCGGTTACTTCATCAGCCTTGACGTGCTGCCCGGCACCGCGCGGCGGACCGTCGCGCTGGCCAAGGACGCCGGGATAGCGGTCACCGAGGCGGGCGCGTCGTTCCCGTACCGCAAGGACCCCGACGACACGAACATCCGCATAGCGCCGACGTTCCCGTCGCTCCCGGATCTGCGTAATGCGGTCGACGGACTCGCGACGTGCGCGTTGCTGGCGGCGACCGAGTCACTGCTCAACCTGGCGCCGGCCAGGTGAGCCCTTCGGGGGTGCGTTGGCTGCTTCCGGTGTGCGCAGGCGGCGGGAAATCGCGCACCATCCCGCCCTGTGCGCAGGGTGAAAGCCGCTGATGCACCCTCGACGCCTGGGCCCAGAATGTCGTCATAGCGCGCCGGTAACCTGCTGACGTGGCTCTGTACCGCAAGTATCGACCCGCGACTTTCGCCGAAGTGGTGGGGCAGGAACACGTCACCGAGCCGTTGTCCATCGCCTTGGAAGCGGGCCGGATCAACCACGCCTACCTGTTCAGCGGCCCCCGCGGCTGCGGCAAGACGTCCTCGGCGCGGATCCTGGCGCGCTCGCTGAACTGCGCCCAGGGGCCCACGGCGTCGCCGTGTGGTGATTGCGAGTCCTGCCAGGCCTTGGCCCCCAACGCGCCGGGCAGCATCGACGTGGTCGAACTCGACGCCGCCAGTCACGGCGGCGTGGACGACACCCGCGAGCTACGCGATCGCGCGTTCTACGCGCCGGCCCAGTCGCGGTACCGGGTGTTCATCGTCGACGAGGCGCACATGGTGACCACGGCCGGGTTCAACGCGCTGCTCAAGATTGTCGAGGAGCCACCCGAGCACCTCATCTTCATCTTCGCCACCACTGAACCGGAGAAGGTGCTGCCGACCATCCGGTCGCGCACCCACCACTACCCGTTCCGGCTGTTGCCGCCGAAGACCATGCGGGCGTTGATCGGGCAGATCTGCGCCCAAGAAGGCGTGGTGGTCGACGACGCGGTGTATCCGCTGGTCATCCGTGCCGGTGGAGGTTCTCCCCGAGACACGCTGTCGGTGCTGGACCAGTTGGTAGCCGGCGCCGAGAACAGGCATGTGACCTATCCGCGGGCGCTGGGGCTGCTGGGTGCCACGGACGTCGCCCTGATCGACGACGCGGTCGACGCGCTGGCCGCCGGTGATGCCGCTGCCCTGTTCGGGGCCGTCGAGTCGGTGATCGACGCCGGGCACGACCCGCGCCGCTTCGCCACCGACCTGTTGGAGCGCTTCCGTGACCTGATCCTGCTTCAGGCCGTCCCCGACGCGGCGACGCGCGGTGTGGTCGATGCGCCCGAGGACGTCCTGGAACGAATGCGCGAACAAGCCACTCGCATCGGGCCGGCCACCCTGACCCGCTACGCCGAGGTGGTGCAGGCCGGCTTGGGCGAGATGCGCGGCGCGACGGCGCCGCGGCTGCTGCTGGAGGTCGTGTGCGCCAGGCTGCTGCTGCCCTCGGCCAGCGACGCCGAGTCGGCGCTGCTGCAGCGGGTGGAACGCATCGAGACCCGGCTGGACATGTCGCTGCCGGCCGGGCAGGCCGCCGCGGCACCAGCCGCCACGCCCGCGCCGCCGGTCCGGCGAGCCAAGCCGGCACCGCCGGCCGAGCCCCAAGCTCCGCCTCCGGCCGCGGCGGCGCCGCCGGCACCTAAGCCGGTGCCCGAGGCGGCACCCAAGCCGGTGTCCGAACCGGCACCCAAGCCGGCCCCCGAACCGGCGGGTGCACCCGGAGAACTCAACGCCGCCGCAGTGCGCAGCATGTGGCCGACCGTGCGCGAAAAAGTCCGTCAGCGCAGCCGTACCACCGAGGTGATGCTGGCCGGCGCCACCGTGCGCGCACTCGAGGACAACACCCTGGTCTTGAGCCATGACTCCGCGCCCCTGGCCCGGCGGCTGTGCGAGCAGCGCAACGCCGACGTCATCGCCGAGGCGCTCAAGGACGCGTTGGGCGTCAACTGGCGGGTACGGTGCGAGACCGGCGCACCAGAGCCGACGCCGAGCGTAGCGGCGACCAAGGCGCCAGAGCCCCCGCCCGAGGTGATCTCCGCTCAGCGGGACGAAGAGGAAAGCATGCTTGCCGAAGCCGGCCAGACCGATACGTCGGCGCCTCGCCGTGACCCTGAAGAGGTCGCGCTCGAGTTACTGCAACACGAATTGGGCGCTCGTCGCATCGACAACGTCTGAGCCGTTTACGGCGTCCACCAGGGGCGCAGCGGCAAGTCGTCGTGCCCCCAGGTGTCCACCTTGGTCGCCAGCACGTGGTGCAACTGCAAGTTGTTCTGCTCGAACGCCACCCGCGACGCGGCCATGTACATGCCCCACACCTTCGCGGTGGGCAAGCCGACTTCGGCCACCGCCTCGTCCCAATGCGCGACCAGGTTGTGGCACCAGTCGCGCAGCGTCATCGCGTAGTGATGGCGGAAGTTCTCCTCGTGCAGCACCTCGAGCCCAGCGTCCTGGATCTCGGTGATGATCCGGCCGGAGCCGGTCAGCTCGCCGTCGGGAAACACGTAGCGATCGGTGAACCCGCCGGCGAACGAGGTCGACTTGTTGTCGTGGCGGGTGATGCAGTGGTTGAGCAGCAGACCACCGGTCCGCAGCTTGGACCTGAGGAAGCCGAAGTAGGCGGGATAGTTCTTGACGCCGATGTGCTCGGTGAGCCCGATCGAGGACACCGCGTCGAAGCCGGACTCGGCCACGTCGCGGTAGTCGCAATGGCGTACCCGCGCCAGTTCGCCGAGCCCCTCCTCGTCAATCGCCTGCTGCGCCCACTTGGCTTGCTCGGCCGACAGGGTGGCACCGATGACCCGAACCCCCTGGCGCGCGGCGTAGCGGACCATGCCGCCCCAGCCACACCCGACGTCGAGCAACCGGTCACCCCGCTGTAGCCGCAGCTTTTCGAAGATCAGCCGGTACTTGTTGTCCTGGGCCTGTTCCAACGTGGTGTCGGCGTCGGGATAGACCGCGCAGGTGTAGGTCATCGACGGCCCCAGCACCCACTCGTAGAAGGTGTTGGACACGTCGTAGTGGTGATGGATGGCCTCGGCGTCCCGGGATTTGCTGTGCATCAGGCCGTCGGCGATGCGCCGCCAGCGCGGTGGTGTCTCCTGTGGCGGCGGGGCGACCGGCAACAGGTGCTCGACTCCGATGGAACGCACCACGTTGGCCAGCGTCCGCAACGACGGCCGCTTGAACTGGACCTTGTTGGTCAGAGCTTTGAGCAGTTCGTACGGGTCGCCGGGATGCACACCGTGTAACTGCAGGTCGCCCGACACGTAAGCGCGGGCGATGCCGAGTTCGCCGGGCGCGGTGGCCAGGTAGGTGGCGCCGCGCGGGGTGCGCAGGTCCAGACCCAGGACGGCGTCATCAGGGCCGGCGGTGCTGCCGTCGTAGGCGGTGAACCTCAGCGGCTGCTGGCCGCCGGCGGTGAACACCGCCAGGACCTCGGCCATGCTCAGTCGGCCGCCGATCGAGCGTGCCGGGTGGGGTTCTTTGACCGTCGTCATTGTCGTTGCACCGCCTTTGCATAGAGATCAAGGAGACGCGAATCGGGGTCGTAGGTTTTCTTCACGGTGTTGTAAGACTCGCCGCCGTAGAGCTCGGCGAATTCTTCGCGGGTGTAGAACGCGTCGGAGTACAGCGATTTGTGCCCGTCGAGCTCGCTGACCTTCCGCTCGATCGCGCGGTTGGTCTCGCCTTCGGTATCGCCGGCCGGGACCGACGACCAGAAACCGATGTTGACATAGGTGTGATCGGGCCGGATCGGGTACAGCGGCCAGCCGTCGTGGTCGCGAAGACGCAACGGGCACAACCAAATCGGTGCGATCGGCACCGACCCGAGGAACCAATCCAGGAACTCACCGGCCCGTTCGGCGGGGACCTCGACATCTTGCACCACCCGCTCGCGCGGCGGGCGACCGTTGCGGCGTTCGACCCGGTCACCGATTCCGAACCGCTGATCGAGGCTGATGAACTTCCAGTACACGCTGCTACGCCGGAAGCGGCGCGGCCACCAGCGCCGCAGCCGGGGATTCTGCGCGCCGAAGGCCCGTGAGCACCAGAACCAGTCGGTGTCCCACCGCCAGAAGTAGTCGTTGATGGTCATCCGGTCTTCCTTGACGCCGCTTGGGTGCTGAATCGACCGGTAGTAGATGTCTTTTCCGGTGTAGTCGCTGACCGGGCCGGGCGTGGTGGTCCGTCTGCCCACGCTCAGGTAGCTTTCCTCGGCGCTGAACACCACGGCGTCCAGATAATCCACCGGCACACCATCGAGGCCGCGAGTTTCGACGATGCCTTCCATGGCCGCCAGCATCGCGTCCAACGAATGGAATCGGATGTGCCGCAGCGCCACAAACGGTGCGATCGGCTCCAGCTCGATCCGCAGTCGCGTCGAATACCCCAGCGTGCCATAGGAATTGGGGAAGGTGCGATACAAGTCGGGGTGCTGATCGGGTGACGCGGTCAGCAATTCGCCTGCGCCGGTGAGGATGTCCATCTCCAGCACCGATTCGTGCGGCAGGCCGTTGCGAAACGACGCCGACTCGATGCCCAAGCCGGTGACCGCGCCGCCGAGGGTGATCGTCCGCAATTGCGGAACCACCAGGGGCGACAGGCCGTATCGCAAAGTCGCGGCCACCAGGGTCTCGTAGGTGCACATGCCGGCGACGTCGGCGGTGCGCGCGTCGGGGTCGACGCTGATGACCCCGGTCAGTCCGGATGTATCTAGGCCGGGCGCACGGGTTTTGGCGCGCGCGCGAAACAGATTGGAGGTGGGCTTGGCGAGGCGCACGGGTGCTGTCGCGGGGATGGATCGATAACTGGCCAGCAGTCGCTCGACGCCGGACATGTAGGTAGACAGTGCGGATCCCGGGACAGGCATCACATATACCCTAGTCCTCGACTAGGGCCCCTGCATCTGCGCGCGGGCGCTGCCGCGACTACCACTGAGGAGGTGCTCGACGATGGGACAAGTGAGCGCTGCCAGCACGATTCTGATCGACGCCGACCCCGCAGCCGTGCTCGATGCGGTGGCCGATTACCA
The DNA here is from genome assembly GCF_001673155.1 of Mycobacterium sp. 1423905.2. Classification (GTDB taxonomy): domain Bacteria; phylum Actinomycetota; class Actinomycetes; order Mycobacteriales; family Mycobacteriaceae; genus Mycobacterium. The sequence continues at coordinate 22,027 of NZ_LZLE01000005.1, read as the reverse complement.
GACTGTTCGCCCGAAGATCCTCTCCCGGCAATACAGCGACTACCAAGTGCTGCAGGGCGGTAAGGGGCAAGGCACGGTCGCCAAGTGGCGGCTGCAGGCGACCAAGTCCCGGGTGCGCGACGTGCAGGTCAACGTCGACGTCGCCGGGCATACCGTCATCGAGAAGGACACCAACTCGTCGTTGGTCACCAACTGGACGGTGGCGCCGGCCGGACCGGGTTCCAGCGTCACGGTGAAGACGACCTGGACTGGTGCGGGCGGGGTCAAGGGGTTCTTCGAGAAGACGTTTGCCCCGCTAGGGCTCAAGCGGATCCAGGGCGAAGTGCTGGCGAACCTGAAGTCGGAGTTGGAGCGCTAGCTAGCGCGCTTGGCCCTGGGTGGCCAGGAACCCCGCCACGCCGCGGGTCAGCGCGTCGGCGTATTTCTGCCGGCCTTCGGCCGATTCCATCAGCGCCGAGTCGGCGGGGTTCTTCATGTTGCCCAGCTCCACCAGGACCGACGGGTACTGCGCCAGGTTGAGGCCGGCCAGGTCCGAGCGGCCGTAGAGGCCGCTTTGTCCGATGTAGTTGGCCGGCGGAATGCCCGATGCCTGCAGCTGGTCGCGCATGACGCGCGCGAACTGCACCGACGGCCCGGACTGCGCGGCATTCAGCGGCGGCGAGGAATAGTTGACGTGGAAACCGCGGCCCGAAGCCGGCCCGCCGTCGCCGTGCAAGCTGACGATGGCGTTGGGGTGCAGCGCGTTGGCCATGTTGGCGCGTTCGTCGACGCACGGACCCAGGGCGTTGTCGTTGCCGCGGGACATGGCAGTGCGCACCCCGAGCGCGTTCAGCGCGGCGCGCAGTCGCAGTGCAGTGTCCCAGGTGAAGGTGTGCTCTTGGTAGCCGCTGTTGGTCGAGGTTCCGCTGGCTTGGCAGTCCTTGGTGCCGCCCCGACCGGTCGGCACCTGACGGCCGATGGAGGCGTCGTTGGCGCCGTTGTGCCCTGGGTCGATGAACACCACCATGCCGGCGATGTTGGAGGGATTCGCGGTCGCGGTGGGCATCGTCGGCGTCGAAGCAGCAACGAGCACCCCGGCAACCATGGCTATTCCGACACGCAGGCTCACTCGTAGGTCCACGGCGTCAAGGTAGCGTCGCGCGGTCTACGCTGGGGGTTTCGAATCGCCCGACACCCGCAGGCGAAACCAACTCGAGACCAAGATGCGAGGGGACTGTCATGCAACCCGGAGGCGACATGTCGCAGCTGCTCGCTCAGGCGCAGCAGATGCAACAGAGACTGTTGGAGGCCCAGCAACAGCTGGCGAACTCCGAGGTGCATGGGCAAGCCGGCGGTGGCCTGGTCCAGGTCCTCGTCAAAGGCAGCGGTGAGGTGATCGGGGTGACCATCGACCCGAAGGTGGTCGACCCGAGCGATATCGAGACCTTGCAGGATCTGATCGTCGGCGCGATGCGCGACGCGTCGTCACAAGTCACCAAGATGGCCCAGGAGCGACTGGGAGCGCTGGCCGGTGCCATGCGCCCACCAGCTCCGCCGGCTCCGCCTGCGCCGCCGGCTATGCCGGGTGCCCCCGGCGGTCAGGGCCTCTGACCTGCGGTCGACATGTTCGAAGGACCTGTCCAGGATTTGATCGACGAGCTCGGCAAGTTGCCGGGTATCGGACCCAAGAGCGCCCAGCGCATCGCCTTTCACCTGTTGTCGGTGGAACCGCCCGACATCGACCGGCTGACCGCCGCGCTGGGCAAGGTTCGCGACGGGGTGCGGTTCTGCGCGGTGTGCGGCAACGTCTCCGACGCCGAGCGGTGCCGGATCTGCGCTGATCCTCGCCGGGACGGCGCGCTGGTGTGCGTCGTCGAGGAACCCAAAGACGTCCAGGCCGTCGAACGCACCCGCGAATTCCGCGGCCGCTACCACGTGTTGGGCGGCGCGCTGGATCCGCTGTCGGGCATCGGACCCGAGCAGCTGCGGATCCGCGAGTTACTCAGCCGCATCGGGGAGCGGGTCGACGACGTCGAGATCACCGAGGTCATCATCGCCACCGACCCCAACACCGAGGGCGAGGCGACGGCGACGTATCTGGTGCGGATGCTGCGCGACATCCCCGGGCTGACTGTCACGCGGATCGCGTCGGGCCTGCCGATGGGCGGTGACTTGGAGTTCGCCGACGAGCTGACGCTGGGGCGCGCGCTCACCGGCCGCCGCGCCATGGTGTGACGAGACCCTGATCCGTCGGCGAGCCTGAAGTTTTTCAGGCCGCTACTCGAACTTCCGCTGCAATTCTTCAGGCTCAGCGCGCCGAGAGCCGTTCGCGGCGCAACAACTCCACTTCGGGCAGCTCCAGGGGCGCCAGGTCGCCGACCACCGTGCTCAACAGCCGGTCGGCCAACTCCGGGTTGCGGGCCAGGCACGGGCCGTGCATGTAGGTCGCAACGACGCTGCCCTGCACTGCGCCGTCCATGCCGTCCCCGGCCCGATTGCCCGCGCCCTTCACGACCTCGCTCAGCGGCGACGCCGCTGGTCCGAGCGTCGTGCCGCCGCGGTGGTTCTCGAATCCGGTGAGACGTTGGGTCATCCCGGGCAGCAGCGGCTTGGCGACCACTTCACCGATGGTGCGGGTGGGCTGCGGCGAGGTGGTCGCATCCAGCAGTCCCACGCCCGCGACCCGTTCGCCCGACGACGTCTCATACCAATGGCCCAAGACCTGGATGGCCGCGCAGATGGCCAGCACCGGCGCACCCCGCTCGGCGGCCCGCTGTAAGCCGGGATGCCGCAACAGGTGCCGGGTGGCCAGCCGCTGCGCGTAGTCCTCGGCGCCGCCGAGGGTGTAGAGGTCCAACGATTCGGGCACCGGGTCGTCGAGGGTGATCTGTTCGATCTGCGCGTCGATGCCCCGCAGCAGCAGCCGTTGGCGCAGAACCAACGCATTGCCGCCGTCGCCGTAGGTGCCCATCACGTCGGGCAGCACCAGCCCGATCCGCACGGTCGATTCAGCCATGGCGCCCCAATGCCCGCTGCAGCTGCAGGAACGCGGTGTAGTTGGCGACGACTTCCACCCGGCCGGGCGGGCAGGATGCGATGGCCGCGATGGTGTCGTGCACCAGGGTGTGCTTGACGCCGGCGTAGCCGAGGCGTACCGCCAGGTCTGTGCCGCGTTCCCCGGCGGCCACCACCTGGGTCTGCTCGAAGTGCTCGAACCGCACATCCCACAGCCAGGACAGGTCCTCGCCGTCGGGAACCTGACCGTTGACCGCGATCACCACCCCGGCCGCGTGCTTGTCCACCATGGACAGCGCCTCCTGCCAGCCGGCGGGGTTCTTGGCCAACAGAATGCGTGCTTCGTGCGCGCCGACGCGCACGGTCCGGTAGCGCCCGGCCACTTCGTCGACTCCGGACACGGCGGCGACGGCCTTGGCCGGATCGGCGCCCAACGCGACGGCGGCGGCGACGGCCTGCGCGGCGTTGCCGCGGTTCACCGCGCCGGGCAGGGCCAGTCGCATGGGCAGCGCCAGCCCGTCCGGGCCGTACAAGGTCTCGTGGTCGAACCACCAGTGCGGGCTGGGCCGCTTGAAGTCGGCGCCGGTGGAGTACCAGTGGCCTTTGTCGCGGACGATCACTTCGCCGCTGCGCGGGCAGCTGACGGAGTCGTTGGCCCAGGAGCCGCCCGCGGCGACCCACACGACGTTCGGGCTGTCGTAGGCGGCCGAGGTCATCAGCACGTCATCGCAGTTGGCGACGACGACGGCATTCGGGTGTCGGACCAGTCCGGCGCGCAGGGTGCGCTCGATGACGTTGATCTCCCCGACCCGGTCGAGTTGGTCGCGGGAGAGGTTGAGCAGCACGACCACGCTGGGGTCGACCGCATCGGAAACGTGGGGGACGTGCATCTCGTCGACTTCCAGGGCGGCCAGCCCGGCGTTGCGGTCGGCGGCCAACGCGGCGACCAGGCCGGCGTCCATGTTGGCGCCTTCGGCGTTGGTGGCCACGGAGCCCAGGGTGCCCAAGGCGGCGGCGGTCATCCGGGTGGTGGTCGACTTGCCGTTGGTGCCCGTGACGATGACCGTGCGCCGACCGGCCCCGAGCTGTCGCAGGATCGAACGGTCCAGGGTCATCGCTACCAGTCCGCCGATCATCGCGCCGGCCCCGCGCCCGGTCACCCGCGACGCCCAGCGTGCGCTCGCACCGGCGGCGAGCGCCAGACGGGCGCGGGTGGTGATCACGCGGGTGAGTTTAAGGGTGATCGCAAGCCCGGCGCTTGTCGCCGGGTGCAGCGGGTCGCCCGCATCAGCCCAGGGTGATCGCAAGCCCGGCGCTTGTCGCCGGGCGCCGCGGGTCGCCCGCATCAGCCCAGGGTGATCGCAAGCCCGGCGCTTGTCGCCGGGTGCAGCGGGGCCAGCTACACCGAGTCGCCGACACGGCCGCGCAGCGACCCCAACCTGTCGGTCCGACGTGTCATCCTCAAGCCATGATGTCCTGGGGTCGGCCGGCGCGAGAGCCGGACGGGGGATGGGCCGTGATCGACGTCGAGACCTCGGGCTTCCGGCCCGGCCAGGCACGCATCATCAGCATCGCCGTACTCGGACTTGACGCCGCCGGACGCGTCGAGCAGTCGGTGGTCAGCTTGCTCAACCCCGGCGTTGATCCCGGACCGACACACGTGCACGGCTTGACCGCCGCCATGCTCGAAGATCAGCCGCGATTCGCCGACATCGTCAGTGATGTCGCGCAGGTGTTGCGCGGTCGCACACTCGTGGCCCACAACGTGGCCTTCGACTACGCGTTCCTCGCCGCGGAGGCTGAACTCGCCGAAGCCGAATTGCCGGTCGACTCGGTCATGTGCACCGTCGAGCTGGCCCGCCGGCTGGAACTCGGCCTGGACAACCTGCGGCTGGAGACGCTCGCCGCGCATTGGGGCGTGCAGCAGGAGCGCCCTCATGACGCGTTCGACGACGCCCGCGTGCTGACCGGCATCCTGAGCCCGGCGCTGCAACGCGCCCGGGAACGCGACGTCTGGCTGCCGGTTTACCCGGTGACTCGGCGGCGCTGGCCCAACGGCCGGGTGACACACGACGAGCTGCGTCCGCTGAAATTGTTGGCGTCGCGTACGCCGTGCGCCTATCTCAACCCCGGCCGCTACGTCTCGGGTCGGCCACTGGTCCAAGGCATGCGCGTGGCGCTGGCGGCCGAAGTGCGCCGCACCCACGACGAACTCGTCGAGCGCATCCTGCACGCCGGCCTGGCCTACACCGACTCCGTCGACCGCGACACGTCGCTGGTGGTCTGCAACGAGTCCGTGCCCGAACAAGGCAAGGGCTACCACGCGTTGCAGCTAGGTGTTCCCGTCGTCTCCGACAACCACTTCATGGACTGTGTCGGCGCCGTGGTGGGCGGCCGGAGCATGGAGGAGTTCACCGACACCACCCTGGTCGACGAGCAGTTCGCCCTGTTCTGAATCAGGGCCCGCCGCGCCAGTGCTCGATGCGGTGATGGTCGGGAGTGAACCCGTGCTGCACACCCCACAGCACCGCCTGGGTGCGGCTGGCGACGCCGAGCTTCCGATAGATCGTGCGGATGTAGGACTTGACGGTATTGGGGCTCAGATACGTCAGCCGAGCCACGTCGGCGTTGCTCTTACCCTGCGTGATCAGCGCCAGCACCTCCGCCTCCCGGTCGCTGAGCCCTTCGCCGCGCCCGGGCCAGTCCAGGCCCGGCGCGCTGCGCGCCCGCGGGGCCACGTCGCTGATGACCTCCTCCCCGGCATGCACCGCCTCCAACGCGGCGACCAGCTCTCGAGCCGGCAAGGTCTTCGACAGGTACCCGTGCGCGCCGCGCTGCCGCGCGCTCTCGATGAGATCGGGATGGAAGTTCCACGTGTAGACGACAACCCGGCGCGCCCGCGGGTTGGCCACCAGGACACCGATTTCCTCATGGTCGGATTCGGGCTGGGCGAAGGAGTCGTACAAGGCGATGTCGACCGCGTCTTCCACCGGCATCGTCGAATCGAGTTCGGCGATGACAACCCGGTCGCGGTACGGGTCGAGCATGTTGGCGACGCCCTTGACGACCACGTCATAGTCGTCGACGAGCGCAACGCGGATCGGCGCGCTTGCGGGTGACGACATGTCCGGCACATTACCTCCGTAGGGGTGTATTGCTACCCCCCTTAGGGGTGGTCAACTGAGATCGGCGTCGGGGGAACCGGGCCAACGAATAGTCGGCCATCACCTAGAGGAAGGCTCGTCATGATTGTTCTCGGCATCATCGCGCTCATCGTGGGGTTCGTGCTCAAGATCTCGATCTTGTGGACGATCGGAATCATCCTGATCGTCATTGGCGCGATCCTGGCGGTACTCGGCAACACCGGACGCGCCGTCGGCGGCCGCCGCCACTACTTCTAAGCCGTGTTCTAAGCCGTCTATAGCCCGGCCCCCGTTCGATGCAGGCCGATGTTTTGTGGTCACACGGGCGGGGGTCGGACGCTATGTTGATCGCCATGCTGAACGGGCGGGCGCGGACCGTGGTGGCGCTGCTGCTCGGGGCCGCGCTGGCCTGCTCGGCATGTGGCGGCGCCCAAGCCGGCTCGAACGCCGACATCGTGCGGATCCCCGCGGACTTCTGCAGCCTGCTCAGCGCCGCCGACATCAGTCAGGCAACCGGCACTGAGTATCCGGCGCTTCGTCGCCTCAAAACCGGGCTCGGTGAACAGAGCTGCGAGTCGAGTCCGCAGGGCCACGTCGCCGTCGACGCCAACCTGTTCTGGGGCTACTGCGTCGACGGCAAGCCGCCCAACATGGATTGCCTCAACTCGGTGAACCGCGCTTTCGCGACGGACAAGCAGCAGGCCACTCGTCCGGTTGCGCCGATCAGCGGGCTCGGCGACCAGGCGTTCTGCCTCCCGGCGCCCTTTGCCACCGTCGAGGCGCTCAAGCGCTGGTATTACGTCACGGTGGTGGCCGACACCTGCCCACACGCCGAGCAGTTGGCGCGCTCCCTGGTGACCAGGCTGACCTAACGGGCCGCCCGGTTGACCGCGGACACCACGGCTCGCAGTGATGCGGTAGTGATCGACGGGGCAATGCCGACGCCCCACACGGTCTTACCGAAGATCGAAGCCTCGACATAGGCCGCCGCTTGCGCATCCCCGCCGGCGCTCATCGCGTGCTCGGAGTAGTCCAGCACTGCCACGTCGAAACCCACCTGGCTCAGCGCGTCGACGAACGCGGCCAACGGGCCGTTGCCGGTGCCGCTGATCTCGGTGTCCACCCCATCGATCTTGACCGTCGCGGTGATGCTGGTGGCGCCGCTGTCATCCTCGGGTGCCTCCACCCGTTGCTTGATGCGCTCCAATGGCCGCACCGGCGCGAGGTATTCCTGGGAGAACGCCTCCCACATCTCCTTGGGCGCGACCTCCCCGCCTTCGCCTTCGGTGATCTTCTGGATCACCTGGGAGAACTCGATCTGCAGCCGGCGCGGCAGGGCCAGACCGTGGTCGGCCTTCATGATGTAGGCCACTCCGCCCTTGCCGGACTGCGAGTTGACCCGGATGACGGCCTCGTAAGTGCGCCCCACGTCCTTGGGATCGATGGGCAGGTACGGCACTTGCCACAGCAGGTCGTCCACGTCCGTGTCGGCCTCATCGGCAGCGACCTTCATCTGGTCCAGGCCCTTGTTGATGGCGTCCTGGTGGCTGCCGGAGAACGCGGTGTAGACCAGGTCACCGCCGTAGGGGTGCCGCTCGTGCACCGGCAGCTGGTTGCAGTACTCGACGGTGCGACGGATCTCGTCGATGTTGGAGAAGTCGATCTGCGGGTCCACGCCGCGGGAGAACAGGTTGAGACCCAGCGTGACCAGGCAGACGTTGCCGGTGCGCTCGCCGTTGCCGAACAGGCAGCCCTCGATCCGGTCCGCGCCGGCCTGGTAGCCCAGCTCGGCTGCGGCGACGGCGGTTCCGCGGTCGTTGTGCGGATGCAGGCTCAAGATAACCGACTCTCGGTTGGCCAGGTTGCGGCTCATCCACTCGATCGAGTCGGCGTACACGTTGGGTGTGGCCATCTCCACGGTGGCCGGCAGGTTGAAGATGATCGGGTTGTCGGGCGTGGGTTGGATGATGTCGCCGACGGCGTCGCAGACCTGCTTGGCGTATTCCAGCTCAGTGCCGGTGTAGGACTCCGGCGAGTACTCGAAGCGCCACCGGGTGTCCGGATACCTCGCCGCTTCCTCGACGCACTTGCGGGCTCCGTCGGTCGCGATGGCCTGCACCGCTGCCCGGTCGGCGCGGAACACGACGCGGCGCTGCAGGATCGAGGTGGAGTTGTAGAAGTGCACGATGACGTTCGCCGCGCCTCGGCACGCCTCGAAGGTGCGCTCGATCAGCTCGGGGCGGCACTGGGTCAGCACCTGGATGGTGACGTCGTCGGGAATGGCGCCGTCGGTGATGACCTCGCGGACGAAGTCGTAGTCGGTCTGACTGGCCGACGGGAAGCCGACCTCGATCTCCTTGTAGCCCATCCGCACCAGCAGCTCGAACATGCGGCGCTTGCGGGCCGGGGTCATCGGGTCGATCAGTGCCTGGTTGCCGTCGCGCAGGTCGACCGCGCACCACAGCGGAGCGGTTTGGATGACCCGGTCTGGCCAGGTGCGGTCGGCCAGCCGGATGGGCTCGACTTCTTCGGCGAACGGGCGGTAACGGGTGACCGGCATGGACGATCCGCGCTGGGGATTCCATGCGGGCTGGCCGGGCCGTGGCGGGCCGGCGGGGGTCACGATGGTGCGTACTGAAGTAAACGAGTCGGGTGAATCAGGGTTAGTCACGGTAATTGCTCCGGGGGAGTGAGAAGGAACCTCAGACCGGCGCATCGCGAACCCCCGCGACGGGAAGCCGGTCTGGATCAGACCCCGTCGCGGCGTCCGAGAAGGAGCACCCGCTGCACGATGTTGAACTCTACCGCGATCGGCGCTGCGGCCAAAACCGCGACGGTTTGGCCGCCGAGCGTGGGGCCTACGGACGAATTCCGGGCGCGTCACGTACTTAGGGCCCACGGTCGGCGGTCCGCAGACCCGCGAGCATCGGATAAGTCGAGATGCGCCGCCACGTATCCTGTTGTGGACTTATAGCCAGCGCTCAGCGCGGATCTCTTGGTAGCGGAAGGGAAATAGTGGCGCTCGTCGTGCAGAAGTACGGCGGATCCTCGGTGGCCGACGCCGACCGGATTCGCCGTGTCGCGGAGCGCATCGTCGAGACCAAGAAGCAAGGCCACGACGTGGTCGTGGTCGTTTCGGCGATGGGTGACACCACCGATGATCTGCTGGACTTGGCACAGCAGGTATGCCCGGTCCCGCCGCCGCGGGAACTCGACATGCTGCTGACCGCGGGCGAGCGCATCTCCAACGCGCTGGTCGCCATGGCGATCGAGTCGCTGGGTGCGCAGGCCCGGTCGTTCACCGGCTCGCAGGCGGGCGTGATCACCACCGGCACCCACGGCAACGCCAAGATCATCGATGTCACGCCGGGACGGCTGCAGGCCGCGCTTGACGAGGGGCGCATCGTGCTGGTGGCCGGTTTCCAGGGCGTCAGCCAGGACACCCGGGACGTGACCACGCTGGGCCGCGGCGGCTCGGACACCACCGCGGTGGCGCTGGCCGCGGCGCTGGGCGCCGACGTCTGCGAGATCTACACCGACGTCGACGGCATCTTCAGCGCGGACCCCAGGATCGTGCACAACGCCCGCAAGCTCGACACGGTGACGTTCGAGGAGATGCTCGAGATGGCGGCTTGCGGCGCCAAGGTGCTGATGCTGCGCTGCGTCGAGTACGCCCGTCGTTACAACCTTCCGGTGCACGTCCGGTCGTCGTATTCGGACAAGCCAGGCACCGTCGTCGTCGGATCGATCAAGGACATTGTTATGGAAAGCCCCCTGCTGACCGGTGTCGCGCACGACCGCAGCGAAGCCAAAGTGACCATCGTCGGCATCCCGGACATCCCCGGCTATGCCGCCAGGGTGTTCCGCGCCGTCGCCGAGGCCGACGTGAACATCGACATGGTGTTGCAGAACGTCTCAAAGGTCGAAGACGGCAAGACCGACATCACCTTCACCTGCTCGCGCGACAGCGGTCCCACCGCGGTGGCCAAGCTGGACTCGCTCAAGAACGAGATCGGCTTCACCCAACTGCTCTACGACGACCACATCGGCAAGGTGTCGTTGATCGGCGCGGGCATGCGCAGCCACCCGGGTGTCACGGCGACCTTCTGTGAAGCGCTGGCCGCCGTGGGCGTCAACATCGAACTGATCTCCACCTCCGAAATCCGGATCTCGGTGCTGTGCCGCGACACGGAACTAGACAAGGCCGTTGTCGCGTTGCACGAGGCGTTTGGTCTCGGTGGCGAGGAGGAAGCGACGGTGTACGCGGGGACGGGGCGGTAATGGTTGCCATCGGAGTAGTCGGGGCCACCGGCCAGGTGGGCCAGGTGATGCGTACCCTGCTCGACGAGCGGGATTTCCCGGCCGAGTCGGTGCGGTTCTTCGCCTCCGCTCGCTCACAGGGCCGCAAGCTGTCCTTCCGTGGTCAAGAGATCGAGGTGGAAGACGCCGAGACCGCCGACCCCAACGGACTGGACATCGCGCTGTTCTCGGCAGGCGCCTCGATGTCGCGGGTACAGGCGCCGCGCTTCGCCGCGGCCGGTGTGACCGTCATCGACAACTCCTCGGCGTGGCGCAAAGACCCGGACGTGCCGCTGGTGGTGTCCGAAGTGAACTTCGCCCGCGACGCCGCCAACCGGCCCAAAGGCATCATCGCCAACCCCAACTGCACCACCATGGCCGCGATGCCGGTCCTCAAGGTGCTGCACGACGAGGCCGAACTGGTGCGCATCGTGGTCTCGACCTATCAGGCGGTGTCCGGCAGCGGGTTGGCAGGCGTCGACGAACTGGCCACCCAGGCCCGTGCGGTCATCGACGACGCGGAGCGGTTGGTGCACGACGGCGGTGCGGTCACCTTTCCGCCGCCCAGCAAGTACGTCGCGCCGATCGCGTTCAACATCGTGCCGCTGGCCGGATCGTTGGTGGACGACGATTCGGGTGAAACCGACGAGGACCAGAAGCTGCGCCACGAGAGCCGCAAGATCCTCGGCATCCCCGACCTGCTGGTCAGCGGTACCTGCGTGCGGGTGCCGGTGTTCACCGGCCACTCTCTGTCGATCAACGCAGAATTCGCCCGGCCGCTGTCCCCCGAACGAGCCCGCGAACTGCTGAAGGAGGCGCCGGGCGTCAAGCTGGTTCAGGTGCCGACACCGTTGGCCGCCGCCGGCGTCGACGAATCCCTGGTCGGTCGCCTTCGACAGGACCCCGGCGTACCGGATGGTCGCGGGCTGGCGCTGTTCGTCTCGGGGGACAACCTGCGCAAGGGCGCCGCGTTGAACACCATTCAGATTGCAGAGCTGCTCGCCGCCCAATTGTGAGCTCGGCGCGCGCGGCGACGTTTGCGGTTTTCGTGTGTTTGGTCGCGCCGCAATGCGTTTGGTCCGCTCACGCGGACCCGCCCGCGCCGATGCCCGAGCCGGTTCTGCAACCGCTGCAGCCGGGTCAGGTGCTGCGGATCGGTCCGTCGGCTGGAACCGGAACGCCGACAAGGGATTTCAACATCGGCGCGACGGATCTCTGCGAATTCATGGAGTTTCCCACCGAGGTGTTGCAGATCTGCGGGGACAGTTTCCCCGGGCAAGGGGTGGGCTTCGGCCGCGACTTCGCACCGATCGCGTTGCGGGTCGACACCGCAACGGTCGACGACCCCGAGGGGGTGCGCTACTCCGGGGTACTGGGTATGTGGGAGCCGTTGCTGGCTGACCCGACGCCCACGGCGACCTCGCAATTGCCCGCCGGGGTGGTGCAGATCAACCGCCGCAACTACCTGATGGTCACCACGGCCCGCAACCTCGAACCACAGACGTCACGGCTGGTGGCGGCCGAACCCGCGCGTGGAAGCTGGCGCACGGTTCCTGGCTCCACGCGCGACCCGGCCTATCAGGATGGGCGTCAGACGCAGATCAGTGGTTATTACGACCCGATCCCGACGCCCGATTCGCCCACCGGTTGGGTGTACATCGTCGCCAACAGCTTCACCCGCAGGCAGCCGGTGGTGCTGTATCGGGCCACGCCCGAGGCGTTCACCGACCGGGCGCGGTGGCAGGGCTGGGCGGCCGGACCCGACGGCGGCTGGAACAGGCCGCCCACCCCGCTGTGGCCGGATCTGGTGGGCGAGATGAGCATTCGTCAGATCGAGGGCCAGACAGTGTTGTCCTACTTCAACGCGAGCACCGGTGACATGGAAGTCCGGGTGGCGCGAGACCCGACGCAATTGGGCGCCGCCCCAGTGACCACGGTGGTGCAGCACGACGAATGGCCCGACCCGGCGGAAAGCCTGCCCCCGCCGCACGACAATCGGCTGGCCCAACCCTACGGGGGCTACATCTCGCCGGGGTCCACGCTCGACGAGCTGCGAATCTTCGTCAGCCAGTGGGACACCCGGCCGCGGGAGACCGGACCCTACCGGGTCATCCAATTCGCGGTGAACCCGTTCAAGCCGGAGTAGCCCCATCACCCTCGACGACGGCCTTGATGCGTTCCAGCGTTGTGCGCATGTCGCGAAGGTTGCGACGCCTGCGCAGGAAGCCCAGAAACGACGTCGCCCGCAACCAACGTGGGACCGGTACCCGGAACGACTCGGTCACGTCGGTGCCGTTGTCCGTCGGAGTGAATCGGTAATGCCAAGAGTTGACCGCTCGGCCGCCAACAAGCACGTCGAAACCGAACTCACGCCCCGGATCGCTCGCGGTCACTCGACAGGTGGTCCAATACACGGGCCCGATCTCGTTGCGCTTGACGTGCCCGCGAAAGCGGGCGCCGACGGCCGGCTCGGTTGCTCCGTCCAGCCACTCGGCGTCGAACGTCTCCGGCGAAAACCGCCCGGTGTTGCGGACATCGGCGACCAGCCTCCAGATCTCCATGGCCGGTGCCTGCATGTGCACCGTCACTGCTCCCTGCACGTGGCCCATCGTATGCCTGGGCTCACAGCTGCTACATAAGTTCCGCATAGCGGCTACTACTGGTTTCAGCCGCATCATCTGTCTCATGAGCGAAATTTCTGACACCCCAACAACGCGGACTTCGGCCGCGGTAGCACCTCACCCAGTCGACGCACCGGCATACCAGACTCCAAAAGTCTTCCGGGCCGCCGCGTGGGTCGCCATCGTCGCCGGGATCGTCTTCATCGTCTCGGTCATCTTCTTCACCGGGTTCCGGCTCGGCATGCACAGCGGTGGCGGCCACCACGGCGGTCATCACCACGGGCATCACGCGCTGTGGCACCGTACCGGCGGGCCCGGCGGTGGACCCGGCGCCGTAAACGGCGGCGGAGCACCGGGCGCCACCCCGGGCACCGGTCCGACCGGCCCCGGTCAGGTGCCTTCATCGGTGGCCCCCTCGGGCGCGCCGGCCCCTACACCCGGTCGCTGAAAACTCGCAACCCGTAGCCCGGTGCTCGTTGCACGAGCACCGGGCTACATCACTTCACACAACTTTGTCTTCCCAGCCCTTTACGGCCGTCGCGGTCCGGGCCATATTCGAAGGCATGACTGAAACACCCGAGCCCTCGACCGCTGCTCGTCCGGTCGCTACCGAACCCCCGCCGCCGCACCGTGGTCCCGCGTACCTGGAGAAGCCGCCCCGGCTGTACCAGGCCGCGGCCTGGGTGGTGATCGTGGCCGGAGTCATCTTCATCGCATCGACGCTGTTCTTCACCGGTGCGATGATCTTCGGCCACCACCACCATCACCATCGGCACCACCACCACGGCATGTTCGGCCCCGGCGGTCCGGGCGGACCCGGCCCCGGTCCGGGCTGGCAATTCCGCTACCCCGGTCCGCCGCCCGGGATGGGCCCCGGCTTTCCCGGCGCTCCGGGCGCTCCGGGCGCTCCGGCCAGCGGCGGTCCGTCCGCCGGCCCCAGCGGTCCCTCGCCGGCGCCGGCGAGCCCGGGTCCCAGCACTGCCCCGGCTCGTCCCTAGCGTTTCGGCAAGGCTCGCCTTTCTTGATCCACTCCAGAATCGGCGCGTACTGTGCGTCGTGACCCCCTGGGTCTTCCAGTGAAGTTTGTGCTAGGCGATTTTATTGTCGCCGTTCATGTTTCGTTGATTTAGCCCGAGTTGACGAGGAGTACCGATATGACTCAGCCCTTCACGACGACGGACGGCGGCGCACCGGCGCCCAGTGACGATCAGTCGTTGACCGTCGGGCCCGACGGTCCGATCCTGCTGCAGGATCACTACCTGATCGAACAGATGGCTCAGTTCAACCGGGAGCGCATCCCGGAACGCCAACCGCACGCCAAGGGCGGTGGCGCTTTCGGCCACTTCGAGGTCACCAACGACGTCAGCCAGTACACCCGGGCCGCGGTATTCCAGCCGGGCACCAAGACCGACACCCTGATCCGGTTCTCCACCGTGGCGGGCGAGCGCGGCAGCCCAGACACCTGGCGCGACCCCCGCGGCTTCGCGCTGAAGTTCTACACGTCGGAGGGCAACTTCGACATGGTCGGCAACAACACGCCGGTCTTCTTCATCCGCGATCCGCTCAAGTTTCAGCACTTCATCCGCTCGCAGAAGCGGCTGCAGGCAAACAACCTGCGCGACAACAACATGCAGTGGGACTTCTGGACCTTATCGCCGGAGTCCGCGCACCAAGTGACATGGCTGATGGGTGATCGCGGCATCCCCAAGACCTGGCGGCACATGAACGGATACAGCAGCCACACCTACAGCTGGATCAACGCCGCCGGTGAAATCTTCTGGGTGAAGTACCACTTCATCTCCGATCAAGGCATCGACTACTTGACCCAGGAGGATGCCGACCAGCTGGCCGGCGAGGACGGCGACTACCACCAGCGCGACCTGTACGAGTCGATCGAGCGCGGGGACTTCCCGAGCTGGACGCTCAAGATGCAGATCATGCCGTTCGAGGAAGCCAAGACGTACCGGTTCAATCCGTTTGACCTGACCAAGGTGTGGCCGCACGGCGATTACCCGCTGATCGATGTCGGGAAGTTGACGCTGAACCGCAACGTCACCGACTACCACACCGAAATCGAGCAGGCCGCCTTCGAACCGAACAACATCGTGCCGGGCACCGGCTTGAGCCCGGACAAGATGCTGCTCGCTCGCGGCTTCTCCTACTCTGACGCCCACCGCGCCCGGCTGGGAACCAACTATCGGCAGATTCCGGTCAATGAGCCGAAGGTCGAAGTCAACAGCTATTCCAAAGACGGCGCGATGCGGATCAAGAACGCCACCGATCCGGTCTACGCCCCGAACTCCTACGGCGGGCCGCACGCCGACCCCGCCCGCGCCGCGGAAGTGCGCTGGCAGGCCGACGGGGCGATGATCCGTGCCGCATACACCCTGCGGGCCGAGGACGACGACTGGGGCCAAGCCGGCACCCTGGTCCGCGAAGTTCTCGACGACGAAGCCCGAGATCGCCTGGTGCACAACATTGTCGGGCACGTGTCGAAGGGCGTGAAGGAGCCGGTGCTGTCGCGGGTGTTCGATTATTGGCGCAATGTCGACGCCGATCTCGGCAAGAAGGTCGAGGAAGGCGTTCGGGGCAATCTGGGCCAGTAGGGCATGATCTTGCCCATGAGCATCGAAGTCGTTTACACCACCGCATCGACGGCCAGCGGCGGCGGCCGCGACGGCCATGTGAAGTCCGACGACGGCCGCATCGACCTGGACACCCGGCCACCGAAAGCCATGGGCGGCAACGGCGAAGGCACCAACCCCGAGCAGCTCTTCTCGGCCGGCTACGCAGCCTGCTTCCTGGGTGCGCTGCGGTTGGTGGCGGGCAAGTCCAAGGTCAAGCTCGACGACGCCACCACGGTGACCGTCGAGATCGGCTTCGGTAAGGACTCCGAGGGCGGCTTCGGTCTCACCGGCAAGATCGTCGGGTACTTGCCCGGACTGGAGCAAAGCGCCGCCGACGACTTGGTCGAACAGGCCCACCAGGTGTGCCCGTATTCGAAGGCCACCCGCGGCAACGTCGACGTCGCGGTGTCAGCGAAGGTCTGATGCGCGCAGCCACGGTGGCGGTGACGCTCGCGGTCGCAGCCGCGCCGGCCATTCCGGTGGCCGGTGCGCACCCGTCGGAGCCGGGAGTGGTGAACTACGCCGTCCTGGGCAGGGGATCGGTCGGCAATATCGTCGGCGGACCGATGGGCTCGGAGTCGACGTTCACCCAACCGTTCCAGTCGGAATGGGTCGACCTCGCCGAGTGCAACAACTGGGCGGACATCGGGTTGCCCGAGGTCTACAACGATCCGGACCTGGCTTCGTTCAACGGGGCAACCGCCCAGACGTCGGCCACCGACCTAACCCACCTGGTCAAGCAGGCGGTCGGGGTCTTCGCCACCAATGACGCAGCCGCCCGGGCTTTCCACCGGGTCGTCGACCGGACCGTGGGCTGCCCGGGCCAGACCACCGCGGTGCATTTCGACGACGGCTCCACCCAGGTGTGGTCGTTCACCGGCGGGCCGGCCAGCGCCACCGACGAGGCCTGGACCAAGCAGGAGGCCGACACCGACCGCCGCTGCTTTGTTCAAACCCGGCTGCGCGAAAACGTGTTGTTGCAGGCCAAGGTCTGCCAGTCTGGCAACGCCGGGCCCGCGGTCAACGTGCTGGCCGGCGCGATGCAGAACGCGCTGGGCCAGTAGCCGTACGGATACTCCCAAGCGGCGGTGGGAATATGTCGGTGCGATCTGGAAGATGAAGTGTTGGCGGCTATCGTTCCGGGATAGCTGCGCAACCTAGGCTGCGGAAGAAGCTCGTGGCCCGGAGGGATCGTGAGATGACGTTCGGCGCAACCACCGCCGCAGCTTCCCCGCTGGAGAACGCCCGCCCGGACGAGGTCGACATGACCAGTTCGGCGACGGTCGCGGAACACATCGCGAAGGGATGTCTGGTCGATGGCCCGTTGGGCCGCGTCGGCCTGGAACTCGAGGCGCATTGTTTCGATCCGCAGGCCCCAGCACGCCGGCCCACCTGGCCGGAGATCTCCGAGGTCATCGAATGGCTGGGCCCCCTGCCCGGGGGCAGCGCCGTCACCGTAGAACCCGGTGGCGCGGTGGAACTTTCCGGACCACCGGCGGACGGCATCGTGCCGGCCATCGACGCGATGGCGGCCGACCAAGTGGTGCTGCGGTCGGCGTTCGCGGAGGCGGGATTGGGTCTGGTCTTCTTAGGGGCCGACCCGCTGCGGCCACCCAAGCGAGTCAACCCGGGCCTGCGCTACCGCGCGATGGAGGAGTTCTTCGGCGCCAGCCACAGCGGCGCCGCCGGCGCGGCGATGATGACGTCGACCGCCTCGATCCAGGTCAATCTGGACGCCGGTCCGCAGCCAGGGTGGGCCGCACGAGTGCGGCTGGCGCACGCTCTCGGACCGACGATGATCGCGATCGCCGCCAACTCCCCGATGATCAGCGGCGAGTTCTCGGGCTGGAAATCCACTCGGCAGCGGGTGTGGGGGCAGATGGACTCCGCGCGCTGCGGACCGATCCTCGGTGTCAGCGCCGATGACCCGGGCGCCGAGTGGGCCCGATACGCCTTGAAAGCGCCGGTGATGATGGTGCTCGACCCGGAGCCGTCGGCGGTCACCGACTACGTGCCTTTCACCGATTGGGTCGACGGCCGGGTGCTGCTGGCAGGCCGGCGCCCCACCATTGCCGACCTCGACTACCACCTGACCACGCTGTTCCCGCCGGTGCGGCCCCGCCAATGGCTGGAGATCCGCTACCTGGACAGCGCGCCCGACGAGGTGTGGCCCGCATTGGTGTTCACCCTGACGGCTCTCCTCGACGACCCGGCCGCCGCCGACCTGGCCGCCGAGGCTGTCGAACCCGTGGCGACCGCGTGGGACACCGCCGCCCGCGTGGGGCTCGGTGACCGTCGCCTCTACACCGCGGCCAACCAGTGCCTGGCCATCGTCGCCCAACGCGTTCCCGCCGAGCTGACCGACGCGATGCAGCGCTTGGTGCTCAGCGTCGAGGCCGGCAGATGTGCGGCCGACGACTTCTCCGACCGGGTGATCGCACATGGCATTGCCCCCACCGTCGCCGAATTGGCTCGAGGAGATCGGTGAGCACACGCGAGAAGATCGCTGACGACCTGCAGCGCACCAGGAATCGCACGCTGCGACTGGTCGACTTCGACGACGCTGAACTCCGCCGGCAATACGATCCGCTGATGAGTCCGCTGGTGTGGGATCTTGCGCACATCGGTCAGCAGGAAGAATTCTGGCTGCTGCGCGGCGGCGACCCGACCCGGCCGGGGCTGCTGCCGAGTGCCGTCGAGGGGCTCTACGACGCCTTCGTGCACACCCGGGCCAGCCGGGTCGACCTGCCACTCCTGTCCCCGCAGCAAGCACGCTCGTATTGCCGAACGGTTCGCTCGGCGGCGCTCGATGCCCTGGACGCGCTGGCGCAGGACGCCGACGACTTCGCGTTCGGCCTGGTCATCAGCCACGAGAACCAACACAACGAAACCATGCTGCAGGCACTGAACCTGCGAACCGGCGCGCCGTTGCTGCGCGAGTCGGGCACGTTGCCGCCCGGCCGACCGGGGCTGGCCGGGACGTCGGTGCTGGTACCCGGCGGCCCGTTCCTGCTGGGGGTGGACGCGGCCGTCGAACCGTACTCGTTGGACAACGAACGTCCCGCCCACGTCGTCGACCTGGCGCCATTCCGCATCGGCCGGGTGCCGGTCACCAACGGGGAGTGGCGGCACTTCATCGACGACGGCGCCTACCACCAGCAGCGATGGTGGTCCGAACGCGGCTGGCAGCACCGGCAGAGCGCGGGTCTTGATGCCCCGCAATTCTGGGGTCCCGACGCCACGACGCGCACCCGGTTCGGTTACGTCGAAGAAGTTCCGCCCGACGAGCCGGTGCAGCACGTCACCTACTTCGAAGCCGAGGCCTACGCAGCCTGGGCCGGCGCCCGGTTACCCACCGAGGCCGAATGGGAGAAGGCCTGCGCGTGGGATCCGGCGACCAACTCGCGGCGGCGTTACCCGTGGGGCAGCGCCGACCCGTCGGCGGAACACGCCAACCTCGGCGGCGCGGCGCTGCGCCCGGCGCCCGTGGGGGCCTATCCGGCGGGCGCCTCGGCCTACGGGGCCGAGCAGATGCTGGGCGACGTGTGGGAGTGGACCAGCTCGCCGTTACGGCCCTGGCCCGGCTTCGTCCCGATGATCTACGAGCGTTACTCACAACCCTTCTTCGACGGCGACTACCGGGTGCTGCGCGGCGGATCCTGGGCGGTCGAGCCGAGCATCCTGCGGCCCAGCTTCCGAAACTGGGACCACCCCGTCCGTCGTCAGATCTTCTCCGGTGTCCGGCTGGCCTGGGACGCCTGATGTGCCGTCACCTCGGTTGGCTCGGCGCGCCGCTACCGGTGTCCGCTCTGGTGTGGGATCCGCCGCACGGTCTCCGAGTGCAGTCATACGCGCCGCGTCGCCAGAAACACGGGCTGCTCAACGCCGACGGATGGGGAGTCGGCTTTTTCGACGGCCCGGTGCCCCGGCGCTGGCGCAGTGCCGCACCGCTGTGGGGGGAAACGTCGTTCGAGTCGGTGGCGCCAGCGCTGCGCAGCCACTGCGTGATCGCGGCCGTACGGTCGGCAACCGTCGGCATGCCGATCGAGATCAGCGCGACCGCGCCGTTCACCGACGGCAGCTGGTTGTTGTCGCACAACGGCGTTGTCGACCGCACCGTATTGCCGTTGCGGTCGGCAGCCGAGTCCCTCTGCGACAGTGCGATTTTGGCAGCTAAGATCTTCGAGCGGGGGATGGACGCATTGGGCGACACCATCGCCGAGGTCGGCGCCGCCGACCCGCTCGCCAGGCTGAACATTCTGGCCGGCAACGGGTCTCGCCTGCTCGCTACCACGTGGGGAGATACGTTGTCGATCCTGCATCGCCCGGACGGGGTCGTGATGGCCAGCGAACCCTACGACGACGACCCAGGCTGGGAGGACGTGCCCGACCATCGCCTGGTCGCGGTCGATGGAGATCAAGTCAGCATGACCGCCCTGACCGGGAAAGGAATCGGATGACGCTGTCGCTGTCTAACCATCTGGCCGAGGACTCGGCTCATCTCTCGCTGCGCCGCGATGTGTTCGACGGCTTGCAGCAGGCGCCAAAATCCCTGCCGCCCAAGTGGTTCTACGACTCGGTCGGGAGTGAGCTCTTCGAGCAGATCACCCGGTTGCCGGAATATTATCCGACGCGCGCAGAGGCCGCGATTTTGCGCGCCCGCTCCGCCCAGATCGCCTCCGCCAGCGCAGCGGACACCCTGGTGGAGCTGGGCAGTGGCACATCGGAGAAGACCCGCATGTTGTTGAATGCCTTGCGTGACAGCGGTTCACTGCGCCGATTCGTGCCATTCGACGTCGACGCGAGCGTGCTGTCGGCGGCCGCCAACGCCATCCAACGAGAGTATCCCGGAGTCGAAATCCACGCCGTATGCGGCGATTTCGAGGAGCACCTGACCGAGATACCCGGCGGTGGGCGCCGACTATTCGTCTTCTTGGGATCGACGATCGGCAATCTCACCCCGGGGCCGCGCGCGGCATTCCTGGCCACGTTGGCCGGCGTCATGCGTTCAGGTGACAGCCTGCTGCTGGGCACCGACCTGGTCAAGGACACCGACCGGCTGGTGCGGGCCTACGACGATGCCGCTGGAGTGACCGCGAAGTTCAACCGCAATGTGCTGACGGTGGTCAACCGCGAACTCGACGCGGACTTCGATGTCGACGCCTTCGCCCATGTGGCGCGCTGGAACGCCGAGGAGGAGCGCATCGAAATGTGGCTGCGCTCTCAGCGTCAGCAGCGGGTGCGGGTGAATGCGCTGGATTTGACCGTCGACTTCGCCGCCGAAGAGGAGATGCTCACCGAGGTGTCGTGCAAGTTCCGTCCGGAGGCCGTCGAGGCCGAGCTGGGGGCCGTGGGGTTGCGTCGCGTCTGCTGGTGGACCGACGACGCGGGTGATTTCGGGTTGTCGTTGGCCGCCAAATGAGCTCCGCCGGGCAAAGCGGGGACGCCGACACGCTGGCCGACCGGTGGCGTGCGGCGCGTCCGCCGGTCGTGGGTCTGCACTTGGACAGCGCAGCCTGTTCTCGACAGAGCCTCGCGGTGTTGGACGCTGTGGCCAAGCACGGTCTGCACGAGTCGGAGGTCGGCGGGTACGTCGCAGCCGAAGCCGCCACACCCGTGCTGGATGCTGGACGGGCCGCGGCGGCAACGCTATTCGGCATGCCCGATGCCGAGGTGGTCTTCACCACCGGCTCGCTGCATGCGCTTGACCTGTTGCTCGGCAGCTGGCCGGCCGACCGGCGCACCCTGGCCTGCCTGCCCGGCGAATACGGCCCCAACTTGGCGGTCATGGAAGCCTACGGGTTCGAAGTCCGCACGCTGCCAACGCTGGCGGACGGGCGCCTGGCTCTTGACGACGCGGCATTCGACTTGGCCGAGAACCCACCGGAGTTCGTACATTTGACGCCGGTGGCCAGTCACCGAGGCGTGGTGCAACCGCTCGCCATGGCGGCTCAGCTGTGCCGCGAACTCGGGCTGCCGCTGGTCGTCGACGCCGCTCAAGCCCTGGGTCAGATCGACTGCGCGGTCGGTGCCGATGTCACGTACTCCTCGTCGCGCAAGTGGATCGCGGGTCCGCGCGGGGTGGGGGTGCTGGCGGTGACGTCGGCGCTCGTGTCGCAATTGACCCCGCGGCTACCCGCGCCGCCGTGGGCCGCGGATTCCTCAGTGGCGCAACAACTAGGCTTCGGCGAAGCCAATGTCGCTGCCCGCGTAGGCTTTTCGGTAGCGCTGGGGGAACACCTAGCCTACGGCCCGGAATTGATCCGGGCGCGGTTGGCCGAAGTGGGCGACACCGCGCGCACCCTGCTCGCCGATGTCGACGGATGGGCAGTGGTCGAGGAGG
>NZ_LZLE01000004.1 GCF_001673155.1 Mycobacterium sp. 1423905.2 | reverse complement strand
AGCCCGTTGTGCTGGCCCAGGTTGCCGCTGCACAGCAGGGCGCGGCAGGCGGCCAGCAGCCCGTCGTGGTTACGTTGCCCTGCGGAGCGCAGGTCGTGGCGGATCACCTCTTCGGGCGGGGTTCCCTGCACGCACGGCGCCTCATCCGCAGGGTTGCACATGCCCGGCGCGGCCAACTTGGCCAACACCGCTTCCAGGGTGGCGCGCGCTTCGGGAGTCAGATAGCCAGACAGTCGCGACATCCCGTCCACGTCTTGCTTGCCCAACACCAGGCCGCGGCGGCGGGCGCGGTCGTCGTCGGTGTAGTCCCCGTCAGGGTGCAGGCAGTCCATCAGCCGCTCAGCGAGCTTGGTCAGCTGATCGGGCCGGTATTGACCGGCCAGCTGCGCGAGGTGGGCTTCGGCTTTCTGCTCGGTCTCCACATCGACATGGGCGGGCAGCCGGTGGAAGAACTCCCGGATCACCCGCACCTGACCCTCACCGATGCGGCCCTGGCGTTGGCCGTGGGCGGTGGCGCTCAACCGCGGCGCCAACACCTCCCCGGTCAACGCCCGCCGCTGCCCCAGATCGGCGGCTTCCCCGATGCGCCGATTGGCTTCCGCGCGGGTGATCCGCAACCGGCCCGCCAACGCCGCGGGCAACCGCCCACCCAACTCCTCCTCACTGGCCTGTGCGACAAGCTGATTGGTCAACTCGTGCCGCGCTGCGGGCAACCGGCGCGCCACCCGCTCCACCCGCTCCAACAACCGCAGCCGCTCGGGGGTAGTCAACGCATCGAAAGACAACTCACACAAACGATCCACCGCAGCATCGAGCGCGCTGAAGACATCCACAATCTCCTCACGCGTACTCGAACCCATGCCTGAATTCTACGAACGACCACCGACAAAAACCCGCGACCTGATACCAGAGAAAACCCTGTGACACAACGGGTTAGACTCAGATGCTCAATCCGGAGTACATCAGCCCGTCCGGGTCACACTGCTGCCGAACCGCCATCAGCCGAGCCAAATTCGGCCCAAAATAGCGCGCCGCGGAAGTGTTGGCTTCCAAATAATTCACGTAGCCGCCGACCGAAAACTGTTGCACCGCATGATGCGCCGTGCCTACCCACTGGTTCGCGGCTGTCGCCTTCGCCCCGTCGGCCTCGGTGTACCACTGAACCACCGCCGCCTGTCGCCGCCACGGAAAGGCCGAGCCAGCCGGATCCACCTCACCGACCGCACCGCTGAGCGTGTCCACGACCGCCGACGCGCTCCCCGCCGCGGCCGGCCACTTTTCCAACACACCCACAATTGACTGCGCCGCAGCCAAATTCAGCGTGCCCAGCACATCCGATCCCGCCACGAACGCCCGCGGTGAACTGGTCGGGCTGCCTCCGGCGAGGTACATCACCAGATCCATATGGCCAAGTGTCTGGCGCTCCACCGCAGTCGGCTCGGCGCCCACCGCGGCCTTGACCGCATCGGCCACCGCAGATCCCTTCCCGGCCGGACACGTCGTCAGCACATGACAATTCCCCTGCGAGGAGTTGATCGAAAGGGTGACCAATCCCCAGGTATTCCGGTCGGCTCCAGCCAGCCACGTCTGCCAACCGGTCAACACCTGGGCCGCCGCGGAGAAGTCGAACACCACCCGCACCACGTCGCAGTCGGCGGTGGCGAAGGTTGAGAAGGTCAGCGAAGTGGTCACCCCGAAGTTGCCCCCGCCACCACCCCGCAATGCCCAGAACAGGTCGGGATGATCCTGAGCCGACGCCGTGACCGTCTTCCCGCTGGGCAACACCACCGTCGCGGACTTCAGCGCATCACAGGTCAAGCCGGCGTGGCGAGAGTCGGCGCCCATGCCGCCACCGAGCGCCAAGCCGGCGACGCCTACCGTCGGGCAGGTACCGGTGGGGATGGCCCGCCCAGCCCTGGCCAACGCCTGATGGACCGCATACAAGCCGGTCGCGGCCGGCACGGTGACGGTGCCCGTCGCGCTGTCGAACTGCACCCCGCCCGGCAGCCCCCGCAGGTCGAGCACCATGGCACCGCCGGCGGTCGACGCCCCGATATAGGAATGCCCGCCCCCGCGCACCGCGATCTTGAGCTTGTTCGCCGCCGCGAACGCGACGGCCTTCTCGACGTCGGACTGCGAGGTGACCCTGACCACGGCCAGCGGCTCGGCGAAGTCGTACAGCGAGTTGAACACCTGCTTGCCGCTGGTGAAGGCGCCGCCATCGGTCGGCACCAGCACCTGTCCGTCGATCGAAGAGGCCAGCCCGGACCACCCGCCGCCCGGGTCGGCGCGGGCCCATCCACGCGGAAATAACGCTGATGTCACCAACGCTGCGGCCGCATCACGAAGAAATCTCTGCCGAGAGATCATATGCCGCAATGTTAATTGGCAAACCGCGCGAATCCCGTTGACACGCAACGTCGTGCCGCTGCGCGAACTCCATTAACCTAGAGGGCATTGAGAGCACGATAAGAAAACGCTTAAAGCACAAACCTTTACGTCATCGTGTCCGAAATGTGACAGCGATGCACGAAGGTTCGTAGAGTTGACTGAGTGCCCGCACGGGTGCTCCTAAGCGGGACGGGGAAACTCACATGAACTCATGGCGCAACCAGCCACTGACCATCCGATTGCTGGCGGCATCCGCCGGCCTGCTGGCCGCGGGGGCCGCACTGGCCGCTCCGGCCGAGGCAAGCCCGATAGACGACCAGTTCCTCGGCGCGTTGAGCAACGCCGGCGTGAACTACGGCGATCCGGGGAACGCGGCGGCAATGGGACAGGCCGTCTGCCCGATGCTGGCCCAGCCGGGTGGAAGCTTCGCGGCGGCCGCGTCACGCGTCGGCGGTGGCGGCATGTCGCCGGGCATGGCAAGCATGTTCACCACCATCGCGATCCAGATGTACTGCCCGCAGGTGATGTCCAACATCGCCAGTGGCAATGTCGAAGGCCTGCAACAGCTTCCGGGCGTATCGATGGTGCCCGGTCTGATCGGGGGCGGCGTGCCCGGCCTGCCCGGCGGTATCCCCGGGTTCTGACCCTCAGCCGGTGCCCAGCGGGTCGATCGTCGACGCAATGTAGACCATCGCGGCCCCGACCGTCGCCGTGGTCAGGAAGTCGGTCGCCTTGCGGCGCACCACCAGTAATCCGGCGCGTTCGTCGGGCAGGGCCAACCGCAGTACCGCGGCCACCCCGACTCCGATACCGATGAGCAGCGCCCCACGGCGCCAGAAGTTGGCGCCCGCCAGCACGAACGCCACCAGAAAGATCAGCCCGACGACCAGGATCGGCCACTGAGCGCGCAACGCGCGCGAAAGAATGGCCCGCAGTGTCACTGCCGTTCGGCCAACTCGACGACGTTGGTCAGCAGGAACGCCCGGGTCAGCGGCCCGGCACCACCGGGGTTCGGCGAGACGTGGCCGGCGACGTCCCACACATCGGGGTGGACGTCGCCGGTCAGCTTGCCGTCCACCCGGCTGACACCGACGTCCACGACGGCGGCCCCTGGACGCACCATGTCAGCGGTCAGCAGATGCGGCACGCCGACTCCGGCCACGACGATGTCGGCTTGCCGGGTGAACGACGCCAGATCGCGAGTTCCGGTGTGGCACAACGTGACTGTGGCGTTTTCCGAGCGGCGGGTCAACAAGAGACCCAGCGGGCGGCCGACCGTCACGCCGCGCCCCAGCACCACTACATGCGCCCCGGCTATCTCGATGTCATAGCGGCGCAGCAGGTGCACGATGCCGCGCGGCGTGCACGGCAGCGGGCCGGGGGTGTTGAGCACCAGCCGACCCAGGTTGGTCGGGTGCAGTCCGTCGGCGTCCTTGTCGGGGTCGACGCGCTCGAGTGCGGCGTTCTCATCGAGGTGCTTGGGCAGCGGCAACTGCACGATGTAGCCGGTGCACTCGGGGTTGGCGTTGAGCTCGTCGATGGTCTCGTTCAGCGTTTCGGTGCTGATGTCGGCGGGCAGGTCACGGCGGATCGAGGTGATGCCGACCTTGGCGCAGTCGGCGTGCTTGCCGCGGACGTAAGCCTGAGACCCCGGGTCGTCGCCGACCAGGATGGTGCCCAGGCCAGGCGTGCGACCCGACGCCGTCAGCGCCGCCACCCTCTCCTTCAGATCGACGAAGATCTCGTCTCGGGTGGCCTTGCCGTCCAGCATGATTGCGCCCACGCATGACAGTCTGGCACGCTCCCGTTATGGCTGCTGACAGCTCCACAGCTCCCGATGTGTTCAGCCCGGCCAAGCTCGGTCCGTTGACACTTCGCAACCGCATCATCAAGGCGGCCACCTTCGAATCGCGCACGCCCAATGCGCTGGTGACCGACGACCTCATCGAATACCACCGCCAGCCGGCCGCCGGCGGGGTCGGCATGACCACGGTCGCCTACTGCGCGGTCTCCCCCGGCGGCCGCACCGGCGGCGAACAGCTGTGGATGCGGCCCGAGGCGGTACCCGGGCTGCGCCGCCTCACCGACGCCATCCACGCCGAAGGCGCCGCCATCAGCGCTCAGATCGGCCACGCGGGGCCCGTCGCCGATTCCCGCTCCAACCAGGCCACCGCGCTGGCACCGGTGCGTTTCTTCAATCCGATCGCGATGCGGTTCGCAAAGAAGGCCAGCGCCGACGACATTGACGACGTGCTGGCCGACCACGCCCAAGCCGCCCGCTTCGCCGTCGAAGCGGGTTTCGACGCCGTCGAAATCCACTTGGGTCACAACTACCTGGCCAGCTCATTCCTGTCGCCGCTGATCAACCGCCGCGACGACGAATTCGGTGGCTCGCTGGCCAACCGCGCCAAGGTCGCGCGTGGCCTGGTGCTGGCCGTGCGCCGAGCCGTCGACCAGGGCCCGCGGCCGATCGCCGTCACCGCCAAGCTCAACATGGCCGACGGTGTGCGCGGCGGCATCACCACCGAGGAGTCGCTCACCACCGCCAAGTGGTTGGAAGAGGACGGCGGGCTGGACGCCATCGAACTGACCGCGGGAAGTTCCCTGGTCAATCCCATGTACCTGTTCCGCGGAGACGCCCCGATCAAGGAGTTCGCCGGCGCGTTCAAGCCGCCGCTGCGCTGGGGTATGCGCATGACCGGCAAGAAGTTCCTGCGCGAGTACCCCTACCGCGATGCCTACCTGTTACGCGACGCGAAGCTGTTCCGCGCGGAGCTCAAGATGCCGTTGATCCTGCTGGGCGGCATCACCAACCGGGAGTCGATGGACCTGGCCATGGCCGAGGGATTCCAGTTCGTCGCGATGGCCCGGGCGCTGTTGGCCGAGCCTGACCTGGTCAACCGCATCGCTGCCGACGGCGACGCACACCGCGTGCACTCGGCCTGTATCCACTGCAACCGCTGCATGCCGACGATCTACAGCCGGACCCGCTGCGTCGTGACAGGCGCGCCCGACGCATGACGTGCCGCTCGCGGTGTCGTGGGCGCATTCGTTCCATTAGCTAAAGTTGATCCGATGCCCCCACCCGCTCCGCCAGCGCTGACCGTTCGCTACGACGGGTCGGAACGCACGTTCGCCCCAGGCCACGACGTCGTGGTGGGCCGAGATGTGCGGGCCGACATGCGCATTGCCCATCCGCTGATCTCGCGCGCCCACCTGCTGCTGCGCTTCGATCAGGGCCGCTGGCTGGCCATTGACAACAACTCGCTCAACGGGACCTTCGCCAACGGGCGCCGGGTGCCGATGGTCGACATTCACGACGGCCAGAGCGTCAACATCGGCAACCCGGACGGTCCGCTGCTGCGGTTCGAGGTGGGACGGCACCAGGGCATGGCCGGGCGGCCGCCGCAGACCACGTCGATGCCGATCCTGGCGCCCTACGCTCACCAATCCGGGCAGATCGGGCCGCCGCCGCAGTCCGGACGGCAGCCGAGCTACGCCCCGCCGACCGCGGCCCGCGGATTCCCGGGCGGCGCTGCGCCGGGGCCCGGCGGGCCGCCGCCTCCGGCCGCCAAGGCCGCGCCTCCGGCGCCACCGATGTATCCCAGCTCGGCCGCGCCCTGGCAGACCGGGCCGCCGCCGGCCGCCGCCCCGCCCCCGAATCTGCAGCCGCCGCGATCGATGGCGACGACGCATCACGGCCCGACCGCGACCAAGCCGCCCGAGGTCGCGAACCTGGCGACCAAGATGTTCCAGGCGCTACGCGGTGGCGGCGGCGGTGGCGCGCCGGATGCGCCGGCCGGCTCGGTCACCATCGGTCGCGCCACCGACAACGACATCGTGATCCAGGACGTGCTGGCCTCCCGCCACCACGCCTTTTTGACGCTGACGCCGCTGGGCGCGGAGATCCGCGACAACAGCAGCGTCAACGGCACGTTCGTCAACGGTGTCCGCGTCGGCTCGGCGATCCTGACCGACGGCGACGTGGTCACCATCGGAAACGTCGACCTGGTGTTCAGTGGCGGCACCCTGATCCGCCGCACCGAGGCGGCGACGCGCACCGGCGGTCTGGAAGTGAAGTCGGTCACTTACACCGTCGAGGGCGGCAAGCAGCTGCTCGACCACATCTCGCTGACCGCCCGGCCCGGCACGCTGACCGCCATCATCGGCGGCTCCGGCGCCGGGAAGACCACGTTGTCCAGGTTGATCGCCGGATACACCAGCCCCACGACCGGCAGCGTGACCTTCGAAGGCCACGACATCCACGCCGAGTACGCGTCCATGCGCAGCCGGATCGGGATGGTCCCGCAGGACGACGTGGTGCACCGTCAGCTGACCGTCAATCAGGCGTTGGGCTATGCCGCCGAGCTGCGGCTACCGCCCGACACCAGCAAAGCCGACCGCGCGCAGGTGGTGGCCCAGGTGCTCGAGGAACTCGAGCTGACCAAGCACGCCGACACTCGGGTCGACAAGCTCTCCGGCGGCCAGCGCAAGCGTGCCTCGGTCGCGCTGGAGCTGCTCACCGGCCCGTCGCTGCTGATTCTCGACGAGCCCACCACCGGTCTGGACCCGGCGCTGGACCGCCAGGTCATGCTCATGCTGCGCCAGTTGGCCGACGCCGGCCGTGTGGTGTTGATCGTCACCCACTCGGTGGCCTACCTCGACGTGTGCGACCAGCTGCTGCTGGTGGCTCCCGGCGGCAAGACGGCGTATCTGGGCCCGCCGAGTCAGATCGGCGCGGCTATGGGCACCACGAACTGGGCCGACATCTTCACCAAGGTCGGCGCCGATCCCGACGCCGCCAACCGCCGCTTCCTCGCCGAGAATCAGGCGCCGGCCTTCGCCGACGAGGCCAGTCCGGCCGCCGACCTGGGCGAACCGGTGCACACCGACGTGCTGCGCCAGTTCTCCACCATCGCCCGTCGCCAGATCCGGCTCGTCGTCTCCGACCGCGGTTACACGGTGTTCCTGGCGCTGCTGCCCTTCCTCATCGGTGTCCTCACGCTGACCGTGCGCGGCAAGACCGGGTACGGCATGTCAGATCCGTTGGGCAACAACCCCGCCCAGCCCGACCAGATCCTGGTCATGCTCAACGTGGGCGCGGTGTTCATGGGCACCGCGCTGACGATCCGAGATCTGATCGGGGAGCGTCCCATCTTCAAGCGAGAACAGGCGGTCGGTTTGTCCACGGCGGCCTATATGGGCGCCAAGATCGTCGTGTTCTGCGCGTTCGCGATCGTGCAGGCGGCCATCGCGACGATCATC
>NZ_LZLE01000003.1 GCF_001673155.1 Mycobacterium sp. 1423905.2 | reverse complement strand
CCCGAGCCGCCCAGACCACCCGCGCCCCCGGTGCCGGCGGCGCCGCCGGCACCGAACAGCAGCACGCCGTTGCCGCCGGCGCCGCCGGTCAAGGCGGGAGAACCGTTGATGCCGTCACCCCCGTTGCCGCCGGCACCGCCATTGCCGCCATCGCCGACTGTGGCGCCGCTGCCGAGCGCGGCGGCGACACCGCCCGTGCCACCGGCGCCGCCTGCCCCGCCCGCACCGGCCCCCGACCTGGCGCCGGGTAGGACCGTGCCGCCGTCGCCGCCTTGCCCGCCGGCACCGCCGTTTCCGCTGGCACCCGCACTGCCGTTGGCACCTCCCGCGCTACCGCCCTGGCCGCCGGTGCCGCCCACGCCACCTCGGCCCCCCGAGTGACCGCTACCGGTCAGCCCATCTGCGCCTTGGCCGCCGGCACCACCGTTACCCGCCGCGCCGCCGCTGCCCACAGTTCCGGCCTTGCCTAGCGCACCGGCCGCACCACCGTTACCACCGTTACCGCCGCCGCCGCCGGCGCCACCGTGGTCAGCGCCTCTGCCGGTGTCGGCGATGCCCATGGCGCCCTCACCGCCCGAGCCGCCCTGACCACCGGCGCCGCCGTTGCCTCGAGTGCCGTCCGCGCCGCCGGCGCTACCGCCCTGGCCGCCGTTGCCTCCCGTGCCGCCGTGGCCCCCGCCGTGAGTCGCCAGGCCGGTGCCGCCGTCAGCTCCCCAGCCGCCGTTACCGCCCGCGCCGGCATCGCCACCGTTGCCGACGCTGCCTCCGCTGCCGAGCGCGCCAACCGATCCGCCGTTGCCGCCGTTGCCGCCGTTGCCGCCGGCGCCGCCGCTGCCGGGCCCGCTTCCGACATCGGCGGTGCCCGAGGCGCCGTTGCCGCCGGTGCCGCCCTGCCCACCTGATCCGCCGTTGCCCCTCGTCCCGGTGTTGCTGCCGGCGCTGCCTCCGATGCCGCCGTTGCCACCTGCCCCGCCGTTGCCGCCGGCTACGCCGCTGTTGGCCGTCGCGTCGAGCCCGTTGCCGCCGTTGCCGCCGTTGCCGGCGTTGCCGCCGTTGCCCCCGATGGCGCCTTGGCCCAGCGTGGCCGCGGCCCCGCCGTTGCCGCCGTTGCCGCCGGACCCGCCGGCCCCGGTGCCGGACACCGCTCCAGCCGTCACGGTGCCGCCTCGGCCGCCCTGACCGCCGGCCCCGCCATGGCCACCGGTGCCCGCCGCGCCGCCCTGGCCGCCGGCGCTGCCGCCCTGGCCGCCGCTCCCGCCCACTCCACCGCGACCACCGGCATGACCGGTGCCGGCCTTGCCGTCGGCGCCTTGGCCGCCGTTACCTCCGGCGCCGGCGGCTCCGCCGTTGCCGACGGTGCCGTCCTTGCCGACCGCGCCGGCCGCTCCGCCCTGACCACCACTGCCGCCGCGACCCCCGGCACCGCCGTCACCGGCTCCGCGGAGGGTATCGATGGTGCCCGAGCCGCCGTTGCCGGCGGTACCGCCGGCACCACCGGCCCCGCCATTACCGCTGGTTCCCGCCTGACCGCCGGCACTGCCGCCGTTTCCTCCGGCGCCACCTTGACCACCGTTGCTGCCGGCTATCCCGGTGTTGGCCCCGCCGTCGAGGCCGTGACCGCCGGCGCCACCGGCACCCCCGTTGCCGCCGTTACCCACCATGGCGCCCTCGCCCACCGCGGCGGCTGCACCGCCGGTGCCGCCGTTACCACCGGCACCCCCGGCGCCCGCGCCGGTCGAGGCGCCGCCCGTACCACCGGCCCCGCCGGCGCCCCCGTTGCCGCCGTTGCCGCTGACGCCTGCCTTCGCGCCGGCTCCGCCGGCATTGCCGCCCCGGCCGCCGTCCGCGCCCGCACCGCCGCGGCCGCCAGCGTGGCCGGTGCCAGCCTGGCCGTCGCCTCCGTGGCCACCGATTCCGCCGTCACCGCCTGCGCCGCCATTGCCCGCTGTGCCGCCGGTACCGACCGCGCCGGCCGCGCCGCCGTTGCCGCCGTTGCCGCCGTGGAAGCCGTCGGACCCATCACCAGCACCACTACCGGTGTCCGCAGTGCCCGCGAAGCCGTCAACCCCGGCCCCGCCGCGACCGCCGGCCCCGCCGTTGCCGCTTCTGCCAGAGCCTCCGCCGGCGCTGCCCCCGTCACCGCCTGCGCCGCCCGCGCCACCGCGAGAACCGGCCCCGCCGTTGCCTGCGTTGCCGCCGTTGCCGACCGTGGCATTGCTGCCGGCGGCGGCCGCGATGCCCCCGTTGCCTCCGTTGCCGCCGGCACCGGCCGACCGCACGCGCCCCTGTCCACCGTTGCCGCCGTCGCCACCGTTCCCGCTGGTGCCCGCCGTTCCGCCGGTGCTGCTCCCGCCCTGGCCGCCATCACCGCCCGTGCCGCCTTGGCCGCCGAGGCGCGCGTTGATGTTGCTGTCGGCGCCGTGGCCACCGTTGCCTCCGGAGCCGGCGTTACCACCAGTGCCCACGGTGCCGTCCCTACCGACGGCTCCGGCCGCGCCCCCTTGACCGCCGTTGCCGCCGTTGCCGCCGGCGCCGCCGTTACCCCCGCCGTCGCCGGTGTCCAGATGCCCCGAGCCGCCGTTGCCGCCGGCGCCGCCACGACCACCGGCCCCGCCGTCGCCGCTGGTTCCGGATTGGCCGCCGGCGCTGCCGCCGCTGCCACCGGCACCGCCCTGCCCGCCGTTGCCGCCCGCCACTCCGGTGTTGCCGCCG
Organism: Mycobacterium sp. 1423905.2; assembly: GCF_001673155.1. Lineage (GTDB taxonomy): Bacteria > Actinomycetota > Actinomycetes > Mycobacteriales > Mycobacteriaceae > Mycobacterium. Next base: position 2,518 of record NZ_LZLE01000003.1, on the reverse strand, counting down.
CCGCTGATGCCATCGGCACCGGTGCCGCCGGCGCCTCCATTGCCGCCGTCGCCTACCTTCGCGCCGTTGCCCGTCGCGGCCGCGGCACCACCGGTGCCGCCGTTACCACCGGTGCCGCCGTTACCGCCGGCCCCGCCGCGCCCCGCTCCGGTCGATGCCGTGCCGGTGCCGCCCGCGCCACCGGCCCCGCCGTCGCCGCCGTCACCGCTCAAGCCCGCGACGCTGCCGCTGCCGCCTTGCGCGCCGTTGCCGCCCGCGCCGCCGCGACCACCCGCGTGACCGGTTCCTACCGCGCCGTCAGCGCCGCGGCCGCCGCTGCCGCCGTCACCGGCCGCCCCGCCGTTTCCGGCCGTGCCCCCGCTGCCGAGCGCGCCCGCGTGCCCGCCGTCCCCGCCGCTGCCGGCGCTTCCGCCCGCGCCGCCGTCACCGGCGCCGCTGCCGGCGTCGGCGTGTCCCGACCCGCCGTTGCCGCCGGATCCGCCGTGTCCACCGGCCCCGCCGTTGCCGCTGATGCCAGTGCTGCCGCCCGCGCTGCCGCCGGCGCCGCCGTCACCGCCCCGTCCGCCGTTACCGCCGCCGGCTCCGGTGTTGGCCGCGCCGTGGCTGCCGTCCGCGCCAGCGCCGCCAGTGCCTCCATTGCCGCCAGCACCCACCGCCCCGGCCGCGCCCAAACCGTTGCCGGCCCTCCCGCCGGTGCCACCGTCACCGCCGTCGCCACCCGCGCCGCCGTCTTGACTGCTGCTGAGCCGAGCCTCGGCGCCAGCACCGCCGGCGCCGCCATCTCCGGCCATACCGCCCGCGCCGTTGGTGCCGCCGACAGCGGCCGAGCCACCGGCACCGCCGGCCCCACCGTCACCACCGCGATACCCGCTGGCTCCGGACGTGGTGGCGTTGCTGCCGGCCCCGCCATTGCCGCCGGCTCCGCCTTTACCGCCCACACCCGCGTGACCTGCAGTGCCCGCGGCACCGGCGCCCGTGCCCGCCGCCCCGCCGGCACCGGCGTTACCGCCGTTACCGCCCGTGCCACCGTGTTGACCGTTGCCGCCCACCCCCGCAGCGCCGGTGCCGCCGGCACCGCCAAGCCCGCCGTTACCGCCAAGCCCGCCCGAGCCATTGGTCCCACCGGCTGCGGCGCCGCCCCCATTACCGCCCAGTCCGCCGGCGCCACCGTTGAAGCCATTACCGCCGGCCGCGAGAGCGTTGCTACCGGCCCCTCCAACGCCGCCGCCTCCACCATTGCCGCCCCCGCCGGCGTGCCCCGCGACACCGGCATTCCCGAACAAGTTGAAGAAGCCCGTTTGAGCGCCGCCGGCCCCGCCGGTCCCCGCCTGACCGCCGTCGCCACCGGTACCGCCGTCGGCACCGGCCGCGCCCAGCCCGATGCCACCGGCCCCGCCAAGGCCGCCGTCGCCACCGGTTCCGCCGACCCCGCCGGTCCCACCGCTGCCGCCCAGCAATGCCTGATTGGCCCCGCCCGCGCCACCGGTCCCGGCTGCCCCACCGAGTCCACCGTGCCCACCGAGCCCGCCGGGCACACCGCCGCCCACGCCGCCCACACCACCGCGTCCACCGAGTCCACCGGCGCCGGCGCTGCCGCCGAACAAGGCCTGGTTAGCTCCGCCGACTCCACCGGTCCCGCCAATCCCGCCGGTGCCGCCATCACCTAAGCCGGCACCACCGCTACCGCCAGCACCACCGGTCCCGCCGGTGCCCCCAATCGAGAACAGCTGCCGGTTGACACCGCCCGTCCCGCCGGCGCCGCCGTTGCCGCCTAGCCCGCCGGCGCCGCCAGCTCCACCGGCTCCGCCGTTACCGCCGCCCAGCAGCCCATTGGCCCCGCCAGCGCCGCCGCTACCTCCGGTTCCGCCGGCCACCGCGGCATCCCCACCGGCCCCACCCGCTCCGCCATGCCCCCACAGCCCCGCCGACCCACCAGCGCCGCCGGCGGCGCCGCTGGCCCCTGAGCCACCGTTGCCACCACTGCCCCACAAGATGCCGCCAGCGCCGCCGGCTTGACCGGTACCCGGCGCACCGTTGGCGCCGTCGCCTATCAGAGGCCGCCCCAGCAACGTGTTGGTGGGTGCATTGATCAGCGCCAACAGGTCGTCTTCGAAGGTCTGCAACGGGGTCACGTTGGCGGCCTCAGCCGCGGAGTAGGCCCCGGCCCCAACGCTCAACGCCCGCACAAACTCGTCATGAAACAAGGCGGTCTGCGCTGTGAGCGCCTGATACTCCTGACCGAACGCGCCGAACAGCGTCGCTATCGCCGCGGAGACCTCGTCCTGAGCCGCGGACACAACCTGTGTCGTTGCCGCCGCGGCCGCGACGTTCGCCGACCTCAGAGCGGATCCGATCCGGGCAAAGTCCGCCGCAGCCGCCGCCAGCGGTTCTGGTGCGGCAATCAGGTAGGAAGCCATCCAACATCTCCCGACTGGGCGGAGCACCACGAAGGACATGTGACCCCTACCGACCGAAATTATCGGGTACGAAAAATCTCGCAAATCGTATCGGGCGGCCC
>NZ_LZLE01000002.1 GCF_001673155.1 Mycobacterium sp. 1423905.2 | reverse complement strand
TGCTGGACGCCACCGTGGTCCGGATGTTCCTGGTGCCGTCGGTGATGAAGCTGCTCGGCGACGACTGCTGGTGGGCCCCACGCTGGGCGCGCCGCCTGCAGAGCCGCATCGGTTTGGGCGAGATCCACCTGCCCGACGAGCGCAAGCGGCCCGTCACCGCCGGGCGCACCGTCCGTCCGCCGGTCACCGCTGGCCTGGTCGCTGCGAACGCGGCCCCGCGCCCGCCGCACGACCCGACTCATCCTGCTGCTCCGGGAGCACTGGAAGCGCCGCGGCTGGTGCGCACCGCCCCGGGCGGTGCCCGCCCCGAGACCACGCCGTCCCCCAACGGTCCGGCGACTGGTACCAAGCAGGTGCCGGTGCGCTCGAGTTCGACCGAGGCTCCCACCACGCGGCTGACCGCGCCCGGCGGCCAGGTCGGGCAGGGTGGACCGGGTCCGGCTGCGCCGTCGAAGGCTCCCACGCGTCCGCCGACCCCGGTTCCGGCGTCGGCTCCTACCCCGCCCTCTCCGCCTCGGATTCCGTCCGAGGGCCAGACCCGGGCGCTACCGGTCCCGGGTGGCCGCGCCGACGACGTGCCCGCCGAGCCTGGGGACAAGACCGCGGCCATGCCGGTCCAACGGCCCGAGGGCGACGATTCGGACGCGGCGACCCAGCAACTCAACGCGCGGGGCCAAGAGGAGAACGGGAGCGACCAGAGCCGGCAGCGCCGCCGTGGCGGCGGCGGTGGCCTCAGCGCCCAGGACTTGCTGCGCCGCGAGGGGCGTCTGTAACTTCCTGGTCTTCCTCACCGTCCTGGTCGTTGGACGGGGGATGCTCGGGTTTGTCCGGTTCGGCCTGCAGGATGGCCCCGGTGTCGTCGGCTTCTTCGGTCTGCTTCTGGGATTCGGCGGCCGGATCCTTGGCCAGCAACACCTGCACGGCGTTGTTGAGGAAGGCGACCGTGGGCACCGACAGCAGCGCGCCCACGATCCCGCCGAGCACCCCCCCGGTGGAGATGGCCAGCACCACCGCCAGCGGGTGAATGGACACCGCCCGGCCCATCACCAGCGGCTGCAGTAAATGCGCTTCGAGCTGGTTGACCGCAATGAGCAAACCCAGCGTGAACAACGCGTAGAGCACTCCCTTGGCTAGCAGCGCGACGACTACCGCCAGCAGGCCGGAGACCAGCGCACCGATCAGGGGAATGAAGGCCCCGAGGAACACCAGCGAGGCCAGCGGCAACGCCAAGGGCACTCCCATGATCGCCAAACCGGTACCTACCCCGGCGGCATCCACCAAGGCCACCAGGAATGTGGCACGCACGTAGCCGATCAGCGACCCGTAACCGGCGTGGCCGGCGGCCAGCACGCGGTGACGGACGTGGGCCGGGATGATCTTGGCGACGTATTGCCAGATGTTGCGGCCGCCGTAGAGGAAGAAGATGAGGGTGAATAGCACCAGCACCGCGCCGGTGAGGAGTTCGGTGATGGTGGCGGCGGTGGAGATGGCGCCGCTGGTGACCTTCGCCTGGTTGTTGCGCAACGCTTCGATCGCGGAGTTGCCCGCGTTGTCGATCTGTTCGCGCCGCAGATGGGCCGGCCCCTCGATCAGCCACTTGCGCGACGAGTCGATGCTGTGTTCGACCTGTTGCACGAGGTCGGGCAGGCCAACGATGAACTGGCTGACGACGAACGTCATGATGCCGCCCAAGATGGCGAAGCTACTGAGCAGCACCAGCGCCACCGCCGCTCCGCGTGGCAGGCCGCGCCGGTCCAGCCAGTCGACGGCCGGCACCAGTAACGCGCTCAACATCAGCGCCAGCAACACCGGCACGACGATGACTTCGAGCTTGCCGACGAGCCACAGCAGCGCCACCGCGGCACCCAGGATGACCAGTAACCGCCACGACCAGGCAGCGGTTTTGCGGACCAGTGGGACAACCGCGGCGTCCTCGGGACTCGTCGACATCCGGCAAGCGTATCCGGGGGCGGTGACGGCCAAACGCAAACAATCGAGGTCGTCCCGGCCGGCACGATCCGGTCACGACCTCAGAACGAGGTCGACACGGTCGCGACGTGCCGTTATTGTGGCGCCACCTGCGAGGTTAGGCTAAGGCCCGTGTCGCACGGCGCCCTGACCCACAAACTCGCCGGCCGGCGGGAAGAGGCCCCGCGCGGCAAATATTGGTGGCTGCGCTGGGTGGTGCTCGGCATCGTCGCGATCGTGCTGGCCGTCGAGGTCGCTCTGGGCTGGGACCAGCTGGCCAAGGCGTGGACGAGCATGTACGCGGCCAATTGGTGGTGGCTGGTCGCGGCCATGGTGGCCGCTGCGGCATCAATGCACAGCTTCGCCCAAATTCAGCGGACACTGCTCAGGTCGGCCGGGGTGCACGTCAAGCAACTTCGTTCCGAGGCCGCGTTCTACGCCGCCAATTCGCTGAGCACCACGCTGCCCGGCGGCCCGGTGCTGTCGGCGACGTTTTTGCTACGCCAGCAACGCATTTGGGGCGCCTCGACCGTGGTGGCGTCCTGGCAGTTAGTGATGTCGGGAGTACTGCAGGCGGTGGGCCTGGCGCTGCTGGGATTGGGCGGCGCCTTCTTCCTGGGCGCCAAGAACAACCCGTTCTCGTTGCTGTTCACGCTGGGCGGTTTCATCGCCCTGCTGCTGTTGGCGCAGGCCGTGGCGTCGCGGCCGGAGTTGATCGAGGGCATCGGCTGCCGCGTACTGACCTGGGTGAACTCGATTCGCGGCAGGCCGGCTGACACCGGGCTGGAGAAGTGGCGGGAGATCCTTGCCCAGCTCGAGTCGGTCAGCCTGAGCCGGCGCGACCTGGGGGTGGCGTTCAGCTGGTCGCTGTTCAACTGGATCGCCGACGTCGCCTGCCTGGCCTGCGCCGCCTACGCCGCCGGTGACCACGCATCGCTGGCCGGGTTGACGGTCGCCTATGCGGCCGCGCGCGCCGTCGGCACCATTCCGTTGATGCCGGGCGGTCTACTGGTCGTCGAGGCGGTCCTGGTTCCGGGCCTGGTGTCCAGCGGCATGGCGTTGCCCAACGCCATCTCGGCGATGCTCATCTACCGGTTGATCAGCTGGCTGTTCATCGCCGCGATCGGCTGGGTGGTGTTCTTCTTCGTGTTCCGCACCGAGAAGGCCGCCGATGCCGACGGCGACGACCCGCCCACCGACCCGGGCCTACGGGCGATCGTCGCGCCTAGTGAACCGCACCCGGAATCGGCGCGGTAGCCGCCGGCGCGCTCGCGCCGGGCATCGTCTGGCCGGGCGGCAGTGTCACCCCCGGCAGTGGGGCGGTGGCCGCGGGCGCACCACCGGGCAGCGGGCTGGTCGCACCCGGCGCCAGCGCCGGCAGGTTGGGCAGTCCTCCGCCGTTCTGCGCCGCCTGCACCATGCCCAGGGCCTGCGGCAGCGAGATCGGCAGCTTGCACTGCGTGCCCAGCTTGTTCAACGGGCTGGCCAGTCCCTGTAGGTCACTGGCGACCTTCGGGTTGGCGTCGAGGTAGTTCTTGATCGAGCCCAGCGACTGCGGGCCGGGCTGCTGCTGCAGGGCGTTGGTCATCACCTGGTTGGTCTCGGGGTGCGAATCCAGGTAGTCACCGGCCTGCTTGGCCACCGTGCCGACCGTGCGGGCCACTTCGCTGGCCGCGCAGGGGTCAGAGGCTCCGGTGGCCGACGGGGCGGCGAAGACGGCGGTGCCGGCACCCGGCAGCGCGGCGGCGACCGCGGTGATCGTGGCGGCCAACAGCCCGCGTCGCATGGTCAGGGTGCGTGGCTTCATGAAACTCCCTATTTTCCTGTGCCGCCGCGTCCGGCTGACTCACAAGACGGCATGGCATCCCCCGGACGGCGACAGCCACGAACATCCTGCCATCGCCCCCGTCCGGGCCGCCAACTCGTGTGATCTGCGCCGCAAAGTCACAAGTTCACAACGATCGTGCCGCATCTGCACGAAACCGGTGTCGCCGCAGCTCAGGAACCGATAAGCAGGCTGAAGACTCAGCGCCCTGCGGTAGGCTCGCGGGCACGCGTTGCGTGAGATATACGGGGAGATCGCCATCCAGCAGTTCATGATGCGCCTCAGTCGCAACCTGCGCCGGTTCCGCTGGTTTGTTTTCACGGGGTGGCTGCTTGCCCTGGTCCCAGCGGTCTATTTGGCGTTGACGCAGTCCGGCAATCTGACCGGCGGCGGCTTCGAGGTGGTCGGGTCGCAGTCCATCGCCGTGCACGACGAGCTGCTGGCGCAATACCCCGACTTGGGCGCCTCTTCGCTGGCGCTGGTGGCCGCCCCTCGGCCCGACGCCACATTCCAGGACATCAACGACGCCGCCGCGCAGCTGCGCGACATCGCCGGCCAGCTGCCGGGTGTATCAGAGGTGCCCGACCCGACGCAGCGGCCACCGCAACCGGACCGGCCCTACGTGGTGTCGTTGCGGTTGGACGCCCGCAACGCCGGCACCAGCGACCTGGCCAAGAAGCTGCGGGAGAAGGTCGGCATCAAGGGTGACCGCTCCGGTCAGACCGCCAACGGCCGGGTGCGGCTCTACGTCATCGGTCAGGGCGCGCTGACGGCCGCCGCGGCGGCCA
>NZ_LZLE01000001.1 GCF_001673155.1 Mycobacterium sp. 1423905.2 | reverse complement strand
GGCGCTGGACAGCCTGGCCGCCGCGCCGGAGCGGCCCTCGGGCACCAGCGTCCTCTATGTCTCGCCGCTCAAGGCGCTGGCCGTCGACGTGGAACGCAACCTGCGCACCCCGCTGGCCGGGCTGACCCGGCTGGCCGAGCGTCGCGGCATGCCCGCACCCAACATCAGCGTGGGCGTCCGGTCCGGCGACACCCCGCCGGCGCTGCGTCGCCAGCTCATCGCTCACCCGCCGGACGTGCTGATCACCACACCCGAGTCCCTGTTTTTGATGCTGACGTCGGCGGCGCGCGAAACCCTGACCGGGGTGCGCACCGTCATCGTCGACGAGATCCACGCCATCGCGGCCTCCAAGCGGGGTGCGCATCTGGCGTTGTCCTTGGAACGCCTCGATGCCTTGTCCGTGGAGCGGCCCGCGCCTTGAGCGGCGAGACATAGAGGACGCTGGTGCCCGAGGGCCGCTCCGGCGCGGCGGCCAGGCTGTCCAGCGCCCAGAGGAAGGCCGCAAGCGTCTTACCCGAACCCGTCGGCGCGATGACCAACGTGTTGTCCCCGGCGGCGATGGCCGACCACGCGCTAGCCTGCGCGGTGGTGGGCGCGGGGAACGTGCTGGCGAACCAGTCGCGGGTGACCGCGCTGAATCGGGCCAGCGCGTCGATGGGGGTGGAGCTCACCCTTCCATGGTGCCAAGGGGCACCGACAACTTACTGTTGCGGGACGACCCGGGCGGTGGCCATCGCGTGCGCCAGCTCTTCGGGGATCTCCGGCACGCGGCCTATCGAGTCGAGCAGCGTGTGGGCGCAGGCGTCGGCGAGCCGGTCGGCGTCGGTGGTCGGGTCCATGATGCGCTGCCGACAGATCTCGAAGGTGAACGCCAGCCAGCCATGGATGATGACCCGTAGATAACGCTCGACCTCCGCCTCCAGCGGAGTGGAGTCCGGGATGCCGCCCACGACCTCGCCGATGCGAGTCATGATGTGTTCCATCTGGCGGTTCTTGGCCTCGTCGTCGATGCCGAGCAGGACCGGATCCGACCGGCCCAAGCCGACGTAGGCCGCCCACGCCGCTTCCGGGTTCTGCTGGTGGTAGGCCATGTAGGCCAGCACGCCGGTGCGGATTTCCTCGAACATGGTCAGACCTGGAGGTGGCTGCACGTTGGTGGCTTCGTACAGCCGGTCAGCCTCGTCCTTGACGACCGCGGCGAAGAACGCCCGCTTGTCGGGGAAGTAGTGGTACATCAACGCGCGCGACACACCGGCCCGCTCGGCGATCTCGTCGATACGCACCTCGTCGTAGGGACGCTTACCGAAAACTTCGGCCCCCAGAGCGAGCAATTCCGCCCGCCGGTCCTCCGGGGATAAGCGTCTCCTGGCCGTCGCCATAAGCAGAGATACTACTCATGCAACATTTGTGCTCCGCTAGACCGGATCGTCGCCCGGCCACCGGGCCGCCTAGTGGCGTGAGCCGTCCGCGGCGAGCAGCGCCCGACCGCCTACTCCAACGCTGTGACCTGCACCGCAAGCGTTTGTAGCGGCTAATTGTGGGGTACAGATGCTAAGCGGCCTCCAATTGGTGTAACTAAAGCGGTAGCCGACGCGACGTAGCTAACGATCGATCAAGCTGAGCGAAGCGGGATTATGAGGGGGCTTCCGATGCAGGAAGTACATGCGCGGTTGCATGGGGATCGCCTGGGACGAGCGGACCGGGACGTGCACTCGGCCGTGCGGTTCGCCGCATTCGCGACGGTCGCGGCCGTTGGTTTCCTCGTCATGGCCGCGCTGTGGGTGAGCACCTGTCCTGGTACCAGCGTGGACACCGTGGCCTGCGGGGCCCCGCAGCGGACCATGCTCGCGTTCGGCGCACCCCTAATTCTGCTGGCCGGCGGCTTGTGGGCCTTCCTGCGCACCTACCGGGTGTGGCGTGACGAAGGCACCTGGTGGGGTTGGCACGGTGCGGGGTGGTTTCTGTTCACCCTGATGGTGCTGACGGTGTCCATGGGGGTCCCGCCGATCGCCGGACCGGTGCTGGCGCTGTAAACGATTAGTTCCTCCTGGCCCTCCCCAACCGGACGGGTGCGGCCTACCGTTGATGTATCGCCTGGTGACTGGGCGGATTCGCGGAAGGAGGAGCCATGGGGGATACCTTTCGAGACCCCGTCGACCACTTACGGACGACGCGGCCGCTCGCCGGTGAATCGCTCATCGACGTGTTGCACTGGCCCGGTTACCTTCTGGTCGTGAGCGGTGTCATCGGCGGCGTCGGATCCCTGGCCGCCTTCGGCAGCGGGCACCACGCCGAGGGGATGACCGCCGGTGTGGCGGCCATCGTCGTCGCGATCTGCGGCCTGGTGTGGTTGGCCATCGAACATCGGCGGATCCGCCGGATCGCTGACCGGTGGTACGCCGAGCATCCCGAGGTGTGCAGACAGCGCCTCTGCAGCTGACCGGACGACCCGCAAGACACGCGAAATTGCGTCGTAGACCACAAATTCTCGTGGTTTTACCTTCAACGGCGTCTGGGTATCAGGTGTAGACCATGATGAGTACCGGCACATTTGCGTCAGCGTGGTTGCCCCATCATGGGGTTGAAAATCACGAATGCACCGACACCAATCCCTATGGCGACCCTGATCGGCGGCATCGGCGTTCCGTCGGCCACTACCCGGTAGTGGTCGCGCGACGCGATGGTGCCGGTCCCGTGTGCCTCACCGGTAACTGGTTAGATAGCCGATGGCGATCATGAGCAACCGGCTAGAACCCCAGACTCAGGACGGGGCCCCAGGCAGTATTCAGGGTGGGGCCTCGGCCAGTGGTGGCGTCGGTCAAACATTGCCGGGAGGCCACATGACCGATGCGGATCTACGCACAGAGGGGCGCCAACGCGGTGCTCGCGCCGTCGAGATGAGCGTTGCCGCGCGTCTGGAGAACTTGGCGATGCTGCGCACCCTGGTGGGTGCCATAGGTACTTTTGAGGACCTCGACTTCGACGCCGTTGCAGACCTGCGGCTGGCGGTCGACGAGGTGTGCACTCGGCTGATCCGCTCGGCCACGCCGGACGCCACGCTGCGGTTGGTGGTCGATCCCCGAGTCGACGAGCTTGTGGTGGAAGCTTCCGCGGCCTGCGATACTCACGACGTGGTCGCGCCGGGCAGTTTCAGCTGGCATGTCCTGACTTCGTTGGCCGACGACGTCAAGACATTCCACGACGGGCGCCAACCGGACGCGGCCGGCAGTGTCTTCGGTATCTCGTTGACCGCGCGACGGGCGGCGCCTGGCAGGTGACAACACCTTCCGCCGGCGGTTCCAATTCGCGACCGAACGAATACGCCGATGTCCCCGACATGTTCCGTGAGCTGGCGGGCTTGCCCACCGACTCACTGGAATTCCAACGCCACCGCGACAAGATCGTCGAGCGCTGCCTGCCGTTGGCCGACCACATTGCGCGGCGGTTCGAAGGCCGCGGTGAACCGCGCGACGACCTGATCCAGGTCGCGCGGGTAGGGCTGGTCAACGCGGTTGTCCGCTTCGACGTCGAAACCGGTTCGGATTTCGTGTCGTTCGCGGTGCCGACCATCATGGGCGAGGTCCGGCGCCACTTCCGCGACAACAGCTGGTCGGTCAAGGTGCCTCGGCGCCTCAAAGAGCTGCACTTGCGGCTGGGCACCGCCACCGCCGACCTGTCACAGCGGCTGGGCCGCGCGCCCACCGCGACCGAACTCGCCGCGGAACTCGGGATGGACCGCGGCGAGGTCGTCGAAGGGCTGGTGGCGGGCAGCTCCTACAACACGCTGTCCATCGACAGCGGGGGCGGCAGCGAAGACGACGACGCCCGTGCCATCGCGGACACCTTGGGCGACGTCGACTCCGGGCTGGACCAGATCGAGAACCGAGAGGCGCTTCGCCCTCTGCTCGAGGCGCTGCCCGAGCGGGAACGCACCGTGCTGATCTTGCGGTTCTTCGAGTCGATGACGCAGACGCAGATCGCCGAGCGGGTCGGCATCTCCCAGATGCACGTATCCCGTCTGCTGGCTAAGTCGTTAACACGGCTCCGGGATCAACTGCAGTAGGCCCGGCTCGGCCTCCGCGGCGTCGTTGATCGACTCGGCGATCGGCAGGGCTCCGTCCGGGTCGCAGACCCGCAGCAACCGCGACACCTCGCGGCTGGGCACCATCGCCCAGTGCGCGTTGGCCGCCGAGCACACCACGTTGATTCGGTGCAGGGCGGAAAACCCAGCTGTGCCAATGAAATCCACGCCGCGCAGGTCCAACACGATGTGCTTGCAGAACTTCGCGCAGTGCTGGACGTAATCGGCGAATTGGTCGGCGTTGGCGGCGTCGAGCTCACCGTTGGCGGTGATGACACCGGCCGAAGGGCCCCACTGGGCGGAAAAATCTGCGGTACCGCTACGAAGGCGGGAGTGGTTCACAGATGACATTTGTTGGCTCCATCAGCAGAAGAACGTTCGTACTGTGGATCACGCCAAGCGTGCAAAGAGCCGTTGAAAATTGGGGAGCCCGCCTCCCCGATCGACCCAGAACAATTACAGGACGTATTCCGGACGGCTGTGAACTCAACCTGTTCTGCACCCTACTCGCCATGGGCGACAGTCGACAACGTCTCCAATCCGATTCACAGTTTCCTCAGCCGGAGACGCGTCGGCCTACTTGATCTCGGCGAGCACGGTCCCTTGCGTGATGGCGGCGCCGGGTTCCACGGCCAGCCCGGTGATGACGCCGTCCTTGTGGGCGGTGACCGGGTTCTCCATCTTCATCGCCTCAAGGACGACCACCAGATCACCCGCGGCGACCTCCTGACCTTCCTCGACCGCGACCTTGACCACGGTGCCCTGCATGGGTGCGGTGACCGCGTCACCGGAGGCCGCCGCGCCGGCATTGCCACCTCGCTTGCGCGGCTTGGGCTTACGGCGGATGACACCCACCGCGTCGGGCGCGCCGTTGGCCAACGCCAGGTCGCCGGGGAGGGACACCTCGATGCGCCGGCCGTCGACCTCGACGACCACCTTCTGGCGGGGCCGCGACTCTTCCTCGTCGAGGGGTTCACCGCCGGTGAACGGCTCGACGGTGTTGTTCCACTCGGTTTCGATCCAGCGGGTGTGTACCGAGAAGCTGTTGCCGTCGCCGATGAAGGCGGGGTCGGACACCACGGCCCGGTGGAATGGGATGACGGTGGCCAGCCCTTCGACGTGGAACTCGTCGAGAGCGCGGCGGGAGCGGGCCAGGGCCTCTTCACGGGTGGCGCCGTAGACGATCAGCTTGGACAGCATCGAGTCGAACTGGCCGCCGATGACCGAACCCGCCTCGACCCCGGAGTCCAGCCGGACCCCGGGCCCGGTCGGGATGTCGTAGCGGGTCACCGGGCCGGGTGCAGGCAGGAAGCCGCGACCGGCGTCCTCGCCGTTGATCCGGAATTCGATGGCATGCCCGCGCGGGGTCGGATCCTCGCTGAGGTCGAGCTTCTCGCCATTGGCGATCTTGAACTGCTGCAACACCAGATCGATCCCGGCGGTCTCCTCGGTGACCGGGTGCTCGACCTGCAGACGGGTGTTGACCTCCAAGAAGGAGATCAACCCGTCCTGGCCGACCAGGTATTCGACGGTGCCGGCGCCGTAGTAGTGCGCCTCCTTGCAGATCCGCTTGGCGGACTCGTGGATCTCCTTGCGCTGCGCGTCGGTGAGGAACGGGGCCGGCGCTTCCTCGACCAGCTTCTGGAAGCGGCGCTGCAGGGAGCAGTCGCGGGTCCCGGCGACGATGACGTTGCCGTGCTGGTCGGCGATGACCTGCGCCTCGACGTGGCGTGGCTTGTCCAGATAGCGCTCGACGAAGCATTCGCCGCGGCCGAAGGCGGCGACCGCCTCGCGGACGGCCGACTCGTACAACTCGGGGATCTCCTCGATGGTGCGGGCGACCTTCATGCCCTTACCGCCGCCGCCGAAGGCCGCCTTGATGGCGACCGGCACGCCGTACTCACGGGCGAAGGCCACCACCTCGTCGGCGTCCTTGACCGGGTCGGGGGTGCCGGGCACCAGCGGCGCCTGCGCGCGGGCGGCGATGTGGCGGGCGGTGACCTTGTCGCCGAGGTCGCGGATCGACTGCGGGCTCGGCCCGATCCAGATCAGCCCGGCGTCGATGACCGCCTGGGCGAAATCGGCGTTCTCCGACAAGAACCCGTAGCCGGGGTGAATCGCGTTGGCGCCGGACTTGGCTGCCGCGTCGAGGAGCTTGCCGAAGTCCAGGTAGGACTCCGCGGAGGTCTGCCCACCCAGCGCGAAGGCCTCGTCGGCCAGTTTTACGTGGGGAGCGTCGGCGTCGGGTTCGGCGTAGACCGCCACGCTAGCCAGCCCGGCATCGCGGGCCGCCCGGATCACCCGGACTGCAATTTCGCCGCGATTGGCGACGAGCACCTTGGAGATCCTGGAGCTGGCGTGACTAGCCACTGCGCCTCCTGTATGGCATATCTGCGGGCGGTCGTTTCGCTGATTCTCTAAGAGAATTTCTTACAACGATGTCGAAGTCTAAGCGCCGCGCCGTAAGCCGAGTTAGGCGGTGTCCCCCAAAGTCATCCGGCGTCGCGTAGCCGCCGCTTGATACGCGTCAGCATCGCCGACATTCCGCGCAGCCGCAGCGGGCTGATCAACGCGGCCAGCCCCAGTTCGGTGTAGAAATCGTCCGGCACCGCCAGGATGTCGGCGGCGGGCTGTTCGTCGAGCCCGGTCGCCAGGATCGAGGCGAACCCACGGGTGGTCGGCGCCTCGGCCGGGGCGCTGAAATACAACCGGACCCGCTCCGGGTCGTCGGCGTCGACATGCAGGAACAGCGGGGATTGGCATTCGGGTACGGGCTCCATGGCCGCCTCGGCCAAGTCGGCGGGCAGCGGCGGTAACTCGTCGGCGAATTCCAGCAGCAACCGCAGCTTGTCCTGACCTTGCACTTCGGCGAAGTCGGACACCACCTCGGCCAACGGGGCGGGCAGACTCATGGCACAGCAGTCATCGAGCGGGCACTTCTCCGGGGCTCTCGCCGGTCACGATCGGCACTCGCACGGTGTTGCCCCACTCGGTCCAGGAGCCGTCGTAATTGCGCACGCCGGGCTTGCCGAGCAGGTGGGTGAGCACGAACCAGGTATGGCTGGACCGTTCCCCGATACGGCAGTAGACGATGGTCTTGTCGTCCGGGGAGACGAACCCGTAGAGCTCCTCGAGTTCCTCGCGGGTGCGGAACCGGCCGCTGTCGTCGGCGGCCTTGGCCCACGGGATGGATCGCGCGGTCGGAATGTGGCCGCCGCGCAGCGCCCCCTCTTCGGGGTAGTCGGGCATGTGGGTGCGTTTCCCGGTGTATTCGTCCGGGGAGCGCACGTCGATGAGCGGGCCACTGCCCAGCGCCTCGAGCACGTCGTCTTTGAACGCCCGGATCGGTGCGTCGTTGCGTTGCACCACCGGGTAACCCGTTGACGTCTTGGTCGGAACCTCGAGTGTGGTCTCCCGGCCTTCGGCGAGCCACAAGTCGCGGCCGCCGTTGAGCAGTCGCACGTCCGGGTGGCCGAACAAGGTGAAGACCCACAACGCGTAGGCCGCCCACCAGTTGTTCTTGTCGCCGTAGATCACCACGGTGTCCTCGCGGGCGATGCCCTTGCTGTTCATCAGCTCGGCGAACTGCTCGCCGTTGATGTAGTCGCGTACCCGGGGATCGTTGAGGTCGGTATGCCAGTCGATCTTGACGGCGCCGGGGATGTGACCGACGTCGTAGAGCAGGACGTCTTCGTCGGATTCGACGATCGCCAGCCCGGGCGCGCCCATGTTGGCAGACAGCCAGTCCGCCGTCACGAGCCGCTCGGGGTGGGCGTAACCCAGCAGGGTGGGGCTTGGATCAGGAGGCAACGGCACGTTGCCAGCCTACTCACCGCTGCCGACGAGGTTTTAGCTCAGTGCTTGCGCACCACTCCTTCCGGCTCGCCCGGCTTCCACACGATGATGTCGAGGTGGCCGTCGCGCAGGACGACCGCCGATGCCGCAGTGATCTCTGCCCCGAACAGCGCGAAGTACTGCCCGCGCAGGTCGAAGCCGGTGTCTTCGAACAGCTCGGTGGCGAAGCGGTGCCGCAGCATGTCGTCGGTGCAGTCCTCGGCGCGGCCCCACAGTTTTGCGTCACCATCACTGACCTGGGTGTCGACGGTGGCGGTGTGCAGGCAGAATCGCGGGTCCCGGTCCAGGTCGGCGAATTTGGTGGTGCCCGGCATGCCGGGCAGCCACAGCCGGTCGTCGAAGAACCGGGGCTCCATCGGGCTGATCCGGGGGAACCCGTCGGAGCGCAGGGTGGCCAGTAGGCATAGGTTGCTGGTGGCCCGGTGGCGACGGGTGAAGACGGCGGCGATCTGCGGGGCTGCAGCGGCGAATCCGGTCCAGGTGCTGAGCATGGGTCAGACGGGGTTGGCGGCCCACAGTGCGGCCAGCGACAGCCCGGCGCGGTGCAGCAGCGACCGGGTCACTGGCAGTCCGATGCCCACCACCGAGGACGGATCGCCATCGACGCGGTCGATGAACCAGCCGCCCAGCCCGTCGAGGGTGAATCCTCCTGCCACCCGCAGTGACTCGCCGGTGCCCAGGTAGGCCTCCAGGTCGGCTGTCGACGGCGTGCCGAAATGAACTGTGGTGCTTACTGTTTCGCCGGTCTGGTAGACGATTCGGTTGTCCGTCATACGGATGAGGCAGTGGCCGGTGAGTAGTTGGCCGGCGCGACCGGCCATGTTCAGCCAGAGCTGACGGGCTTCGGCCACGGTCTGCGGCTTGCCGCACAGGCGTCCGTTGATCAGCAGCATCGAGTCGCACGCGATCACCACGCAATCGGCGGCCACGATGCTTTGCGGCCCGACCAGCATGGTGGTCACCTGCTCGGCTTTGGCGCGGGCCAGCGCGGCGACCACGTCGGCGGGGCCGAGTTTCGGCCCGAGGGCGGTCATCACCGCGGCTTCGTCGATGCCGGACACCATCACCAGCGGATCGATGCCCGCTTGACGAAGCACCTTGAGCCGCCCAGGGGAGGCGGACCCGAGCACCAGCCGGGTCATCGGCGCATGTGGACCATTTCTTGCAGCGTGATCCTCTGCCAGCTGAAGACCGGGTACCGCAGCTTGTCGACCGGAAGGCCCCAGCGAGTGGGTTCCGGCGTGGGCGGCTGCGGTGGGCTGCCCATGCTGCCGAGCACCGCGATGAGCGCGGCGAGCTCGGCGTCGGTGGGCTGTCCACGCAGCACGTGAATGTGCGGCTCGGGTGGCTGCGGCTGCTCGGTCACCTCGGTCATAGCTGAATCGTTCGTCTCGTTCCCGTCACTCGCTGTGCTCGTTCCGCTCACTCGACTCACAGCGGTATGTTCCCATGCTTCTTCGGCGGCACCTGAGCGATCTTGCGTTCCAGCAGCCGCAGGGAGGTACCGATGTAACCCCGGGTGTACGACGGCGGGATCACCGCGTCGACGTATCCACGTTCGGCAGCGATATACGGGTTGACCAGGGTGTCCTCGTACTCCTGCTGCAACTGCAGGCGCAGCGCGTCGACGTCTTCGCCGGCTTCGGCCGCTTCCTTCAGTTTCTGCCGGTAGACGAAGCCGACGGCCCCGGAGGCGCCCATCACCGCGATCTGGGCCGTCGGCCAGGCCAGGTTGACGTCGCAACCCATGTCTTTGGAACCCATGACGCAGTACGCGCCGCCGTAGGCCTTGCGGGTGATGACGGTGATCTTCGGGACGGTGGCCTCGCCGTAGGCGTACAGCAGCTTGGCGCCGCGCCGGATGATGCCGTTGTATTCCTGTCCGGTGCCCGGCAGGAAGCCCGGGACGTCGACCAGCATGACGATCGGGATGTTGAAGCAGTCGCAGGTTCGCACGAAGCGCGCGGCCTTCTCCGAGGCGTTGATGTCCAAGCAGCCGGCAAAGTGGGTCGGCTGGTTGGCCACGATGCCGACCGGCCGGCCGTCGATGCGCCCGAAGCCGACCACGATGTTCTGGGCGTAGCCGGCCTGGATTTCGAGGAACTCGTCCTCGTCGAGGATGCGGGTGATCACCTCGTGCATGTCGTAGGGCTGGTTCGGTGAGTCCGGGATCAGCGTGTCGAGTTCGAGGTCCTCGTCGGTGAGGTTCTCCTCGATCGGGCCGGCCGGCACCGGGGCGGGCTCGCGCGGCGCGTCGGTGAAGTTGTTGGGCGGCAGGTAGCTGAGCAGCTCGCGCACCCAGTCGAAGGCGTCCTGCTCGCCGGAGGCGACGTAGTGCAGTGTGCCGGACTTGGCCATGTGGGTGTGGGCGCCGCCGAGTTCCTCCATGGTCACGTCTTCACCGGTGACGGTCTTGATGACGTCGGGGCCGGTGATGAACATCTGGCTGGTCTGGTCGACCATCACGACGAAGTCGGTCAGCGCGGGGGAGTAGACGTGCCCACCGGCGGCCGCCCCCATGATCAGCGAAATCTGCGGGATGACGCCGGAGGCCAGGATGTTGTTGCGGAAGATCCGGCTGTACAGGCCCAGCGAGACGACGCCCTCTTGGATGCGGGCACCGGCGCCGTCGTTGATGCCGATCAGCGGGCGACCCGTCTTGATCGCCAGGTCCTGTACCTTGACGATCTTTTCGCCGTAGACCTCACCCAGGCTGCCCCCGAACACGGTGGCGTCCTGACTGAAGATGCACACGTCGCGCCCGTCGATGGTGCCGTAGCCGGTGACCACACCGTCGCCGACTGGGCGGTTCTTCTCCAACCCGAAGTTGGTGCTGCGGTGCTTGGCCAGGGCGTCGAGTTCGACGAAAGAACCCTCGTCCAGTAGCGCGTAGATCCGTTCCCGCGCGGTCAGCTTGCCTTTGGCGTGGACCTTGTCGACGGCGGCCTCGCCGACCGGGTGCAACGACTCTTCCCGGCGCTTGTGCAGCTCCGCCAGCTTGCCGGCGGTGGTGTGAATGTCGATGGTGTGCTCGCTCGCAGGTTCTGCGGAATGAGCCGAGCGGTCGGTAACGCTTGTCATGGGAGTCGATGGTATCGGCAGTCGCATTGTCAGTCGGTTCCCGCCACCACCGACGCCGCTACGCGTCTTAGTCTGGGGCGGTGACGGACCGCGAAAAGCTCAGGCCGCCGCTGGACGCCGACGCGTTGCGCGCGGAGATCACCGGCGCGACGTCGTTCTGGCGCCAACTCGACGTCGTGGAGCAAACCGGTTCCACCAACGCCGACCTGCTGGCGCGGGCGGCCGGGGGGGCCGATATCGACGGGTCGGTGCTCATCGCCGAGCACCAGACCGCCGGCCGGGGCCGGCACGGGCGCGGTTGGTCGGCCGCCCCGCGGGCGCAGGTCACGCTGTCGGTCGGGGTGCGGGTGGCCGACGTCCCGCCCGCCGGCTGGGGCTGGCTGACGCTGGCTGCGGGCCTGGCAGTGGTCGACGCGGTGGCCACCGAAACCACCGTGGAGGCGGGCCTGAAGTGGCCCAACGACGTGCTCGCCGGGGGCGGCAAGCTGGCCGGCATCCTCGCCGAGGTCACGCAGCCCTTCGCGGTGATCGGGATCGGGCTCAACGTCACCCAAGCGCCGGAGGAGGTGGCCGGTGGCGGAGCCACCTCGCTGCTGGACCAAGGCGTCGCCACGCCCGATCGCGAGCTGCTGGTCCGGCGGTTGCTGCGCGAGCTCGCCGAACGGATCACCGGCTGGCGGCGCGCCGGCGGGGCCGACGCGCAGTTGATGGCCGACTACCGGGCGCGCAGCTTGACCATCGGCTCCCAAGTGCGTGTCGAACTGCCCGGGGGGCGCCGAATTGTCGGCATCGCCCGCGACATCGACGACCAGGGTCGACTGCGCTTGGAGACCGGGCTCGACGACGCCGGCAAACCACCCGAGACCGTCGTGATTTCCGCTGGCGACGTGGTGCACGTGCGATAGCTTCCCCTGATGAGCTATCCGGACAATGCCCTGGCCGCGGGCGAACAGGTGGTGCTGCATCGGCACCCGCACTGGAAGCGCCTGATCTGGCCGGTCCTGGTGCTGATCCTGGTGACCGCCCTGGCGGCGACCGGCTCGGGTTTCGTCAACTCGACGCCCTGGCAGCAACTGGCCAAGAACATCATCTACGGCGTCGTCTGGGGAATCTGGCTGGTGATCGTCGGCTGGCTGACGCTGTGGCCGTTCCTGACGTGGCTGACCACACACTTCGTGGTCACCAACCGGCGGGTGATGTACCGGCAAGGGGTGCTGACCCGCAGCGGCATCGACATCCCGCTGGCCCGCATCAACAGCGTGGAGTTCCGGGACCGGATCTTTGAGCGCATTTTCCGGACCGGGACGCTCATCATCGAGTCGGCGTCACAAGATCCGCTGCAGTTCCACAACATCCCGCGCCTGCGTGAGGTGCACGCGCTGCTGTATCACGAAGTCTTCGACACCTTGGGGACCGAGGAGTCGCCCAGCTGAGTGAGCCGGCCGGCCTTGGTGCGGTTGCGCCAGACCCGCAGCAGTGTGACGTTCCCGCCCTCGAGCTCGTCTTCGAAGACTTCGGCGATACCGCCCGCGGTGAGCGCAGATTCCAGCGCCTTGTCGGGACTGCGGGCGAACTCGTCGGGAAACACCCAGCGCCGGAAAGCCCAGAAGCGAAACGCCATCTGCAGCAAGTTCCCGATGATGTAGGCCGAGATGAAGTCGGCAATGTTCTCCCACGTCAGCGACACCATGGGCACGCGCAGCTCCAGGATGTAGCTGGAGATCCACAGCGGCGCCATGCTCAGCAGCACCCCGACGCCGCTGAAGGCGAAGAACAGCAGCGCTTCGTGATGGCGTTCGCGCCCGCCGCGGTCCCGGAAACTCCACTCCCGGTTGAGCACGTAGGAGGCGATGACGGCGACGATCCCCGCGATCACCTTCGCCGTAACCGGCTTGGGTTCGAGAATTGTCAGCTTGAGCGTGTAGAAAATTGCCGAGTCGATGATGAAAGTGGTGCCGCCGACGATCGCGAATTTGATTAATTCGTGGTGGCGTTCCGCGACCGGCTGCATGACCTTGGGCAGGCGCGCAATTGTGGCATCGGCAAAGGACACACGCGGCAGTCTACGGTCGCACACGAAAGCGGTGCAAAATAATACATAACGATTTGGTTCCGCAGCCGCTAAACACGCCGGTCAGACGCCATGACACCATAATGGCCGTGCCGAGTCCCCGCACCCCCGTTGTCGCCATGGTCGGCGGCGGTCAGCTGGCCCGAATGACCCACCAGGCCGCGATCGCGCTGGGCCAGAACCTGCGCGTGTTGGCCACTGCGCCCGACGAGCCGGCGGCCCAGGTCACCCCCAACGTGGTGATCGGGTCCCACACCGAGCTGGATGACCTGCGCAAGGTGGCAACCGGGGCGAACGTGTTGACCTTCGACCACGAACACGTCCCGACCGAGCTGCTCGAGAAGCTGGTCGCCGAGGGCGTCAACGTGGCCCCGCCGCCGCAGGCGCTGGTCCACGCCCAGGACAAGCTGGTGATGCGCCAACGGCTGGACGCGCTCGGCGCTCCGGTGCCCCGCTACACCGGAATCCACACCCTCGACGAACTCGCCGAGCTGGACAAGTTCGCGGCCGGTCTGGACGCGGCCGAGCTGGTGGTCAAGGCGGTGCGCGGCGGTTACGACGGGCGCGGCGTGCGCATGGCCCGAGACCTTGTCGAGGCCCGCGACATCGCCCGCGAATACCTGACCGGCGGTGTGCCGGTGCTGGTCGAGGAGCGGGTGCGGCTGCGCCGGGAGGTGTCCGCACTGGTGGCGCGCTCACCCTTCGGGCAGGGCGCGGCCTGGCCGGTGGTGGAGACCGTGCAGCGCGACGGCATCTGTGTGCTGGTCATCGCGCCGGCACCCGACCTGGGTGGCGACGCGGCGGCGGACGCCCAACGGCTCGCGCTGCGGTTGGCCGCCGAACTCGGCGTCGTCGGCGTACTCGCCGTCGAACTGTTCGAGACGGTCGACGGCACGCTGCTGATCAACGAATTGGCGATGCGCCCGCACAACTCCGGGCACTGGACCATGGACGGAGCGAAGACCAGCCAGTTCGAGCAGCATTTGCGCGCGGTCCTGGACTACCCGTTGGGCGACACCGAAGCCACCGTGCCGGTCACGGTGATGGCTAACGTCCTCGGCGCCGCGGAGCCGCCGGCCATGTCGGTCGACGAGCGGTTGCACCACCTGTTCGCGCGGATGCCTGACGCCCGGGTGCACCTGTACGGCAAGGCGGAGCGGCCCGGGCGCAAGGTCGGGCATATCAACTTTCTCGGCACCAACACCGCCGGGCTGGCGCAGCTGCGGGAACGCGCTGAGTTGGCGGCCCACTGGTTGGCCCACGGGCAGTGGGCGGACGGCTGGGACCCGCACGCACACCCGAACGATGAGGAGGAGCAGCGCACATGACCCCGCAGCCCCGGGTCGGGGTGATCATGGGCAGCGACAGCGACTGGTCGGTGATGGCCGACGCCGCCGCGGCGCTGGCCGAATTCGACATCCCGGCCGAGGTGCGGGTGGTCTCGGCACATCGGACGCCGGAGGTGATGTTCGACTACGCCCGCACCGCGGCAGACCGCGGGCTCGAGGTGATCATCGCCGGGGCCGGCGGTGCCGCGCACCTGCCCGGAATGGTCGCGTCGGCCACGCCGCTGCCGGTTATCGGGGTCCCGGTCCCGCTGGCCCGCCTCGACGGCCTGGACTCGTTGCTGTCGATCGTGCAGATGCCGGCCGGTGTCCCGGTGGCCACGGTGTCCATCGGCGGCGCCCGCAACGCCGGCTTGCTCGCCGTGCGCATCCTGGCATCGTGCGACCCCGCACTGCGCGCCCGCATCGTCGAGTTCCAGGACCAGCTGGCCGAGAGCGTGCGGGCCAAGGATGCGGCGCTGCGCGATCTTCAGGGTAAAGTTACTGGCTAGTAGCCTTGCGATGACGGGCCGAGCACCGGCCCGAGGAACAACGGCGTCGCAGGCAGAGGGCAAGGAGGCTCGTGATGGCCAGTTGGGCCGGAAACCCGTCGTTTGATCTGTTTCACTTACCCGAAGAACACCAGGAGTTGCGGGCCGCCATCCGCGCGCTGGCGGAAAAGGAGATCGCTCCGCACGCCGCCGACGTGGACGAGAATTCCCGCTTCCCGCAGGAAGCGCTGGACGCGCTGAATGCCAACGGGTTCAACGCCGTACACGTCCCCGAGGAGTACGGCGGCCAGGGCGCGGACTCGGTGGCGGCGTGCATCGTCATCGAGGAGGTGGCTCGCGTCGACGCCTCGGCGTCCCTGATCCCGGCGGTCAACAAGCTGGGCACCATGGGCTTGATCCTGCGCGGCTCCGACGAGCTCAAGAAGCAAGTGCTTCCGCAGATCGCCGACGGCACCGCGATGGCCTCCTACGCGCTCAGTGAGCGCGAGGCAGGCAGCGACGCCGCGTCCATGCGGACCCGGGCCAAGGCCGACGGCGACGACTGGATCCTCAACGGCGCCAAGTGCTGGATCACTAACGGCGGCAAGTCGGACTGGTACACGGTGATGGCCGTGACCGATCCGGACAAGGGCGCCAACGGGATCTCGGCGTTCATGGTGCACAGTGACGACGAGGGCTTCACCGTCGGCCCCAAGGAGAAGAAGCTCGGTATCAAGGGCTCGCCCACCACCGAGCTGTACTTCGAGAATTGCCGCATCCCGGGCGACCGCATCATCGGCGACCCGGGGCAGGGTTTCAAAACGGCGCTGGCCACCCTTGACCACACCCGTCCGACCATCGGCGCCCAGGCGGTCGGCATCGCCCAGGGCGCGGTGGACGCCGCGATCGCCTACACCAAGGAACGCAAGCAGTTCGGCCGCCCGGTCAGCGACAACCAGGGCGTGCAGTTCATGCTCGCCGACATGGCGATGAAGGTGGAGGCCGCGCGGCTGATGGTCTACTCTGCGGCCGCCCGCGCCGAGCGTGGCGAGGGCAACCTCGGGTTCATTTCGGCGGCGTCGAAGTGCCTTGCCTCCGATGTGGCTATGGAGGTGACCACCGACGCCGTGCAGCTGTTCGGCGGGTACGGCTACACCCAGGACTTCCCGGTCGAGCGCATGATGCGCGACGCCAAGATCACCCAGATCTACGAGGGCACCAATCAGATCCAGCGGGTGGTGATGAGCCGCGCGCTGCTGCGCTGACCCGGCGATGCCGGCGCCGGCTCCAGCGGGCGTGAACGCGGCGTATCTGCGCGTAAACGCCAGCTGCACCGAATAGGATGCACCCTTGCAACCCAGCGCACGCTATCGGGCGGCCGGCGGGGCTGCGAAGGTCGAGCGCGGCAGTTCGCCGCGCGCCCACTATTGTCGGTCTTCGTCCTACTCGAGCAGACGGGTGTCACCACGGCCAGGGGGTATCACTTGAAGGACGTTGGCTGCCGTGCGCGCGCCGCATGACCCCGAACTGACGCCGGGACTCGCCCCGGGCCTGGATTCGACGCCGCATTGGCAATCCCTTTCGCTGCTGCTGGTCGAAGACGACCGCGGTGACGCGGTGCTGGTGGAAGACCTGATCGCGGACGCGGTCGCCGACATCGAGGTGGTGTGGGCACAGTCGATGGCGCATGCCGAACGCGAATTGGCTTCGTCGCGTCCCGACTGTGTGCTGCTGGATCTCAATCTGCCCGACGCCAACGGGATCGACGCCTTGAACCGCATTCTGAAAAGCGATGCGACCGTTCCGATCGTCGTGCTGACCGGACTCAACGACGAGTACTTCGGTGCCTCGGCGGTGGCGGCAGGTGCCCAGGACTACCTGGTCAAAGGTCGCGTCGAGCCGGAGATGCTGCGTCGGGCGTTGTTGTATGCGATCGAGCGCAAACGGGCCGAGCTCATCGCCGCCGACTTGCGCGCCACTCAACTGCGCGCGCGGGAGAACGCTCTGCTGGAACGCGGGCTGTTGCCCTCGCCGATCTTGCTCGACCGCCCCGGCGTGGACATCGTCACCCGTTACCGGCCCAGCCGCGAGAACGCGTTGCTGTGCGGTGACTTCTACGACGTGGTCCAGCTGCCGGACGGAGTCGTGCACGTGCTGATCGGTGACGTCGCCGGGCACGGCCCCGACGAGGCAGCCCTGGGCGCCGCATTGCGGATCGCGTGGCGCACGCTCACCTTCGCCGGCATTCACGGGGTCGACCTGATGCGCCAACTCGAGCGGGTCCTGCACGCCGAACGCACCGACACCGGGGTGTTCGCGACGGTGCTCAGCCTGGCGATCCAGCCTGACAGCGAGCGACTCACCGCCATCCGCGCCGGCCATCCCGGCATGCTGTGGCAGCGCCCGGACACGGTGGAGTGGATCGAGCCGCCGGGGGGTCCGGCGCTGGGACTCCGGTTCAACGACTGGCCGCAGGTCGAGCTGGAGCTGCCCGTCGGTCACGGCCTGCTGCTGCTCACCGACGGGCTGTTCGAAGGGTATTCGGGCCGCGGCATCGAACGCCTCGGCGAGGACGGGCTGCTGGCGCTGGCGCGGTCCCACGTCAACCTGCCCGGGCCCGCGTTCGTCGACGCGCTGATCGACGGCGCACAGCAACGCGCGCAGTCCCGCGGCGGGCTCACCGACGACATCGCGGTGGTGCGCGTCGAACGCGCGCTGGAGATCTCCTGATGGCGCACGCGCCGCTGCGCGGGGCTCAGCTCACCGTGCGCGGGCTGAATGTCGTCGCGGAGCTGGTGCGACAACGCGTCGCTGCGGTGCAGCAGTAACGCACCGGCGACCGCGCCGGCCAGCACCACCACGCCCATGACCGACAGCACCAGGGCTTGCCAGCCGCGCACGGTGAGCTGAGCCCCGCGCAGCGGCGCGTGCGCCATCAGGAGATCTCCAGCGCGCGTTCGACGCGCACC